>JAPLPF010000083.1 GCA_026400325.1 Rhodobacterales bacterium
CGCGGCCTACTGGCGCGCGAAAGAGGGAGAGCTTGCCCGCACTCTCCTGGCGATGCCCCAGATCCGTGCCGCCCGTGTTCACATCGCCTCGGCCCCCGCCCGTGCCTTTCAGACCGATGTGCAGGCATCGGCCTCGGTCACGCTGACCACCGTTTCGGGTGGATTGTCCGAGGCACAGGCACGCGCGATCCGGCATCTGGTGGCCAGCGCAGTGTCCGGGATGCAGCCCGATGCCGTGCAGATCATCGACACGGTCGCAGGGCTGATCGGCGGGCAGGACGGCGAAGCTTTCGATACCGGCGACGCCGCAGACCGCGCAGCCGCCATCAAGGGCAATGTCGAACGGCTGCTTGCCGCCCGGGTCGGTGCCGGGAAGGCGGTGGTCGAAGTTTCGGTCGATCTTGTTCAGGACCGCGAACAGATTACCGAACGAACCTTCGACCCGCAGGGCCGCGTCGCCATATCGTCCGAGACCGAAGAGCGCAGCGACTCTTCGACCGAACCGGGGGGCGAGGTCACCGTCGCTTCGAATCTGCCAGAGGGTGACGCAGGTCAGGGCGCACAAGGACAAAGCCAGACCTCTGAAACGCGCGAGCGGGTGAACTACGAAGTCTCGGAAACCCAGCGCGAAGTTGTGCGCAACCCGGGCGCCGTTCGGCGGATGACAGTGGCGGTCATGGTTGACGGGGTCGTCACCGTCGCAGCCGACGGCACGCGCAGCTGGACCGCCCGCCCCGATGACGAGCTTGCCACTCTTGCCGAGCTTGTCGCCTCGGCTGTCGGCCTCGATACCGCGCGGGGGGATGTCCTGACCCTGAAATCGCTGGAATTTCAGGATATCCCCTTGCCCGAGGGAAGCCTTGCCAGCGCCAGCATCCTGCCCGAGATGGGCGCACTTGATATCCTGTCGCTGGTGCAGACTGCGGTTCTTGCCCTGGTCGCCCTGGTGCTTGGTCTGTTCGTGATCCGGCCGATCTTCGCTTCGGCGGCGCGACCGGCACTTTCGGCGCCCGATGCCCCGCTTGCCCTTCCACCCGCGGGGCTCTCCTCGCCAGCTCTTGAGGGAGAGGTTGATACCGGCTTTGTCTATTCCAGCTATTCGGGAAGTTCGGAAGAAGCCGCATCCGCTGATGATCCCGCCGCGCGCCTTCGCCGCCTGATCGAAAAGCGCCAGACCGAATCGATCGAGATCTTGCGCGGCTGGATGGAACATGACGAGGAGCGCGCCTGATGCCCGCGCTCAGGCTGGAAGTTTTCGACACGGTCACTGCGGGCGACGGCACGCCGCAGCCACTGGTCGAGGCAAGCGCGCTGGACGATGCCAAGATCGCTTCGTTCGAACAGGGCTATTCCGCCGGCTGGGAAGATGCCGCCGCCGCCCAGTCCGATGACCAGACCCGGATCCGCGCCGACCTTGCGCGCAATCTGCAAAGCCTTGCCTTCACTTTTCAGGATGCGCGCAGCCATGTCCTGCAGGCGATCCGACCCCTGATCCTCGAGATGACAGGCCGACTTCTGCCCGAGGTGGCCCGCGAAGCTCTGGCCCCAACGGTGCTTGGGGCTGTGATGCCGCTTGCAGAAGAAATGGCCGATGCACCGTTGACGCTTATCCTCAACCCCGCGGTGCGCGACCGGGTGGAAGGTCTTGTCGCCCAGGCCACCGGTCTGCCGATGGTGATCGAAGAGGAACCGTCGCTTGCCGAAGGTCAGGTCTACATCCGCTTTGGCCCGGCGGAGACGCGCGTGGACCTGACCCAGGTCACCGACGACATCTCGGCCGCTGTCCGGGCCTTCTTCACCCTTTCCACATGAGGCACCCCAAAGATGGATGATCTTGCAGACGCCAACCCGTTTTCCCAGGTCCCGATCGAAGTTACCATTTCTGTCGGCCGCGCCCGCCCCCTTGTGCGCGACCTTCTGCGCCTGTCGAAAGACGCCGTCCTGCAGCTTGACCGCCGTGTCGATGACCCGGTGGAGCTTTACGTCGGCGACCGTCTTATCGCCCGGGGTGAGCTTACCGAAATGGAGGGTGACAATGCCGGCCAACTTGCCGTTCGCCTGACCGAGGTCGCAAACCTGCGCGGTGGGCTGTGACGCGCGGCCTGCCGCAGGTCCCGGTGCTCGCCGTTGTGCTGGCCTTTGCGCTGGTCCTGGTTGCCGGTCCGGCGCTGGCGCAGGACCTGTCGATAGACCTGGGTGGCCTTGGTGGCGATCTTGGCGGCGATGGAAACTCGCTATCCCTGCGTTCGGTGCAATTGCTTCTCCTGATCACCGTCCTCAGCATTGTGCCGGGACTTGCGGTGATGGTCACCTGCTTTCCCTTCATCGTCACCGTGCTGTCGATCCTGCGCCAGGCCATCGGGTTGCAGCAGGCCCCGCCCAACATGCTGATCATCAGCCTGGCGATGTTCCTGACCTGGTATGTGATGGACCCGGTATTCACCAAGGCCTGGGTCACCGGGATCGAGCCGATGACAAATGGCCAGATGGAGGTCGGCCCCGCGCTTCAGGCCGCGATCCTGCCGTTTCGCGACTTCATGGCGCTGCGGGTTGATCCCGAGACTTTCCAGACCCTTGCCGACCTTCGACCCGCCGCTGCCGTGACGCCGGTCGAGGCGCCGCTGTCACTTCTCGTGCCATCGTTCTTGCTGTCCGAGATTCAGCGCGCCTTCGAGATCGGCTTCATGATCTTCCTGCCGTTCCTGATCATCGACCTGGTGGTCGCGGCAATCCTGATGTCGATGGGAATGATGATGGTGCCGCCGGCTGTGGTGTCCTTGCCGTTCAAGCTGGTGTTTTTCGTGGTGGCCGATGGCTGGGCCCTGATCACCGGGGCGCTTGTCCGCAGCTACTTCTGACCAAGCCTAGCTTGCAATCGCTGCATCGGCCACCCACCAGCCCGGTCGCGCGGCGCGGAGCTGGGCTGCGGCGGCCTGCGCCGTGGCTGCCGAAGCGAACAGGCCAAAGCACGTCGCCCCCGAGCCGGACATCCGGGCCAGAAGACAGTCCGTCGTGGCAGCGAGCGCAGTGCGGACTTCTGCGATGACCGGGGCAATGCCCTGGGCCGCCAGTTCAAGGTCATTCCGCGTCCCGGCGCCAAGCCATGCGGCAAGGTCAGGGCAATCGGTCCAACCCGACGGGGGCAAGGCGGGTATCGGCGGATTGTCCCGCCGTCCAAGGGCGGCAAAGACGCGGGGGGTCGGTACCGAAACCCGCGGGTTGGCCAATACCACCCAGACCGCCGGAACGGATGGCAAGGGGGTCAGAACCTCGCCCACACCCTGCATCCGCACCGCGCGTCCGGCCAGGCACACCGGCACATCAGCCCCAAGTGCAAGAACTGCAGACGGGTCCGGCAAGGGCCGCCCGGTCAACCTGACCAGCGCGCGCAAGGCAGCCGCCGCGTCCGCCGATCCGCCACCGATGCCAGAGGCAACCGGCAGCGCCTTCCACAGCGTCAGCGAGGCATCCAGGGCACCGATCGCCCGTGCCGCGCGCAGAACAAGATTGTCGGCCTCGCCGGACAGTCCCGCCGCTTCCGGTCCCTCAGTGACAAGGGTCAGGCCTTGGCCCGAGGCAGCAGTCACGCTGTCGGCGATGCCGGCAAAGACGACAAGACTGTCAAGCAGGTGGTAGCCGTCAGCGCGTCGTCCCGTGACATGAAGGCAAAGGTTGATCTTTGCCGGGGCGGCTTCGGTAACCGGCGATGCCGCCATCTTCAGTCGCCAGTCCCGGCCGCCTTGACCGGCTCTGCCGCCCCGGCCTCATTGTCCATCACGACGTCAAGGCCGACATCAAGCTTGCGGCGGATGCGCTCGGCGTCCTTTTCGGCTGGTTCGAACGAGAGCGCCCGACGCCACTGGAACTGCGCCTCAAGCTTGCGGCCGACTTTCCAGTACACATCCCCGAGATGATCGGTCACGATGGGATCGACAGGCTCCAGAAGCGAGGCGCGTTCCATCGGCCCCAGCGCTTCGTCATAGCGACCAAGGCGGAACAGCGCCCAGGCGAGACTGTCGATGATGTAGCCCTGATCAGGATCGGCGGCGACGGCCTTTTCGATCATGCCAAGCGCCTCATCCAGTTTCTCTCCCCGGTCAACGAGGCCATACCCAAGGTAATTAAGCACCTGCGGCTGGGTCGGGTTAAGGTCCAGTGCGCGGCGGAAATCAACTTCGGCAGGGGGCCAGTCCTTGGATTGCTCATGGGCAATTCCCCGGTAAAAGAACAGGATCCAGTGTTCGGGGGAAACTTCGGGAAGCAGGTCGATGGCCGCCGAATAGGCAACTTCGGCTTCGTCAAAACGCTCTTCCAACCGCAACATGTCGGCCAGCGCAAACTGCACCTGCAAGAGGTTGCCATGACCACGGGCCAATGCCTGCAGCGCCTCGATGGCACCATCGGCATTGCCCTGCGACCGAAGCGACTTGGCGCGGCCGATCTCGGCCGAGACGAAATTCGGATCTTCCGGGGGGAACGTCGCGTAGGTTTCGGCGGCAAGCTGGTGTTGGCCCAACGTTTCCAGCACTTTGGCCGTCAAGAGTACCGCGTCGGCATGATCGGGTCGCAGGTCGACCGCAACCCGCAGATGAAGCAGGGTGTAGACGGGGTCTGCCTCGCCCTCAAGCGCGGTGGCAACCGAATAGAACGCTTCGGCAATCCCGTCGCGCGCAGTCCGGACGGTGTCGAAGGGCAAAGGCTCACCTGCTTGCAGCCTTCGGCGCAACTCATCCACGATCGGGTCCGGCTCGGTGCCGAAGGACCGGTCAAGCAGCGCCAGTGCGTCGGCGTTCCGTTCCAGCTGGCTCAGGATCTGCAGATGCGCCACCACGCCACGCCGCATGACATAGATCGGCCCTGAACTGCGGCCGGACAGGATGTCGTCGGCCCCTTCGAAATCACCGACCGACGCGAGGGCCAAAGCCTTGTGGTAATAGCCGAAAGCCTCAAGCCCCTTGGTCTGGGAAAGTGTGTCAAAAGCGGCAAGCGCCTCGGACATCTTTCCCTCACCGACCTTTGCCCAGGCCGCAACCAGGGCGTTCACCAGATCGCCAAGATCGCGCCCCTCGGCGGAAGCGGCAAGCAGGGCTGCATAGTCTTCACGCTGGGCCTCATCCGCTGCGAGGACAAGCTCGGCAATCTGGCTCGGCTCGCCACCCAGCTTCTTCAGCGCCTGTGCGGCCTCTTTCGCGAGGCCAAGATCGCCGCTGGCAAGTTCCGCAAGGATTGCGCCTTCCAACAGCCCGGAATCGCCGGAATCGGACAAAAGCGCCTTGCCATACCAGCCGGATGCCGCGCGAAAGTCGTTGTGGCTTTCGGCAACACGCGCCGCAAGGTAAGCACCGGCATCGGCCTCCTCGGCCCTGACGGGACCAGCAAAGACAGCCACAAGGGCAAGTGCGGCAAGAAGGCGGCAGGAAGCAAGAGGCATCGGGCGTTTCTCCAGAGCTAGAGCCTAACGCTAACGACCGGATGCAACCGTGGCAATGCGGCCAGCCCGAACCGGCACCTCCCGCGCCGAATTGTCCTACACACTTCTGTGACAGGTCACATGTTCGGGTAGTTCGGCCCACCGCCGCCCATGGGCGTGGTCCAGGTGATGTTCTGGCTGGGGTCCTTGATGTCGCAGGTCTTGCAATGGACGCAGTTCTGGAAATTGATCCGGAACCTTGCGTCCGCGCCTTCACCCAGAACCTCATACACGCCGGCCGGACAATAGCGCTGCGCCGGTTCGGCGTATTTCGGCAGGTTGACCAGGATCGGGACAGAGGGGTCCTTCAGCACCAGATGGGCAGGTTGCGCCTCGTCATGGTTGGTAAAGCTGAACGCCACGTTGGTCAGCCGGTCAAAGGACAGCTTTCCGTCCGGTTTGGGATAGTCGATCACCTTGTGATCCTTGGCCAGGCCTGTGGCGCCAGCGTCGGATTTCTTGTGGCGCAGCGTTCCGAAAGCCGTCAGGCCGACCGTGTTCAGCCACATGTCCAGGCCGCCGCCCATCAGGCTGGCGATCAGCCCATAGCGGGACCAGAGCGGCTTCACATTGCGGACCTTCTTTAGGTCCTTGCCGATGCGGCCGGTGCGAACCTCGGACTCATAGGTGTCAAGCTCGTCACCCTGACGGCCTGCTGAAATCGCGGCATGCGCCGCTTCGGCCGCCGCCTTGCCCGACAGCATGGCGTTGTGGTTGCCCTTGATGCGCGGCACGTTCACCAGGCCCGCGCTGCACCCCAGAAGCGCCACGCCGGGGGCGACCATCTTCGGGATGGACTGCCAGCCGCCCTCGCTGATTGCCCGCGCGCCATAGGCCACGCGCTTGCCACCTTTCAGCAGCTCGGCAACCATCGGGTGGTGCTTGAAGCGCTGGAATTCCATGTAGGGGTAAAGGTGCGGGTTCTCGTAATTCAGATGAACGACGAATCCGACGTAAACCTGATTATTCTCAAGGTGATAGACGAAGCTTCCGCCGCCCGCGTTCTTGCCAAGCGGCCAGCCCATCGTGTGGGTGACGGTGCCTTCACGATGCTTTTCTGGGTCGATTTCCCAGATTTCCTTCATGCCAAGGCCGAATTTCTGCGGGCAATGGCCTTTGGAAAGCTGGTATTTCTCGATCACCTGCTTGGACAGGCTGCCGCGCACGCCTTCGGACAGAAAGACATACTTTCCCCGCAGTTCCATCCCCGGCTCATAAGACGGCCCCGGTTCGCGGGTTTCGGCGTCGCGGCCAAACTCGCCCGCAACGACGCCGACCACGGCATCACCTTCGAACACCAGTTCCGAGCAGGCCATGCCCGGGAAGATCTCGACGCCAAGCCCCTCGGCCACACCTGCCATCCAGCGGCAGACGTTGGCCATGCTGACGATGTAGTTGCCGTGATTGCTCATCAGCGGCGGCATCGGCCAGTTCGGAATGCGGATCTGGCCTGCCGGGCCAAGCATGTAGAAGTTATCCTCACGCACCGGCGTCTTGATCGGCGCACCCATCGACCGCCAGTCGGGTAACAGCGCGTCCAGACCGACAGGGTCAAGCACCGCGCCGGACAGGATATGCGCCCCGACCTCGGACCCCTTTTCCAGCACGACGACCGAGCGGTCGGGATCAAGCTGCTTCAACCGGATCGCCGCCGACAGCCCGGCAGGCCCTGCCCCGACGATCACCACGTCGTAATCCATCTTCTCGCGCTGGATCGCCGTCATTGCTTGTCCTTCCCCGGTCCGTAGTGCCCGCCCTTGAATTGCTGGCATTTTGTGTAGCACCTGTTGCCCGAAGGCCAACCCGAGGTCAACCGTGACGCAACATCACACCGACAAGCGGTCCGCCGGGGAAACTTTCTGTCCCGTCGGCGACAGGGCGCTGCCTTGCTGCGGCATCCCCCTTGCAATTGCAGGCCCCATCGGGTGAGGTATGGCCTCGACAGTTGTGAAGTCATGGGCCGCGCCCCGGTCCGTGACTTCTTCTTTTGATCTGGAAGGCCGATGGAAAAGATCCCGATGACGCGGCGCGGCTATGACGCGCTGGATGCCGAGTTGAAGCAACTCAAGACCGTTGATCGTCCGGCCATCATCCGTGACATCGCCGAAGCGCGCGAACATGGCGACCTGTCGGAAAACGCCGAGTATCACGCCGCCCGCGAAAAGCAGGGTTTCATCGAAGGCCGGGTGAAAGAGCTTGAAGGCGTGCTGTCCAAGGCCGACATCATCGACCCGACCCGCCTTGGCGGCTCGATCAAGTTTGGCGCGACCGTCGCTTTGGCAGATGACGATACCGGCGAGCAGAAGACCTACCAGATCGTTGGCGAGACCGAGGCGGATATCGAGAACGGCCTTCTGAACATACGCTCGCCGCTGGCACGCGCCCTGATCGGCAAGGACGAAGGCGACAGTGTCGAGGTCAAGACGCCGGGCGGCACGCGGTCCTACGAAATCCTGTCCATCCGTTATGTCTGATCAGGGGCTGCCCTGATGACGCCGCCGCGGCAATCCCCCCCCAAGGAAACCGGGCTTGCCCCGCTTCCCCTGCCCGAACCGGCAGGTCGGGGCATGGAGGTGGCTGGCGTCCTGCTCAGCCTGATCTGGGCGGCGCTTATCCTTGGCTATGTCCTGATCACCCCACCCGGCAGCGACGCGCAGACCCTTGGGCTGGTCTTGACCCTGCTGATGGTCTTTCTGCCCGTCGCGCTGATCTGGGTCACGGTCATCACCTTGCGGTCGGTGCGCGAATTGCGGGCCGAAGCCGGGCGGCTGCAAGCCTCGGTCGACGCAATGCGGGCCAGCTATCTGCAGACCCAGGGCCAGCAACTTGCCGCGATGAAACCTTCGGTCGAGCGCAAGATCGACGAGATTGCCGCCGTTTCCCGCCAGGCCGAGACGGTGCTGGCCACCTTCACCTCACGCCGGGATGAAGGGCTGACCGTGCCGTCAGCCGACCGGAAGGCGGCACTGGTAAAGCCCCTGCCGGAGCCGTCGCTCGAACAGCAGGCGCTGGCCCTTGGAAGCCCTGCGGATGAAGGGCAAATGCCGCTCTCGGTAGCGGATTTCATCCGCGCGCTGCAGTTCCCTGAATCGCCCGAGGACAAGGACGGCTTCCGCGCCCTGCGCCTTGCGCTTGAGGACCGGTCCGTCGCCAAGCTGATCCGTGCCGCGCAAGACGTGCTTACCCTGCTGAGCCAGGACGGGATCTACATGGACGATCTCAAGCCTGACCTGTCGCGCCCCGACCTCTGGCGCCGCTTTGCCGCGGGCGAGCGTGGTCGGTCAATCGGCGGGCTGGGCGGCATCCGCGACCGGTCATCCCTGGCTTTGGCTTCCGGTCGCATGAAGGCCGACCCGGTCTTTCGCGACGCGGCGCACCACTTCCTGCGCAGCTTTGACAAGACCGTCGCCGCCTTCGAGCCGAATGCCAGCGACGCCGAACTGGCCGAACTTGGCGATACCCGCACGGCCCGCGCCTTCATGCTGCTGGGTAGGGTGACAGGGACCTTTGACTGAACGCCGCCCGTGACCAGATCCCATATGACAGAAGATTGTTGCTGTTCAGACCCGAAACATGGAACAGCTTTCCTTTCTGCAGGGCATTACCCGCCAAGGGATGAAATCTTTTTCCATCTCTCATATCTTCCACCTGATCCGAATCCCAATGACCGAGGTTCCCATGGCCGTCCGCATCAATGACATTGCCCCCGACTTTACCGCCGACAGCACGGCTGGACCGATCCATTTTCATGACTGGCTGGGCGACAGCTACGGCATCATCTTCAGCCACCCGCGCGATTTCACGCCGGTCTGCACCACGGAATTCGCAGCCGTCGCCCAGCTGGCCCCGGAATGGGCCAAGCGCAAGACCAAGGTCATCGGGGTGTCGGTTGACGGCACGGCTGACCACGAGAAATGGAAGCGCGACATCGAGGCCTTTGGCGGTGCCCCCGCCGATTTCCCGATCATCGACGACAGTTCGCTGACCGTGGCCAAGGCCTATGACATGCTGCCCGCCGACTATTACCTGCCGACCGAAGGCCGCACCCCGGCCCATTCGGCGACGGTGCGCACCGTCTATATCATCGGACCGGACAAGAAGGTGCGGCTGACGATGACCTACCCGATGTCGGTTGGCCGCAACTTCGCGGAAATCCTCCGCGCGCTGGACGCGGTGCAAAAGACCGATGGCGTGCCGCTGGCCACCCCGGCCAACTGGGTTCCCGGGCAGGATGTCATCGTGGCCCTGGCCTTGAACAACGATCAGGCACGCGAAAGGTTCGGTGACCTGGACATCAAGCTGCCCTACCTGCGCTTTGCGAAATCGCCCGTGTGAACGGTTGCCATCGTTGGGGACTTGCGCCCGCGCGGCATAAACCGCGAGGGCGTGGCAACTCGACAAAGCCTGACGCCTTGCCGCATGTGCGGCTGATCCGGTGGAATCCTGCGCAAGGGCCTTGTTCGAAAAGCCCTTGCGGTTTGCCTGTGGCCGCAGCGGGCCAGTGGCCAGGGAATAGCCTCTGGAAATCTTGACGCCACCAGAACTGTCCTTCATGACAAGGCCACCCTGTCGATCCGTCACCCGCCGAAAGTGCTGCGATGATCCTTGAAGCCAGTGTCGTCATCCCGACCTACGACGATTGGCATGTTCTGCCGAAATGCCTGGATTGCCTTGCAAATCAAAGCGTCAGTCTGGGTCGGTTTGAGGTAATCGTTGCCAACAACAACGCCTCGGCCAAAGTTCCTGCCGACCTGCGTCTGTCACCGAACGTCCGCGTCATCCATGTGCCCAAACCCGGCAGTTATGCAGCCCGCAACGCTGCAGTCCGCGATGCACGGGGCAAGGTGCTTTTCTTCACCGACAGCGATTGCCTGCCAGACCCACACTGGATCGAGAATGGCCTTTCCGCCCTTGCGGGTCTTCGGCCGATCGATCGCATCGCCGGGGGGATCGAGCTTTTCCCGAAGGGCGAAACATGGACCAGCCCGGAGCTACTGGATCGCACCTTTGCGCTAAGGCAAAGCGCCTATGCAAGTCAGGGGTGGTGCGCCACGGCCAATCTTGTGACCACGCGCGAGGCGTTCGACCTTGTCGGGCCGTTCGATGAAGGCAGCTTTTCGGGGGGTGACGTGGAATGGGGCAAGCGGGCAACAGAATTGGGCAGCCTTATCTTCTTGAGTGAGAAAACCCTGATCCGTCATCCCGCCCGCGAGGATTTCGCTGCCCTGGCAAAGAAACGTCGGCGTCTGGTCGGCTATCTCTACGATCGTGAGATGACCACCGGAGCAAGAGAGGCGTCGACCGTCAGCTACCTGTTTCCTGACTTTGACGAGTTCGGCTGGACGGCGCGAGATGGCAGTCTGACGGAAACCGAAAAGATGGCCGTCCTCTGGATCCAGTACCGGCTAAGACTGGTCGCGTTCCGTGAATTTGTGCGCTTGCGGTACCGTCGCGGCACGCCGACCCGCAGTTGACCTTGCCTTTCAAGTCTGCTGACCGGTCGTTGTCGTGCAGGTGACCTACGCGTCCGACCAGTCGTACCGCGTCCGAAAAGCTTTCCCTCGCCCCATCCTGAAAGTCGAATGTTGCAGCGGTCGGCTGGCGGATATCTTGGATTGGCGGCCGGCTGGTTCCGACAGGATGAAATTGAACCAGCCTCCGGACTTCCTGCATGCAAAAAGGCCCCGGGGTTTCCCCCGGGGCCTTTCAGTCAGCCTGACGGACCTCAGCCCTCGGCAGACTCTTCTTTTTTCTCCATGACTTCTTCGCCAGTTTCCTGGTCGACCATCTTCATGCCAAGGCGCACCTTGCCACGATCGTCGAAGCCCAGAAGCTTGACCTTGACCTCCTGGCCTTCTTTCAAAAGCTCGTTCGGGTGGTTCAGGCGCTTGTTGGCGATCTGGGACACGTGCACCAGACCATCGCGCTTGCCGAAGAAGTTCACGAAGGCGCCGAAGTCGACCAGTTTCACGACCTTGCCGGTGTAGACCTTGCCCTCTTCGGGTTCAGCCACGATCGACCAGATCATGTCATGGGCGCGCTTGATGGCGGCGGCATCATTCGAGGCCAGCTTGATCAGGCCATCGTCGTTGATGTCGACCTTGGCACCCGAAAGCTCCACGATCTCGCGGATGACCTTGCCGCCAGAGCCGATCACTTCCCGGATCTTGTCGGTGGGGATCTGCATCGTTTCGATCTTCGGGGCATAGGCGCTGAACGCCTGCGCCGAAGTCAAAGACTTGGCCATCTCGCCCAGGATGTGGATCCGGCCGTCCTTGGCCTGCGCCAGGGCCTGCTTCATGATTGCGGGCGTGATGCCGGCAATCTTGATGTCCATCTGCAGGCTGGTAATGCCCTCTTCAGTCCCTGCAACCTTGAAGTCCATGTCGCCAAGGTGATCCTCGTCGCCAAGGATGTCGGTCAGGACCGCCCACTTGCCGTCATCTTCCAGGATCAGACCCATCGCCACGCCCGCGACCGGGGCCTTCAGCGGAACGCCTGCGTCCATCATGGACAGCGATCCACCGCAGACCGACGCCATCGAGGAGGAGCCGTTCGATTCGGTAATCTCCGACACAACGCGGATGGTATAGGGGAAGTCGGTCGGCGCCGGCAGAACCGCCTGCAACGCACGCCAGGCAAGCTTGCCATGACCGATTTCACGACGACCCGGCGAACCCACGCGACCAACTTCGCCAACCGAGTAGGGAGGGAAGTTGTAGTGCAGCATGAAGTTCGACCGGTAGTTGCCGTTCAGAGCGTCGATGATCTGCTCATCTTCGCCAGTGCCGAGGGTGGTCACCACCAACCCCTGGGTTTCCCCACGGGTGAACAGGGCCGAGCCATGCGTGCGCGGCAGGATGCCGGTTTCGCTGGTGATCGGACGCACGGTCTTGGTATCGCGCCCGTCGATCCGGGTGCCGTTCTTCACAACGTCGCCACGCAGAACTGCCGCTTCCAGCTTCTTGATCGCCGGGTAAAGGTTCGCGTCGGCCTTGTCCTCATCGCTCATCGCGGCCTTGATCGCCTCAACCGCCGCTTCGATAGCGGTGGTGCGTTCCTGCTTGTCGCGGATTGCGAAAGCGGCACGCATCTGCTTTTCGCCGGCCTTTTTCACCTTGGCAGACAGTGCCGAGAAATCCGGCGGGGTGAAATCGAACGGCTCTTTCGCCGAATCTTCGGCAAAGTCGAGGATCAGGTCGATCACCGGCTGCATCTGTTCGTGGCCAAAGACCACCGCGCCCAGCATTTCCTCTTCGGTCAGCTCATAGGCTTCCGATTCCACCATCATCACGGCGTCCTTGGTGCCAGCGATGACCAGATCAAGCCGCTGGTCGGGCTTCATGCGCAGTTGCGTCATGTCGTCCATGGACGGGTTCAGCACGTACTGGCCGCCAACAAAGCCGACCCGTGCCGCACCGATCGGGCCCATGAACGGCACGCCCGAGACGGTCAGCGCCGCCGAGACGGCGATCATCGCGACGATGTCGGGATCGTTTTCCAGATCGCACGAAAGCACCGTCGCCATCACCAGAACTTCGTTGCGGAAACCGTCAACGAACAAGGGGCGGATCGGCCGGTCGATCAGACGCGAGGTCAGCGTTTCCTTTTCGGACGGACGCGCCTCACGCTTGAAGAAGCCGCCGGGAACCTTGCCCGCGGCATAGTATTTTTCCTGATAGTGCACTGTCAGGGGGAAGAAGTCCTGGCCCGGCTTTGCGCTGCGCGCGAAAGTCACGTTGGCCATCACCTGGGTTTCACCCAGCGTCGCGATCACGGACCCATCGGCCTGACGCGCAACTTTCCCGGTTTCCAGTGAGAGCGTTTCGCGGCCCCACTGGATGGATTTTTTCGTCACATTGAACATGTATCATTTCCTCTGGAACAGCCCGGCCCCTGCCGGTGTCCCTTTGTCCGGCGGCCCCATTGCCGCCCATCCCCCAATCCTTCGCACGGGCCCCGGGGGCAGGCCTCACGTCACAGATGGCGCGGGCCTTACAGGATTATGCGGGGAATGAAAAGAAATAGATAAGCCCGGCTACCCATGGGGCGCCGGGCCTGGCACGAAACCTGCGGGAAGTGTCAGATCGCCGACTTGATCCAGCTTTCCAGCGCGGCCTTGGGCGCTGCGCCAACCTTGTTCGACACGACCTGACCATCCTTGAACATGAAGAGCGCCGGGATGCCCCGAACGCCCAGAACCGCCGGGCTTTCGGGGTTCTCATCGACGTTGACCTTCACGATCTTGACGCGACCCGCATACTGGGTGGCCAATTCTTCCAGCGCCGGACCGATCTGGCGGCAGGGGCCGCACCATTCGGCCCAGAAATCCACCACGACCGGGATCGGCGAGTTGCGGACCTCGGCGTCAAAGGTGGCGTCCGACACGGCGACGGTAGCAGCGCCCATGATGATCTCTCCTTGGATTGCGAAGGATGAAGCTATGGATGCAAGGGGGCAACGTCAAGGGATCGTGGCCCGGCCCAGTGCCAACCTCACGATCTCGGGATCAAGCGGCATCAAGGCGGGTTTTCGCGTCCACAGAACTGCGGTTTCGACCTGCTGGTCAGGATATATCTGACCGACCAGATGCGCATAGGCCCCAAGCTGGCGCAAAATGCCCTCCGGAACCGCTTCAGGCTGGTCGGGGACGACCGCGTTCGACTTGTAGTCGATGATCATCACCCGGTCTGGCCCCACGATCAGCCGGTCTATCGTGCCCATCAGCCGCATGCCGTTCCAGTCGCCGCTGATGGCAACCTCGGCAAGGGACCCGCGCCCGAAGAACGGGGCAAGGTCGGGTGCGTCCAGCACGGCGCGCGCTTCGGCCAGAAGGGGGGCGGCCAGTGCCGGATCGCCGATCAGCGCGGCCGCATGGGCGGGCCAGGTCGCTGGGTCCAGAACCGGCAACCGCTCCAGCAACAGATGCAGCGCGGTGCCATGGCGCTTTGCCTGATCGGATGCTTGGATCGTCTCGCCTGGAAGTGCCTTGGGCCCCCCAAGGTCCGAGGGCGACAGAACCCGCATTTCCCCGGATGGCGCGGGCGCCGGCCGGAACAACCAGTCAGGAAGGTCCGGGACCGATGCTGTTGGCCCGTCGCGTCGGGCCGGCAAGGGCCAGTCGCCAAAGGCGTGGCGGCGGATGCCGTCGCCGGCATCAACTGCCCTTGCCCGCTCCACCCCGGCGCGGATAAGGCTGTGCCAGCAATCACCCTGCTTCACCTCGCCCGCCGCCGCCGCGATCAGCCAGCAACGCGCACGCGTCATGGCAACGTAAAGCAGACGAAGGCGTTCCGCCGCCTCACGCTCTTTCCTGGCAACGCGTTCTGCCGCGATCAGGGCCGGGCTTTCCGCAACTGGCACCCTCCAGACCGCGGGGCCGTCGGACATCCGGTAAAGCTCGTCCTTGTCCTGCGGTTTTCGGTCACCGCAGTCGGGCAGGATCACGATCTCGCCCTCCAACCCTTTCGCGCCATGCACCGTCATCACCCGGATGAGGCTGCCTTCGCCATCAAGCTGGCGTTTCACCTCGACATCGTCGGTCTCCATCCAGACCAGAAACCCGGTGAGGCTGGGCACTTCGGCCGCCTCATAGGCCAAGGCCTGACCCAGAAGCTCGTCAATCCCGTCTTCCGCCTCGGGGCCCAGCCGGTCCAGCAGTTTGCGGCGGCCGTCATGGCGGAAAAGCACCCGTTCCAGCAGATCATAGGGGCGCAGGAAATCAGCCTGATCGCGCATGTCCTGCAGAAGGTCGCGCGTGGCTACATGGGTGGGGTCGGCACGCAATGCCTGCCACAGGTATCCCTTGCGGCCCTGCGCCAGACGGTAAAGCTGCGCCTCGGTCCAGCCGCACAAGGGCGAGCGCAGGACCGCCGCCAGCGAAAGATCATCTTCGGGCGTATCCAGAAAGGCCAGAAGCGCCGCCAGATCGCGCACCGCAAGTTCACCCCCAAGCTTGAGCCTGTCTGCCCCCGCAATCGGCAGCTCGAACGCCTTGCAAGCGCGGATGATCTCATGAAACAGCGACGACCGGCGCTGCAGAAGGATCAGGAAATCGCCAGGACGCACCGGCCGCACAGAAGGTGTCCCGTCCGTTGTTGCCTGGGGAATCTGAACGCCCGTCTCCAGCATGTCGCGGATCGTTTCTGCCACCTTCAGCGCAAGCATCACCACCGGGCTGTCCGGGCTTTCAAGATCCACCGGATCATTCCAGGCCCCGGGGTCCGGCGTCTCGGCCTTTTCGATCGCTGGCCAGACATCCACCCGCCCCGGCAGACGGTCACGAAACGCCAGATGCGAGGATTGGCCGCCCAGCGCCACCCTTTCGGCCTCGGTGAAGGTGTGGTCCACCACTGCAAGGATAGCGGGCGATGACCGGAAGGAATGTTCCAACGACCGCAGCGCAAGCGGATTGCCTCCGGCAAGTCGGGCGGCGAACTGGTCACGCTTGCGGTCAAAGGCTGCGACGTCGGCGCCCTGGAAGGAATAGATCGACTGCTTCTTGTCACCCACGACAAAAAGGGTGCGATGCCGGTTGCTGGCGCCCTGACCTGCGGTCAGTTCGGACGACAGGCTTTCGATCAGGTCCCACTGTTCGGGGCTGGTGTCCTGCGCTTCATCCACGAGGATGTGGTCGATCCCGCCGTCCAGCCGGTAAAGCACCCATCCCGCAAGGCTTGGGTCGGTCAGAAGCGCCCGCGCCCGGCCGATCAGATCGTCGAAATCCAGTAGCCCCCGCGCGGCCTTGCGGTCCGCGTAGATCGGCAGGAAGGCGGCGGCAAGCTCATGCAAGGCCAGGGTCTTTTCGGCGGCGGCAAGGGCAAGCCGCTGCTGTCTGGCGGCCTCGACCCGCAGCATCAAGGCTTCCAGCCTTGGCAGAAGCGGGCCAAGCTGCGCACGCGTGCCCTTGGTTGGAAAGTCGCCGATCTTCGCGGCAAAAGGTGCGGCCGCCTTTTCCCCGAAAAGAAAGACGCCCTCCATCGCTGCAAGTGTTTCAACGGTCGTCCCGCGAAGGTCCAGCACGGCCAGTTTGGAGGATGCCTTCACGTCATTCGCCGTGCCCCTGGAAAGGCCAGCGATCACATCGGGAAACCATTCCCCCTCATCGCCAAGGAATACCGCGTCAACCAGACTGATCCTGTCGCAGCCCGGCGCCAACCCGAAAAGCCGCCACACCGCGCCTTGCCCCATGGCCGGGGCAAAGCTTGCCCTGTTGCGGGCGATCTGTTCCACCAGCGCGGTGAAATCTTCGCCCGCATGAACCTGCGTCACCCGGCGAACGGCGGTTGGGGCAAGGCGGTCAGCCATTTCCTCGACGATTTCGGCCCGCATCAGTCGGGCGGCGCGGTCGTCCATTTCGGCAAAACCGGGCGGCACCCCGGCCTCCAGCGGAAACCGTCGCAAAAGGCCTGCGCAGAAGCTGTGGATCGTCTGGATCCGCAGGCCCCCGGGCGTTTCGATCGCACGGGCGAAAAGCTGCCGCGCCCGGGCAAGGCGGCTTTGTGAAAGCTCGACCTCGCCAAGGTCGACCAGGGCAGCGCGCAGGTCGGCATCAGGCTTCATCGCCCATTCGCCCAACCGCCGGAACAGACGGTTCTGCATCTCGGAGGCGGCGGCCTTGGTATAGGTCAGGCACAGGATATGCTGCGGCTCGACCCCGCCCAGCAGCAGGCGCGCCACCCGGTCGGTCAGCACCCGCGTCTTGCCCGACCCGGCATTGGCCGAAAGCCAGGTGTTCGCGTTCGGGTCCGCAGCCGCGATCTGCATCAGTCCGGCGGGGGTAATCGTCATTCCATGTCCTCGGCAACCGGAGTGTCGGTCATCTCCCATTCGCCAAAGCGCGACAGGTGGTCATAGTCCGAGACATACTTCGTGTCATGCGGCGCGCGCCGGGCGGTGTAGCCCTGCGATGGCCTGGCGAAATCGGCGATCAGCTTCTGAAACTCATCCCAGACCCTGTCGATTTCGCCGGGCGCAAGATCGGTTGCCACCTCTTTGAGGTCGCCCTTGACGCCGACGTAGGTGATTTTAGCCACCTCGGCGGGATCAAGGCCGGGAAATCCGCCCCGTTCCGCCATCGCCGCCGCCAGAAGAAGCTGCTTGTCATAGGCCTTCTGCTGGGGCTGTGTCGGCGGCGTTCCGGTCTTGTAGTCGATCAGATGCAGGCGGCCGTCCTCCATCCGGTCGATCCGGTCGGGCTTGCCGGTCAGGGTGAAATCCAGCCCCTCCAGCCGGATCGCGCCCTTTTCCTCGACCAGCACCGGCATTCCCCCGGTTCCCGCAGTAAAGCGCAGGAAGGCATCGGCCGCGCGGTCGATCCGGGCCAGCCAGACCGCACGGGCAAGGGGCCAGGCGACACGCGCGCCAAGCTCGGCCTCGGCGATACGCAACAGGTCGTCCCGGCTGGTGCCACCTTCGCGCACGAAGGTCTCAAGGATTGCGTGCAGGACAACGCCGCGCAGGCGCGGGTCGGCCTCCGGGCGCAGAGGATCAAGCCGGTTCAGGTGCAGGACGTGGCGGGCATAGATCTCATAGGGGTCGCGCACAAGGCGGGCGATCTCGGTCAGCGACAGCTTTTTCGGACGCGCGGCCACCGGAGGGCGCGGCGATGGCCGCGCGACCGCCTTGGCCACCCCGGGAGGGCGGTCGAATTCGGCGGCAAGGTTCAGCCAGTATCGCCCACGGTCTCGCATCCGCCGCAGCGCCTCTGGCCCCCGCCTGTCCGGCACTCCCGCCATCAGGTTCACCAGCCGGTTCAGCCAGCGCGAGGGCACCGTCTCGGCCTCGGCACCCCTGAGCGATCGGGTCAGCACAACCCGGGGTGCGGCCACGGCCTGTTGATAGTCATGCGCGGACAGACCGATCTGACGGTCCGGCAGCAACAGCCCCGCCGCCTTGCGCATCGACCGGTTCAGCCAGGGGTCGGGTGGGGCGGAAGCGGGCCAGGTTCCATCGGTCAGCCCGCCCAGGACCACAAGATCGGCCCCCTGCACCCGGGCCTCCAGTGTGCCGCGGATCATGATCCGGGGGTTCACCGTTTCCGCCTCGCGCACCTCACGCGCCAGGACCGTGCGCAAAAGGTTCTGGTAGTCAGCGGGTGTGACCTCGCCCCCGGCTTCGGCCTCGGAGACAAGCTCGTCCATCGCGGCCCTGGCCTCGGCCCCAGCCTCCTTGTCCCAAAGCCCGCCGGTTCCGTCTGCGGCCAGACCTCGGGCCAGCCGTTCCGTTACCGCCAGATGCCGGTTTGCGACGACACAAAGCGGTAGCGGACCCATGTCCTCATGCCCGCAGAGGGTTTCGCCCAGCAGCAACGCCCAGTCCCCTGCGCCGTCGATGGTGGACCGCGCCGCCCAGCCCGCAAGGCTTGCCGCCGTCGGAAAGGCAGGTCCGTGGCGACGGACCGCAAGCTCGAATTCCCGGGTCAGGGTCAGATGCTGCCCGCGCCCGGGGCCGGAAAAGACCAAAGGATGCTTCATCACCGCCAGGGCCGCGTCAATTGTCAGCCGTTGACCGAACAGCCCCGCCACCTGCCGCAAAAGCCGCCCCGGCGCAGACAGCGCCAGCGGCCGACCAGCTGAATCGTCGGGCCGGATGCCCCAGCCGTCCAGCGCGGCCGTCACCCGTCGGGCAAGCGTGCGGTCGGGCGTGACCAGTGCCGCGCGGGTGCCGTTTTCCGCCGCTTCCCGCAGGACAAGAGCAATGGCCAGCCCCTCGGTCCGTTCGTTCGGGGCCTCGATCAGGGTCATGCCTTCGGTTGCAGTCAAAAGGTCCGGCAGGCCTGGCGCTTCGGCAAGCCATTGGTCTGTGACCGGGGCCGGGCGCAAGGAAAGCGAAATCAGACGGTTCCGCCCCGGTGCGGGTGCCTTTGCCGTCGTCCAGGGCTGGACGACGCCGGGTGCGACCTTCAGCATCTCCATCAGGCGGCGAAAGCGGTATTGCGGGTGATCTTCGGCGGTCAGGGCGTCGTTCATCCCGGCCCAGACCGCGTCGGGCTGGTCAAAGTCATAGCCCGGCAGCACCACGGCCCCCGTCGGCAACCGGGCAATCGCCTGGATCAAGAGCGCCGTCGTCCCGCGCGACCCGGTTGACCCTGCAAGGATCACCGGGTCGGCTGGCGGCTGGTACTGCCAGGTCGCTGCCAGCGCCTGCACCGCCTGGCGTGTGCGCGCCTCGGCGTCCTGGCCGGCGCCCTCCAGCGCTGTGGAAACGATGCCAAGGAACGCCTGCATCCGCACCCAATGGGCGGAATGCTCTGCCACATCCAGTGCGGCGATCCGGTCGGGTGCCACGCCCTCGCCCTGCATTTCGTCCATCAACCGGGCCAGGCTTTCGGCCAGGTCATAAAGGGCGGATCGTGGAAAGGCGGTGGTCCCGGTCCGCAACAGCCCCTCCAGCAGCACGGAAAGCTCCAGCCGCCGCCGCAAGGGCGTGACTTCGGCAGCGAGTGGCCCGGGCGACAGCGCGCCCGCCACATCGGCCACCAGCAAAAGCCGGGGCCAAAGCCGTGTTCCGCTGTCGGCCAGACATTCCCCCACCCGACGCCGCATCCGCTGGGTGTTCAGGATCAGCGTGACCCGGGCCAGCGCCTCGGGCGGCTGGTCTTTCATGCGGCGCAGCAGCCCCGCGACCAGTTCGGCCGGGAAGTCCACGCCCGGCGGCAGGGCGAAAAGGTTTGGTGCTGCGTCAGCCATGCGCGGCACCTGTCAAAAGACGTTCCGCCTCGGCAATGCCCTTGGGATGGCCCACGTCGCACCAGCCACCTTGATGGACCACGCCATAAGCGCGCCCCGCCGCAATGATCCGGTTCCAGACCAGGTTCAGCGAAAAGACCGGGTCGTCTACCCCCTCCAGCGTGACGGGGTTCAGGATCTGCGCGCCGATGTAGACGTGATCCTCGCCCCCGGCCCCGCGTGAAATCCGGCCGGAAGCGTCCACGCGGAAATCCCCCTTCGGCCCGTGGGCCAGGGTCAGGTCCAACGGCAAGAGCAGCAAAAGCGCATCCATCCGCGCACTGTCCCAGACTGCCGCCAGTTCATCCAGCGGGTTCGCGCCGGTCCAGATGCCATCGCTGTTCAGCGCGGCCACCGGTCCCGGGCCAAGCAGCGGCAGCGCAGCCTTCAGCCCCCCACCGGTTTCCAGAATCCGGTCGGCCTCATGGCTGATCGTCACCCGATGCCTTGCCAGATGCGCGGCCATCTGGTCGGCCAGGTAATGCGTGTTCACGACCACACGGCCAACGCCAACCGCAGTTGCCACATCCAGCGCGTGGTCGATCAGCGCCTGCCCGCCGACCGGGATCAGCGGCTTCGGCAGATCAGCCGTCAAGGCACCCATCCGGGTTCCGAAACCGGCAGCGAAGATCATCAGCGGGAAGGGATAGTCGGGCATTGGCTGGCGATCTGCTGCAGGGCTTCGGGCGTGGGTGCGGGAAGGGCAGTCTGGCATGCCGCACGCAGGTCGGCCAGCGCAGGATGTGCAAGGTTGCGCTGCAACTGGCCCCAGACCCGGGGGATCAGCGGCAGATACCCGGGCTTTCCCGCGACCAGGCACAGCCGCGCAAAGACGCCAAGGATGCGCAAGGCCCGCTGCGCCCCCAGTGCTGCGTAGTGCGCCGCGAATGTCTTGGGGTCAGTGCCGGTCGCTTCCGCAAAGCGGGCGACCACCGCCGCCTCGGTCTGCGGACGCACGTCGCGGCGGGCGTCTTGCAAAAGTGAGACGAGGTCATAGCCCGGCTGGCCCATTTGCCCGAGTTGAAAATCCAGCAGGCCGACCCGCGCCAACCCGGCGCGCCCGGGCAGCCACAGAAGGTTTTCGGCATGGAAATCGCGCAGGATCAGCACGCGCTGGCCATTGGCATGGGTGGCCAGCGTCTGCAGAAGTGCTGCGTGAAACGGGCCGGGATCAGGGCGGATGCCGGTCGCTGCAAAGGCATACCAGTCAAGCGCAAACCCCGCTGCTTGCGCCCATTCCGCCGCAGGAAGGTCAGGCAGGTCTGGAGGCGCCGGTGCACGTTGCAGGTGCAACAGGACTTCGGCGGCAGACTGGTAAAGCTGCATGTCCCGGTCCGGTTCTGTCACCAGCAGCCGGGCAAAGAGATCGTCCCCCAGATCCTCCAGCAGCAACAGCCCCTGCGCCAGATCCTCGGCCAGGATCTGCGGGGCTGACAGGCCAAGCCCGCGCAGATGTCGGGCCATTTTGACAAAGGCCGCCGGATCGTCCGCACTACCGGGCGCGGTGTCCATCAAGATGGCCGTGGCCGCCCCAAGCTGCAGTCTTTCGTAACGCCGGTCCGAGGCATCTCCGGCAAGGTGCCGCCTCAGGGCCGCACCCCAGCCCGCCTGGCGCAGGAATTCCATGATCGCTGCCGCCCGATCTGCCCCAGGGTCACCCATCGGCCACCGCCTGCAAAACCCCGTCTCGCCCCCCGGAAAGATGGGCCATCCGCCCGTCGCCCTTGACGGCAAGTCGCAGGTGCAGCGCGCCTGGCGGCAGGTGCCGGCCCAGCCGGTCAGGCCATTCCACAAGACAGATCGCCCGGCCAAATGCCTCATCCAGGCCCAGTTCCCAAACCTCGTCCGGATGGGTCAGGCGGTACAGATCGGCATGCCAGATCTCGACATCGCCAGCGTCGTAAACCTGCACCAGGGTAAAGCTGGGCGAGGGCACATCTTCCTGCCGTCCCAGTCTTTCACGGATGAAGGCGCGCGCAAGGTGACTTTTGCCAGCCCCGACCGGGCCTTCCAGAAGGATACAGTCACCCGCCTGCATCAGCCTGGCCAGCTTTGCGCCAAGGGCGGATGTATCCGCCTCTGTCGGCAGCGGCAGCGTCTGAGAGGGGATCGTCCTGGTCATGCAGACGACCTTACCGGCCCTGCCCGGCACCGCAAGCAGGGGCAGCGGCCTTTGCCGATTTATGCCGTCATCAGGCTGCGCTCAAGTCGCAGAACGCCAACCGTCGCGACCTTTGCACGGAAGGTGATCAGCGTGGCCCCGCCGGTCAGCGGCCGGAACTTGCAGCCTATCAGACGGCCATCCAGAAGCCGGACCTCGCCCTCCCAGGGTGTACGCTCTCCCAGGCTGGCCACAAAATCCGTCGCGTCATCCCACAACAGGCTGGGCGCGGAATGAAGCCGCCACCAGGCGCACAGCGTGCCGATTCCCGCATCCGACAGCATCACAGCCGGGTCATGCCGCCAAAGCTGGGCATAGGCCAGGTTCGACATGACAAGCTGCCCACCTTGCGAAAAGACCGCCACCGCCTCTTCGACGGCGTCGATCACGGACTGGCCAAGTTCCAGATCCGCGCGATAGCGCCGCGTGCGGGTCATTTCGGTCGAGATGTCTTCAAACATGAAGGCAAGCGCACCGTTGGGGTGCGGCCGCCCGATGACCCGGTAGGTCTGGCCACCCGGCAAGCTCCAGGTTTCCTCGAACAGGCCCGAGGAAGCCTCTTCCTCGACCCGCATCACCTGTTTGCGCCAGCTTCGGTAATCCTTCGGCTCGGGGATCATCGCCTTGGCGCGCATGGCATCAAGGACGGCACTCAGCGTCGGGCGCGAGATCAGGAAATCCGGCGCAAGAGCCGTCAGGTCCGCGAGGGCGGGATTGAAAAGCTGCAGGATGCGCGAGCGGTCGAAGATCGCCAGACCGATCGGCAGATCGGCGAAGGTCTTGGTCAGGGTCTGCATGAATTCGCGCAACGCGGTTTCCGCCCGCACTGCCGAGTTTGCCGAAACGGCATAATGCAGCACATTGTCGCCAGCCGGAACGCGGGTCAGCTCGAACCATTCAGCGCCGCTTTGCATCTGCAGCTTGATCCTTGCCGGGTGGCGGCCGGTCGGATCGGTCTTTGGAAACAGCACGGGCAGAGGCCAGGACAGATCCGCTCCGTCCGGCAAAAGGGCCGTGGCCCGGATCAGGTAGGCGTGGTTTGCCCAGATCACCTGACCATCTGCCGCCTCTCGCCACATCAGCACCGGCGACCGGGCCAGGATTTCGCGCTGCCCAAGCAGTTCATGCTGAAGGGCAACATGTGCCGCCCCATCCTGGGTGATCTCATGCGCCTCGATCGTGGTCTTCCGGGCCGTCGGGTTGTCGGGCGCATTGGCGATCAGGGTCAGCCGCGTCAGGCCACCGACATGTTCCCCCTGCATCACCACTTGCGGCTGCACGTCCGGGGCCGATTTCAGCAAGACGTTGCCCGAAATCGGCAGATCCTCGATCTGGCGCGCAAGCCCGGGAAATACCGGCCCCAGTCGCAGCAAAAGCCCTGCCCGGGCGCGTGAGTCCTCGCCCGCTGGCAGAAGAGATCTTGCGGCGGGCGTTGCGTCTATCAGCCGGTCGCCGTCAAACAGGAACGCGGTTGCCACCGGGTCGGGGAAAAGGATGCTTCCCCCCCGGACCGGACGCCGCATCTGCCAGGCCGCAAGCAATGCAAGACCGGTCAGCGCGACCAGCGTTGCCGTCAGAACCATGCCCAGCGCAGACAGCAAGTCCGATGTCATCTCAGGCCACCATCGTTAACGAACGATTCAGCCTAAGCGCGAGATTGTTAACGTGGAGTTAAGCAGAGGGTTGCAGCACGCCCCGGATGTCACTCTTCGATCCGGCGGTTTTCGCCCAGTGCCGCACCAGGCGGAACCACAAGATCGGCCATGGCCCAGACGGCCTCGACCACGGCGCCACAACGTTCGGGCCGATCTTCCGGCGCAAGGAAGGGGTCGGTCGCGTTGGCAAAGGTCAACTCGGCCCCGGACCGTTCCAGCAAGGTCTTTGCGATGAAAAGACCAAGACCCATCCCTTCGTATCCCGGACGCAAGCTTGCCGGCGCGGCATCGGGGCGGCGGAAGCGCACGAAGGGATCGCCGATCCTGCCGATGGCATGCGGCGGAAAGCCGTCACCATCGTCGATGATCCGCACCGTGACAGTGCGGTCGGTCCATTCGCCTTCGATCCAGACGGTCGACCGGGCAAAGTCCACTGCGTTCTGCACCAGGTTTCGCAGACCGTGAATGATCTCCGGACGACGCAGGATGGTCGGCTGGCGGTCAGGGCTGCCCTCCATCGGAGCGAGAGAGAATTCCACCCGCTTGCCCCTTGCGACATGGGGTTCCGCGGCCTCGCGCAGGGCAGAGCTAAGCGGGGCCTGGCGCAAATGCAGGTCATCCTTTCCTGCCCGACCCATGTCGCGCAGGATGTCACGGCAGCGGTCGGCCTGATCGCGGATCAGGCGCGCATCCTCCAAAAGCTCGGGCCGATCGGAAAGCTCGTCCATAAGTTCGGCGCTGACGAGCTTTATCGTCGCAAGAGGCGTGCCAAGCTCATGCGCGGCAGCAGCGACCACTCCTCCCAGATCGGTCAGCTTCTGTTCGCGGGCCAGTGCCATCTGCGTGGCCAGAAGCGCCTCGGCCATGGTGCGCATTTCGGTGGAAACGCGCCGCGAATAGACGCCAAGGAACAGGATGCCGATGACAATGGACAGCCAGAATCCGAATTCGAAGGTGCGCGGGATCGCCAGTTCGGTTCCGTCGGCAAAGCGAAGCGGAAAGTGCCACAAGGCGGCGACCGTGATCGACAGAATGGCGATGCCACCCAGAAGCAAAGTCGACCGCAGCCCAAGGGCCGACGCAGAAATGGTGACCGGCGCCAGAACCAGAAGGGCGAAAGGGTTGGTCAGTCCGCCGGTCACAAGGATGAGAAAGGACAGCTGCGAGAGATCGAACAGAAGGGTCAGAAACGCCTCGGCTTCGGTCAGCCGCCGGTTTTCCGGGAAAAGCGTGATCGACAGAAGGTTCGCCACGATCGACGCGCCGACCGCCATGAAGGACAAGCCGAGGGGCAGCTGCATCCCGTAGACCCGGTCGGCAACGATGATCGCGGCAAGCTGCCCTGCAATTGCCATCCAGCGCAAATGGATAAGGGTGCGCAGCCGTACCCAGTTGTTGCGCGCCGTTCCGGCGGAAAGCGTGATGCCTGCCGTAACCATGTTGTGACCATATGTCCCTGAACGCGCCTTGGGCATTGTTATGGCGGCCCGGTTCTGGGATCAATGCGGCGCGATTGATCTGCGACCGGAGGGCCAGGATGACCAGACTTTATGCCGGAGTGGCTGCTGCAGCCGTTGCCGCAATGCTGGGGGGCCTCTTTGCCTATGTCCAGATGAACCGTTCCGATGATGTCTTTGCCCAGTGCCGTCAGGGCCAGGTCGCAGGGGGTGATATCGGTGGGCCGTTCACTCTGGTCGATACGTCGGGCCAGACGGTAACCGATGCCGATGTCCTGGCAAAGCCTTCCCTGGTCTACTTCGGCTACACCTTCTGCCCGGATGTCTGCCCGCTCGACATGGCCCGCAATGTCGAGGCGGTGGACCTTCTGGCCGAACGCGGCCTTGAAGTGACCCCTGTATTCATCTCGATCGACCCCCAACGTGACACGCCCGAGGCTCTGGCCGACTATGCCGCAAACATGCACCCCAGCCTGATTGCACTGACCGGCAGTTCCGAACAGGTCAAGGCTGCCAGCCTTGCTTACAAGACCTATTACCGTCAGCAGCCGTCCGAGGATGAGTTTTACCTCATGGATCATTCGACCTTTACCTATCTCATGCTGCCAGGGACAGGATTTGTGGATTTTTTCCGGCGCGAGATTACTTCTGCCCAGATGGCTGAAACTGTCGCATGCTTTGTCGAAGCGGCAAAATCTGCGCACTGACGCCGTCACCTTGAAAGGAAGGTAGACGATGGACAACCCTGTCCCGGACCTTGGGCCCGACCGCACGCTTCTGCTGGTTGATGACGACGAGCATTTTGTCAAACGCCTCGCCAAGGCCATGGAGAAACGCGGCTTTGTGCCCGACACCGCGCAATCGGTCGCCGAAGGCCGGGCAAAGGTCCGTGCCAACCCCCCTGCCTATGCCGTGGTCGACCTGCGGCTTGAGGATGGCAATGGTCTTGATGTGATCGAAACGCTCCGCGAAAAGCGTCCTGACTGCAGGATCGTGGTGCTGACGGGCTATGGCGCAATCGCCACCGCCGTCGCCGCTGTCAAGATCGGCGCCGTCGACTATCTGTCCAAACCGGCCGACGCCGATGACGTGACCAACGCGCTTCTCGCCAAAGGCGAGGCACTGCCATTGCCGCCCGAGAATCCGATGTCGGCGGACCGTGTTCGTTGGGAACATATCCAGCGGGTTTATGAAATGTGCGACCGGAACGTCAGCGAAACAGCGCGCCGGCTTTCGATGCATCGCCGCACATTGCAGCGGATTCTGGCAAAGCGAAGCCCAAGGTGAAATGGAATTATTGCCATTTCCAATTCAGTCGCCTATCGAAAGGCATCGAAAGATGATTTGGAGGCGATACAAACGATGGACTTTAACGCACTTTCATTGAAAGAACTCAAAGACCTGCAATCACAGGTGGCAAAGGCAATTTCCGGCTATGAGGACCGCCGCAAGCGCGAAGCCCTTGCCGAACTTGAAGAAAAGGCCCGCGCAATGGGCTTTTCTCTTGCGGAATTGACCGGCGCTGCCGTCACGCGGAAACGGTCGCCCTCGGTGGCGAAATATGCCAACCCGGCCAACAAGGCCGATACCTGGTCCGGCCGTGGCCGCAAGCCGCGCTGGTTCTCCGAGGCGCTTGCCAAGGGCAAGAAGCCGGAAAGCATGGCGATCTGACAGGTCTTGGGGTCCGGGCCGTCAGGCCTGCGATTTCAGCCATTTCAAGAAGGCCCGGGCAGCGGCGCGCTGCGGCCCGGGCAATGTCACCACGAAATAGGCGGGCAGCCGGTCGCGGCTTTCGTGGACAACGCGCAGGCGCCCCTCCGCGACATCGGACTCGATCAGCGCAAAGCTTTCGATCACCAGCCCCAGCCCCTGACGAGCCGCAGCGATGGCAAGTTCTTCGCTGTTGATGTCAGTCCGGCTCAGGTCTTTCGGCTCCAGCCCCAGACGCCGCAGATAGCTGTCCTGTTCGGGCCAGTTCGGTGACAGGATCCAGTCCATGTCGCGCATGTCGTCAGCGGTCAGCACTTCAGTCCCCGGCATCAGCG
>JAPLPF010000224.1 GCA_026400325.1 Rhodobacterales bacterium
TCGGCTATATCCGCGCCGGCGCCTTTGGCCCGACGCTGGGGGCCTCGGTCGGACTTGGGATGATCGAGCTTGCAGAAGGCGTGACCCCCGACACACTGCGCGCCCATCGCTTCGAGATCGAGGTTCACGACCGCCGCATCGAAGGTGACCGAGCGTTTGTAAGACGTCGGGGTCAGCGTCAGCCCGACCTTGTGCGCCAGTGCCGTTACCGGGTTGCCACTGGTACCGTGGATCCAGCCGGCCCCCATGTCCATGGGCAGGTCCGGCCAGAGGTGGCTAGTATGGCTGCGTCCGCCGATCCGGTCGCGCGCCTCGATCACGGTGACCTGCGCACCGGCGTCTGCCAGCGCGCGGGCCGCCCCAAGCCCTGCCATCCCGGCGCCGATCACCAATACGCTGCGGGTCTTGCCCCCCATCTGCCCTACGCCCGCACGCGTTCGCTTTTGGGGTCATACATCGGGGCCAGGGACGGGGTCGCGCCGATGCGGCGGTCGTGAACCTCGATCTCGAAGCGATGGGCGCGCAGTGTGTCGGGGGTCACGCCTTCTGCAAGCTCGATCATCCCAAGTCCGACCGAGGCCCCCAGCGTCGGGCCAAAGGCGCCGGCGCGGATATAGCCGAGGCGCGGATATAGCCGACATCGGCCCCGTCGCACAGGATCGGCTCGTTGCCAAACAGCAGGGGTTCGGGGTCCTGCAGCAGGAACTGGACCAGACGCCGCTTCAACGGGCCCGCCGCCCTTTGCGCTAGCAGCGCGTCACGGCCGATGAAATCGGGCTTGGAAAGGTCAACGACAAAACCAAGGCCGACGTCAAACGGGGTGTCAGTGTTGTCGATGTCCACGCCAAAGTCGCGGTATCCCTTTTCTAACCGCAAGCTTTCCAGCGCCACCAGCCCGCAATGCACCGGGTCCACCCCCGCCGCCCGGATCGCGCCGATCAGGGCATCATGGGCGGCGTGGGAATATTCGGTGGGGATGTATAGCTCATAGCCAAGCTCGCCCATGTAGGTCACGCGCACGGCCCGCGCGACGACGGGGCCGATCTCCAGCATCGCGCTTTGCCGAAAGGGCAGGGCTTCGGTGGTCAGGTCCGCCCCCGACAGCGCCTGCAGAATCTCGCGCGACCGGGGGCCTTGCAGCGACAGGATCGTGTAGGCCGAGGTGACGTCAGTCACAGAGCACACTTCACCCGTGCGGGTCTGGCGGCGCAGCCAGGCGGTGGTGGTCGATTGCAGGACATCGCCGGTAATCAGGAGGTACTCCTGTGGCCCGGTGCGGGTGATTGTCAGGTCCGAGATGATCCCGCCCTGATGGTTCAGCCATTGGGTGTAGACGTTGTGGCCAACTGGCACCGACACCGAATTGGCACTGACGCGGTTCAGCACGGTCTCGGCGTCGCGGCCCTGCACCAGAACCTTGCCCATGAAGCTTTTGTCGAAAAGGCCCACTGCGTTGCGCGTGGCGTGATGCTCGGCTGCAGCCAGCGCGTGCCAGGGCTGGCGCGCGTGGGTGTAGTCTACCTTTGGCGGCGGGGCCCCGGGGGAAAACCAGTTCGGCATCTCCCAGCCCGAAAGCTCGGTGAAATAGGCCCCCATCGCGGCATAGCGGTCATGCAGCGCCAGCCGTCGCAGCCCGCGCGAGGTGGTGTGCTTGAAATGCGGCAGGGGCGCGAAGGTAAAGGTATAGCCCAGCGATTTCGGAATCCGCGCGCCCAGAAAGGCGCGGGTTGCCTGATGCGGGCGCATGCGGGCGATATCAAGGCCGGTCACATCCTGGCTGCAGGCCCCGGAAGTGACCAGATCGGCCATGATCTGCCCCACGCCGCCCGCCGAGAGGATTCCCAGCGAGTTCAGACCCGTGGCAAGGTAAAGCCCGTCCACCTCGGGGCTTTCGCCCAGAAGGTAGGACCCGTCGGGCGTAAAGCTTTCCGGCCCGCAGAAGAAGGTCTTGATCCCGGCCCGGTTCATCACCGGATAGCGGGTGAAGGCGTGTTCCAGAAACGGCGTCATGCGGTCCCAGTCGGGGGGCAGGGTGGAAAAGCTGGCATCCTCGGGAATGCCCTTCAGGTTCCAGGTCGCGCCGTCGGGTTCGAACAGGCCAAACAGCAGCCCGCCGCCTTCCTCGCGGACGTAAGTATAGGTGTCTGGGTCTTCGACCACCGGCATCTCGGGCGTGACACCGGCAAGGGGTTCGGTCAGCAGGTAATAATGTTCGGCCGCCTGCAGGGGGACCGGGACTCCAAGCTTGGCCCCAAGCTGGCGCGACCACATGCCGGTGGCCAGCACCACCTTGTCGGTGCGGATGCAGCCCTGCGCGGTGCGCACCCCGGTGACGCGGCTGCCTTCGGTCAGGATGTCGGTGACGGGCGTGCCCTCATGGATGCGCGCGCCCCGCGCCCGGGCCCCTGCGGCCAGCGCCATCGTCGCATCGACCGGGTTCACCCGGCCGTCGGTGGGCGTGTAGAACCCCGACAGGATGCCCTTCGTCTCGATCAGCGGAAAAAGGTCCCTGATCTCGGCAGGCGAGATCTCGAACCGCTCCACCCCTTGCGTACGCACGAAGTTCGCGTCGCGCTTCATCACCTCGCGCCTGGTGGCATCGCAGGCCAGATGGATATGGCCGCATTGCCGAAAGCCCGTGGAAAGCCCGGTTTCCGCCTGCAAGTCAATGTACAGCTGGCGCGTGTACTGCTCGATCCAGATCAGCGTATCCGTCGACATGCCCCCCGAAGCGATCAGCCCCGCCGCATGCCAGGTGGTGCCCGAGGTCAGCTTGTCACGCTCCAGCACCACCACGTCGCGCAGGCCAAGCCGGCCAAGATGGTAGGCGACAGAGGTGCCGATAACGCCACCGCCGATGATCACGACCGGGGCGTGGGTCGGAAGGGTCTGGGTCATGGGGCTTCCTTTGACGGCAAGGCGGCAGCGGGCGGGCCTTGCACGGGGTAGGGCAAGGATCAGATTTTCACTGAATATGTATTCAATAGAGGCCTGATTTGCGCGGCGTGGTCAAGCGATTTGTCGCCCGAAGTAAGGCAGGTGCCAGCCAGGGCAAAGGCGGCGATTTCCCGCCCCGCCCCGGTTCATGCCTGACGACAAACGCCGGTTCCCGCGCTGCCGGTCACAGGTTCAGGCCCACCCAGGCACCGTTGCGGGCCGATGATCGCACGCAGGCATCGACAAAGGCCACACCTTCAAGCCCCTCCTTCAGACCGGGGAAGGTGGTGCCTTCGGGCACGGGGTTCCCGGACTTTGCAGCGCGGATCGCGCGGGCGGCTTCGGCGTAGATGTTGGCGAAGCCTTCAAGATAGCCTTCCGGGTGGCCCGGGGGCACACGGGACATGCGCGCTGCCTCGGGACCGGAACCGGCCCCCCCCCGGGTGATCAGGCGCTTTTGCTGGCCAAAGGGGGTGAACCACAGGTAATTCGGGTCTTCCTGCGCCCATTCCAGCCCGCCCTTGGTGCCATAGACGCGCAAGCGAAGACAGTTTTCGTTGCCCGGTGCGACCTGGCTGCACCAGAGCATGCCCTTGGCCCCGCCCCTGAAGCGCATCATCACATGGGCGTTGTCGTCGACACGGCGGCCGGGGACAAAGGCGGTCAGGTCGGCGGCAAGCGTGTCCAGGGTCAGGCCACTGACGAAATTGGCCAGGTTGAAGGCGTGCGTCCCGATGTCACCGGTCGATCCGCCTGCACCCGATCGCGCCGGATCGGTGCGCCAGTCTGCCTGTTTCTGGCCCGTCCCCTCCAGCGGTTCGGTCAGCCAGTCCTGCGCGTATTCGACCTGAACAACCCGGATCTCGCCCAGATCACCCGCCGCGATCATGGCCTTGGCCTGCCGGACCATCGGATAGCCGGTATAGTTGTGGGTCAGTGCAAAGACGACACCCGAGGCTTCGGCAGCGCGGGCCAGCTTCTTCGCCTCGGCCAGCGTGGCGGTCAGCGGCTTGTCGCAGATCAC
>JAPLPF010000144.1 GCA_026400325.1 Rhodobacterales bacterium
ACCTTGGCGAGGGGGAGTTCACGGACCACCCCTTTGCCATGGACGGCGGCATCGCCACCACGCGTGTGCAGGGCCTGCGCAAACTCCTGAAATTCGTGACGCAAAACGGCTTCGAACACCACGTCGCCATGGTCCGCGGCCACCACGCCGATGTGGTGTCAGAGGCCGTCACCCGCTATCTCGGCTGGCCGATCTACCACCACGGCTGTGAGCCTGAACCCCAACTCCACATCCCAAACCGGTTCTGAAATGCTGACGAACGACAAGCTTCCCCTGATCCGGGAAAAGGCGCTGTGGATGCGGCGCACGGCCTTCACCATGGTCCACCGCGCGCAGCTGGGCCACCCCGGCGGCGACTTCTCGGCGATGGATATCCTGGCCACGCTGTATTTCGGGGTCCTCAACCACGACCCGAAACGCCCGAACTGGCCCGACCGTGACCGTTTCGTGATGTCGAAGGGCCATGCCACCGGCGCGCTATATTCTGCTCTCTGCGCGGCGGGGTACTTCCCCGAAGACTGGCTAAAGACTTACATGCAGCCGAAATCCCTGTTGAACGGCCACCCGAACCGCAACTACTTGGCCGGAGTCGAAACCAACACCGGCCCCCTTGGTCACGGCTTCCCCGTCGCCACCGGCATCGCCATCGCGGGCCAGATCACCGGGGCGACCTACCGCACGTTCGTTCTGACCGGCGACGGTGAACAGCAGGAAGGCTCCAACTGGGAGGCCGCGATGGTCGCAGGCCACCGGAAACTGGTGAACCTGACCCTGATCATCGACCGCAACCGCCTGCAACAGGGCGCGGGCACCGAAGAAACCTCGGGCCTCGACCCCCTCGACGACAAATATCGCGCCTTCGGCTTCGACGTGTTCGAGGTCGACGGCCACGATCCTGCCGCCCTACTTGCCGTCCTTGGGACCGCCCCCGGAACCAAACCGCGCTGCGTGATCGCCAATACGGTCAAGGGCAAGGGCGTTTCCTTCATGGAGGGTGTCGCAAGCTGGCACCACGGCGTGCCGACTGACGCGCAATACGAACAAGCGATGAAGGAACTCGTCTGATGGCACATGCTGCCCCCACCGCCGTCGGGTTCCAGGATTGCCGGAACATCTGGGTCAAGACCCTGGAAGACCTGGCCGAAGCCGACCCCCGCATCGTCGCCGTGGTCAACGATTCGGTCGGATCGTCCAAGCTGAACAGCTTTCAGAAGCGCTTCCCCGACCGCCTCATCAACGTCGGCATCGCCGAGCAAGTGATGGTCGGTGTCGGCGCGGGGCTGGCGAACGGTGGGCGCATCCCCTTTGTCTCGGCGGCGGGCTGCTTCATCACCGGGCGCGCACTGGAACAGGTCAAGGCCGACATCGCCTATGCGGGCTTCAATGTGAAACTGGTCGGCCAATCCTCCGGTATCGCTTACGGCGAGCTTGGGGCCACCCACCATTCGATCGAGGATTTCGCCTGGCTGCGGCCCCTGACCAATCTGACCGTGATCTGCCCCGCAGACGCCTGGGAAACTGCCGAGGCGGTGAAATGGGCCGCGGCACATCAAGGACCGGTCTATCTGCGCCTGTCCCGGATGCCCGTGCCCGATCTGGATATCTCGAACCGCCAGTTCCGCCCCGGCCGGGCCGAGGTGGTGCGTCGGGGCGAGGACCTCGCGATCATCGCCTGTGGCACCACTGTCCACCTCGCGGCCTCAGCCGCCGACCTTCTGACGGCCGAAGGCATCCATGCGCGTGTCCTGAACTTCTCGACCATCAACCCGCTGGACGAAGCCGCCCTGCACGATGCCGCCGCCACCGGCGCCATCGTGACCGTTGAGGAGGCGTCCGTCCGTGGCGGCCTTGGCGGTGCGGTGGCCGAGTTCACCGCCGGCCACAGGCCCGTGCCCGTGGAAAGGATCGGCTTTCCCGGCTTCCTGCCTACCGGGTCCACCGACTGGCTTTTCAGGGAATACGGCCTTTCTCCCGAAGGGATTGCCGCCGCCGCCCATCGCGCGCTGTCGCGGAAAGCCTGAACGATGCGCGTCCTTGCCATTGATCAGGGCACTACAAACACAAAGGCGCTGATGATCGACGATCAGGGCCAGATTCTGTCCCGCGCCTCGGCCCCTCTGACCACCACCTACCCGCACCCCGGCTGGGCCGAGCAATCTGCGGCCGACATCTGGGCCTCGGTCCAATTGGTCATCGCCAGCATCCTTGCGCAATCCGGGCCTCCGGATGCCATCGCCATCGCCAACCAGCGCGAGACACTGGTGCTGTGGGACAGATCCACCAGCCAGCCCGTCTGCCCCGCCCCCATCTGGCAATGCCGCCGCACCGCCGATGACTGCGCGCGCCTGATCGCGCAAGGCCACGGCCGGCTCGTGATCGCCGCCACCGGCCTTGGCATCAACCCGCTGTTTCCGGCGTCAAAACTGGCATGGGTTCTGCGCAACGTCACCGCCGTCGCCGACCTGCACCGGCAGGGGCGGCTGCGCGCGGGCACGGTGGACGCCTGGATATTGTGGAACCTGACCGGCGGCGCATCCTTTGCCACCGACCATTCCAACGCCAGCCGCACCCAGTTGTTCGACACTCGCACCCTCACCTTCAGCGCAGCACTCTGCGCCATCTTCGACGCGCCCATCGACTGCCTGCCTCGGCCGATGCCCTCCGACAGCCTGTTCGGCACGACTGCCGCAGGTGCCACCACACTGCCTGCGGGCATCCCGATCCACGCCATGATGGGCGATAGCCACGCGGCCCTTTACGGCCACGGCATCCGCAGCCCCGGGGCGGTCAAGGCGACCTATGGCACCGGGTCCAGCCTGATGACCCTGACCCCGGCGCGCACCGCCTCCAAACACGGCCTGTCAGGCACCATCGCATGGACCGACCGCAGCGGCACCGCCTATGCCCTTGAGGGCAATATCACCGTATCTGCCCAGGCTGCCGCCTTCATGGCCCAGCTCCTGGGTCTTTCAGACGCCGCTGCCCTTTCCGCCCTTGCACAAACTGTGCCCGACACCCAAGGCGTAACCTTCGTCCCTGCCCTCGCCGGCCTTGGCGCGCCGCATTGGTCAGATGCAGCCCGTGGCACGATCTCCGGCATGACCCATGCCACAAAGCCCGCACATCTGGCCCGCGCCACTTTTGAGGCCATTGCCCATCAGGTCGTGGATGTGTTCGAGGCCATGCAGGCCGACATCGGCAACCGACTTGGCGCAATCCATGCCGATGGCGGTGCTTCGGGAAACAGCTTCTTGATGCAGGTGCAGGCCGATCTCCTCGGCCGTCCGGTGCGGGCGTCGAGGATCGTGGAAGTAGGAGCGTTTGGGGCTGCGGCAATGGCAATGGGCGGCATGGGTGACAATCCCGTTTTCCCAACGTCAGACACGGACCACTCCAAGCCGCACCTCGACCGGGATGGTCGCAAGGCTGCACGCGCCCTCTGGTTCAAGGCGCTTGGGCAGGCCATGGATCGGCAGCCCACATCCGGGAACTGACTGGAAACACCGGACCAGGTCCTGACCCGGCTCCACACGCACTTCTGCTCGCCCGATCAGAAATCAGTCTCCAGAGGGACCCCGGCGCAGTCGCAAGCGACGGTGGCGGCTGACGCGCCGGTGTTCATGAACAGCCGCGGCGTCAGGACCTGTGTGTTTGCAGGCAGGTCCGCGGTGATCTCCTGCTCGAACATCGCGCCTGAGACCTCGTCGGCGATGCGCAGCCAGACGGAACTGCCGTTCGGCGGGGCCGCGATGAACAAGGTCAGCGCACCGCCCGTCGCGAAGCCAAAACTTGCCCCCATGTCGGTCAGCGGCGGCGCGCCGGTGCTGTCGTTTGTGACGGGCTGCCAGCGGGTGTGGGTGCCGCATGCGATGCGAAGGCCGTTTCCTGAGGGTATCGGACAACCATCTCGTGGAACGACGGTCCAGCGCGTTCGGGATCGTCGCGGCTGGAATACGAGGCGAGACGATCGCCGTTGCCGCAGACCGCGTGCACGGACCGCACAGTGCAATCCAACCGCAACTTGCGAACAAAAACGAGTCCCAGCGCAAGGTCCATCAGGGACCCATCAGGCGAACTTAGCCGCAGGTCGGTAGAAAAATAAGTGATTTCAAGGATGACTGGCGGAGAGACAGGGATTCGAACCCTGGGTCGGCGCAAACCGACAACGGTTTTCGAGACCGCCGCATTCGACCACTCTGCCACCTCTCCGCGCTTCAGGGGTCGTCTATGGGGCGGGGGGATAGCCGGGCGGGCGAGGATGCGCAAGGGGCAAAAGGTCAACGGGTTGCCGCCAGGTTGCCTGCGATCACAGGCTGTTGCGCAGCCTGTGCTTGGCAAGTGGCGTTGAAGGGCCTAACTCTCGTCAACGCAGGTGCCCGATCCGGGTGCCCCAGCCCGGGACCAGCCATGCCGCCGCGCCATTCTCTGTCTCGCCTTGCCCTTGTCGTCACCCTCGGACTGCCTCTGTCCGGTGTCAGTCCCGCCCTGGCGCAATCGG
>JAPLPF010000194.1:0-3599 GCA_026400325.1 Rhodobacterales bacterium
AAGACCGTTGCGACGTTGCTTGCCGGTGGGTCGGATCCGGTGATCACCAAGGCGCCGGAAGGGGCCTGGACCAGCATCATCACCGACAAGGCGCTGGCGAACTGAGGCTGCCTTTGCCCTGAACCGTACTTAACGACTGCGGCGCCGCCTGGAAACGGGCGGCGCCGTTTGCGTTTGTAAAGCTTTACAAGTCTTGTAAACTGGCGGCTGGAGGTGCCCGATGCCGCTGTCTGCCGTAACTGGAACCCGCCTGCGCGAGCGCCGTCTTGCGGCCGGTCTGCGGCAGGCCGAGGTGGCCATGGCTGCAGGGATTTCACCGTCCTACCTCAATCTTATCGAACATGGACGTCGCAAGGTTACCGCGCCGGTCCTGGACCGGCTGGCGGGTGCGCTTGGTCTGGACCATGCGGCGCTTGCGGGCGGGCGCGAGGCGGCGCTGGCCGATGGGCTGCGCGCGGCTGTGGCGCGCGGCGAGGCGGCAGTAGAACTTGGCCAGGTCGAGGACTTTGCCAGCCGTTTTCCGGGCTGGGCCGGGTTTTTGGTCCAACTGGACGCGCGGGCCGAGGGTCTGGAACGCGCGGTCGAGGCGCTGAACGACCGGATGAGCCATGACCCCCACCTGTCACAGTCGTTGCACGAGGTTCTGTCGTCGCTGTCGTCGGTCCGGGCGACGGCGGCGATCCTGGCCGAAACCGGGGACATCCCTGCCGACTGGACAGCACGGTTTCACCGGAACCTGCATCAGGACAGTGAACGGCTGGCTGTGGGGGCCGAAGCGCTGGTGGCCTATCTTGATGCGGGCAGCGCAATGGTGGAGCAGGGCATTGCGGCCCCGCAGGAAGAAGTCGAGGACTGGCTGAATTCGCGCGGCTGGGCCTTTTCCGATGCCGAGCTTGCCGATGGCTGCAAGGACGAGGTAGCCGGTCTTGCCTCGTCTTCGGCGCGCAGTCTTGCGCAGGATTTCCTGGCCCGCGCCGCGGCAGATGCGCGTGCGCTGCCTGAAGCTGCCTTTGCCGGGGCACAGGCAAGGCTTGGCCCTGATCCGATCGCCCTGGCCGAGGCCTTCGCAGTTGATCCTCTGGTCGTGATGCGGCGTCTTGCCGGTCTTGCCGATCCGGGCGCAGGTCTGGTCATCTGTGACGGTTCGGGCGCGCTGACCTTTCGCAAGCCCGTCCCGGGGTTTCCGCTGCCGCGCTTTGGTTCGGCCTGTCCGCTCTGGCCGCTTTACGCTGCCCTGGGGCGGCCGCTGCAGCCGATCGAGGCGCGGGTCATAGTGGCCGGGCAAAGCGGTCGGGTCTACCGGGTGATTGCCTGGTCGGTGGTGCGTCATCCCTTTGGCCTGCGCGGCCCCGACCTGCGCGAGGCTGCCATGCTCATCCTGCCTGCAGCACCGGTGTCCGGGTCGGTGTCAGGGCCGGAACTGACCGTCGGGTCCAGTTGCCGGGTCTGCCCCCAGAGCGTTTGCCCGGCCCGACGCGAGCCTTCGATCCTTTCGGCGTCGGCGTGATACATCGGCTTTTGACAGCCGGACCAGTTCTGCCGATAGTGGACGGAACGGGCGACGCCGGGGCGGCGCGGTCCGCCGGGGGGACAGGATCATCAAGCATGTGCTCCTCATCGAGGATGAAGCGAACATCGCCGAGGCGATGCGTTTCATCCTGATGCGAGAGGGGCTGCGTGTAAGCCATGTGGCCGATGGCGCAGCGGCCCTTGATCAGGTGCGCCGTGATCCGCCCGACCTGGTGATCCTTGATCACATGCTTCCGGGGCTTTCCGGCCTTGAAATCCTTGCCGCGTTGCGCGCTGATCCTGAAACCGGCACCTTGCCGGTGATCATGCTCACCGCGCGTGGGCGCGACCGCGACCTTGCCGAACGGGCCGGGGCGGACCGGTTCATCTCGAAGCCGTTCTCCAACGCCGAGATCCTGGCCGAGGTGCGTGCGATGCTGGGGCGCTGATGGCACGGGCAAGGGCAAATCCGCCGGTCTTTCTTGGCCGGGCATCCTATCGGCGACGCCGCCTGAGGGATGCGGCACGCCTTTTGCCGGTTCTGGGTATCCTGCTTCTTCTGCTACCGTTGTTCTGGACAGAAGCCAGGCTGGTCCGACATGCCTCGGGGGACATGATCTACTTCTTTCTGGTCTGGCTCTTGCTGATCGGTGCCGCCGCGGGCCTTGCGCCCGGCCTGAGCGGCGGCAGCGGGCCGGAGGACGAGGAAGACTGACATGCCCTTCAACCTTCTGGTCGCGGCCTGCCTGCTGTATGTCATCTTCCTGTTCGCGGTCGCCTTCATCGTCGAGCGCCGGGCGCAGGTCGGGCGGCTGGGGTGGCTTCGCTCCCCCCTCGTCTACACCCTGTCACTATCGATCTACTGCACGGCCTGGACCTTTTACGGCGCGGTCGGATACGCGGCCCGTTCGGGGCTGGAGTTTCTGACGATCTACTTTGGTCCGACACTTGTCTTTGTCGGCTGGTGGTGGCTTTTGCGCAAGCTGGTGCGGATCGGGCGGCAGTACCGGGTCACCTCGATTGCCGACCTGATCTCGGCGCGCTTTGGCAAGTCGAACACGCTGGGGGTGATCGTCACGCTGATCGCCGTGGTCGCAGCCACGCCCTACATCGCGCTGCAGTTGCAATCGGTCGTGCTGGCCTTCGGCGTCTTCGCAACCGCATCGGCGGACGGCAGCGCCGCTCCGGAAGCAACGCAGACAGCCTTCTGGGTGGCGGTGGGGCTGGCGCTTTTCACCATCCTGTTCGGCACCCGCAACCTTGATGCCAAGGAACAGCACCACGGCATCGTCACGGCAATCGCGGTCGAGGCGGTGGTCAAGCTGGTGGCCCTTCTGGCGGTTGGCAGCTTCGTGGTCTGGGGCATTGCCGGCGGGGTCGGCGACATCTTCGCCCGGATTGATGCCGCCGACCTTGCGGCCTGGCAAGTGCAGCCCGGGCGCTGGACCGGCCTTATCCTTCTGTCGGCGGTCGCTGTCATCACGCTGCCGCGCATGTTCCAGGTCATGGTGGTCGAGAATGACGATGAGGGGCACCTGGCGCGGGCCAGCTGGGCCTTTCCCTTGTACCTCATGCTGATGAGCCTGTTCATCGTGCCGATCGCCGTCGTCGGGCTGGAGCGGCTGCCGGCGGGCGCCAACCCCGACATGTTCGTGCTGACGCTGCCCCTGTCCGAAGGGCAGGGTGGCCTTGCGATGCTGGCCTTTCTGGGCGGCTTTTCTTCTGCCACCTCGATGGTGATCGTGGAATCGATTGCGCTGGCGACGATGATCTCGAACCACATCGTCATTCCGCTGTGGTTGCGCCTGCGCCCGGCGTCGGGGGCTGCCGCGGGGGCGGGGGATGATCTGAGGTCGGTCGTCCTTATGGCCCGCAGGCTGGCAATCGCCTCGGTGCTGGGGCTTGGCTATGGCTATTATCAGATCACCGGCGGGACGGCGGCCCTGGCTGCCATCGGATTGATCGCCTTTCTGGGCATGGCGCAGGTTCTGCCGACGCTGGTGGGCGGGCTTTACTGGCGGGGGGCGACCCGTGTCGGGGCGACACTTGGGCTTCTGACCGGATTTACGGTCTGGGCCTATACCTCGTTC
>JAPLPF010000194.1:3617-10731 GCA_026400325.1 Rhodobacterales bacterium
TCCGAGGCGGTCTTTGCCCAGGGTCTCATGGGCCTGGGGTGGCTGCGGCCACAGGCTTTGTTCGGCACCGAGGGGATGGATCCCTTGACCCATGCCCTGTTCTGGTCGCTTGCTCTGAACACCGGGGCCTTCTGCCTTGGGTCCTTGCTGACGTTTCCCGGCCCGCTTGAACGGCTGCAGGGCGCGGCCTTCGTCAATGTCTTTGAAGGGGCGGTCGGGCCGCAACGCTGGGCCAGGGGACAGGTCGAACCCGAGGCCCTTCTGACCATGGCGCAGCGCATCCTTGGCGAAGAGGTGGCGCTTGGCCTGTTCCAGTCCGCTGCCGCAGGTCAGGGCAAGGCCGGGTTCCTTCCCGATCCCACCCCGGCCTTTCTTGATGCGCTGGAGGCGCGGCTGTCGGGCACGGTCGGGGCCGCAACGGCCCATGCCATGATCAGCCAGCTTGTCGGGCGCGCGACGGTGACGGTCGAGGATCTGATGGCCGTCGCCTCGGAATCCGCGCAGATCATGGAGTATTCGGCCCGGCTTGAGGCGCGAGAGGCCGAGCTGACCCGGACTGCGGGCGCCTTGCGCGAGGCCAATGAAAAGCTGATGCAGCTTTCGATCCAGAAGGATGCCTTCCTGTCCCAGATCAGCCACGAGCTGCGCACGCCGATGACCTCGATCCGCGCCTTTTCCGAGATCCTGACCGAAGGCGACCTGCCGCCGGACCTTGTCGTGCGATACGGCCGCATCATCCATGACGAAGCCAAGCGACTGACCCGGCTTCTGGATGACCTTCTTGACCTTTCGGTGCTGGAAAACGGGACGGTGCAACTGACCCTCAGCCTGACCAGCCTTCAGCAGATGCTGGACTCGGCGCTGACCGCCGCACGCCAGACCCGGCCCGAGCGCAGCTTTACCGTGCATCGTGACCCGTCGTCCGAGGCGATCTTCCTCAAGACCGATGCCGACCGGCTGATGCAGGTCTTCATCAACCTGATCTCGAACGCGCGCAAATACTGCAATGCAGCCGAGCCCGAGCTGCGGATCGTGGTGCGTCAGCGGGCAGGGCGGGTGACGATCGACATCATCGACAACGGTCGCGGTATCCCGAAGGACAGCCAGGGACTGATCTTCGAAAAGTTCGCCCGCCTGACCGATGCGAACCGGGCCGGGGGGGCGGGGCTTGGTCTGGCAATCTGCCGCGAGATCATGACCAACCTTGGCGGGTCAGTCGCCTATCTGCCGGGGCAGGGCGGGGCTGCGTTCCGGGTGACCGTTCCCCTGCGGCTGGAACAGATTGCGGCGTGAACGGTTCCTTTCCGTCTGGCTCTGCTGGTTTCAGCTTGACCCTTTCTTAACTGCCCGCGCTCTAGGCTTGGCCAGATCACCACCTGAAGGCCCGCAATGCCCCCAGCCCCGACCGACGTGCTGCGCCGAAAGATCGACCGCGCCCGCCAACCGCAGATCGACGGGGCGCCAGGGGCTGATCGCGGCTGGCGGCTGGCCCTGGCCCGGGCAACGCGCGATGCCATGGGGCTGGACATCGACTTTCGCCGTCTTGACGTAACCCGCGCCAGCCTGGCGGAAATTCTGGACCTGGCCCCGGACCGCGCGCTGGTGGCGCTGCTGGACGGGCCGCGTGGCGGGCTTGGCGTGCTGATGCTGGACCCGAAGGTGACCGCCGCCCTGATCGAGATGCAGACCCTGGGCAGGCTTTCGGCGCAACCCGCCCCGTTGCGCAAGCCCACGCGGATCGATGCGGCCATGGTGGCGGGTGTGGTGGACCGCGCGCTTCTGGGCCTGGACGAGGCGCTGCTGGATGAGGCTGACCGCTACTGGGCCGCAGGCTTTCGCTATGCGTCCTACCTGGATGAAGTGCGCCCGCTTGGGCTTTTGCTTGAAGAAGAGGTGTACCGCGTGCTTGACGCCGAGATAACGCTTGGTGTCGCGGGGAGTGCGGCAAGCCGGACCGGCGGGGTGATCCTGATCCTGCCGGCCATGGGGCGCGGCGACCGTCTGGTCGCAGCACCGGACGCATCCCAGAATGGGCCTCACCTGTTCACCGCCGCCCTGGCGGCCCAGGTTGTGCAGGCCGATTGCCGGCTGGACGCGGTGATTGGACGGCTGACCCTGCCGATCCGGCAGATCCTTGCCCTGCAGACGGGCGACGTGCTGGCCTTGCCGCATGCGGCGCTGGACGCGGTGACAGTCGAAGCACTGGATGGCCGCAGGCTTGCACGCGCCCGTCTTGGCCAGAACCGGGGCATGCGGGCGCTGAAGATCCAGACCGCCGATCTGCCGACCAGGGCCGCGCCACCCACGGCAGAGCCTGCGATACCCGCCGAACCGCTTACGCCCGACTTGCGCGCCACGGGTTGATGAGCCGGGGTGCCAAGCCCGGATGGCGAAGCCTGGTAGCAGTACGGGAAAGCCCTTCAGGCCGTCTTGCCGGCCAAAGCCTCGATCTGGGGGCGCAAGTGGTCAAGCTGATAGCCAAAGCGCGCAGGCAGGCCCACCAGTTCATCCACCGGGCGCTTGCCTGCATTGGCAAGGGCCCAGACCACCGAGCTGCGATTGCCGCTGGCGCAATAGGCAAGGACCGGGCCCGAGGACGCCGCGATCGCAGCCCCTTGTGCGGTCACATTGTCCATCGTCAGCATGCCGCCGATGACCGGGTTGACGACAAAGGTCAGGCCAAGCGCCTCAGCCGCCTGGCGCATCGCCGTGGCGTGCAGGTGCGGCGCAATTTCGCCATCGGGGCGGTTGTCGATCACCGTGACAAAGCCTGCGGCCTTGATGGCCGGCAAGTCCGCAGGGTCGATCTGGGGTGACACGGCATAGTCCGGGGTCAACGCGCGGATATCCATCAGTCTTCTCCACCAAGCATGCGCCATGGCCGGCGGGGGCCGGGCCATCTTGCGCCAGACAATAAGGCGGGCTTGGTCAAAGCGAAAGCCGGGACGTTGACTTGGGTCAATGCGGCTCTGTGCGCTTTGTCGCAGGATTGTCATATAGGACGGAGGCTGGGCATGGACCGGACGACTGAAACTGCGCTGACCCTGCGCAAGACTTTCCTGGAGGGTCGGCTGATCGAACTTGGCGAGCGGCTTGAAGCGATCGAGGACGAGCTTGATTCGCACCATGACCCCGATTGGGAAGAGCTTGCCACCGAACGCGAGGGCGACGAGGTGCTGGAAGCGACCGGCATCGCGGGCAAGGTCGAAATCGCGCAGATCCGTGCGGCACTCGCCCGGATTGCCGACGGAAGCTATGGCCAATGCGCCCACTGCGGCGAGGCCATAACCGAGGCCCGTCTTGACGTCCTTCCCTGGACCCCCCTTTGCAGGAGTTGCGCCCGATGACCAAACCGAACCTCGTCGCCGACGTGTTCCGTCAGGAGGCTGACCTGATCAAGGCCGGGACGCAGTTGCAAGAGCAGGGGCTTGATCTTCTGATCGCCGAGATGCGCGCCCTTGCGGCGATCCTGCCGGGTGTGGCGGCCCCGCTGGCGACCGAGGCGGAAACCGAAGAAGGTTTCGACAACATGCCGGTCTGACCAGCCCCTTGCGCCCTGCCTGCGCTTGCCACGGCCGGGCAGTTCAGCCTTACTCGGACTTGCAGCGCCTGTCGCTGCGAAGGTGGGAAGGTCTGAAGGCATGGACTCGGGCGGGCTGAAGGTCGAGACGCGCGACGGGGTTCGCATCCTGACCTTGGCCAATCCGCCGTCGAACATGCTGACCCCGGCGTTGCGTGCCCGGCTGATCGAGGAACTTGCCGCTGCCGGAACGGAATGTCACCGGATCGTGCTGGCCGGGGCGGGTGTCACCTTCTCGGGCGCGGTGCCGCTTGACCCTGATCTGTCGGCACCGTCGCTTGCGGACTTGTGCGCTGCCGTTGATGCGTCGCCCATTCCGGTAGTGGCGGCATTGCACGGGCTTGTGACCGGTCCGGGGGCCGAGCTTGCGTTGGCTGCGGCTGCACGGATCGCCGCCCCGGGCACGCGTGTCGCCTGGCCGGAAGTGGCGCTTGGCCTTTGCCCCGAAGGCGGCACCACGTTGCGGCTGCCCCGGTTGGTGGGGGTCCGAAAGGCGCTTGGCATCCTCTTGTCGGGGCGCGCGGTTCCGGCCACGGAGGCGCTGGCGCTTGGCCTGATCGACGCTGTGATCGATTCTGGCGCTGCATCTGGGCCCCTATCTGAAGGTGACGCGCCCGTGACTGCGGCGCTGGCGCACAAGCTGCAGGCAGCGGTGCCGCGACTGGTGCGGCCCGACCCCGCCGCACTTGCCGAAGCGCGCCAGGGCCTGACCCGGACACAAGCGGCCTTCGGCCGGATCATCGCCTGTGTCGAGGCCGCGTCCTTGCTGCCCCCCGAGGCACATCAGGCCTTCGAGATCGTTTCCCGCGAGGATCTGGAGGCGTCACCCGAAGCGGCCGCCTTGCGGTCGGCAGCCCGGGCCGAACGCCGGGCGATGGTGCTGCCCCCGGCTTTGGCCCGTCTACGCCCGGCCCTTGTCGACCGCATTGCCCTGCATGGTGCGGACCCGGGGCTTGTGACGCTGGCTCGACTGGCGCTTGCACAAGGCGTGGGGGTGGACTGGCACCATCCTGACGACGGCTCCCGCTCGACAAGCCTTGCAGCCCTTGCGGCGGCCGAGGCCGCCGAACAGCGGGCCGGGCGTCTGACCGCCGCAGCACGGGCGACGGGTCGAACGCTCTTGCACGACGGCGGGGCCGCGACGGGACTGGCGGCGGCGTCCCTTCACATCCACGACAGACCACATGGCTGGGATAGCGGCCAGCCCGGGGTCGCCGGAACAGTGCATCTGACGCTTGGCGGCGCCGAGGATGGAATGGGCCTGGCGCTGACACCGGCGGGCCGGATCTGCGAGCTGTCACTTGCGCAGGGCACGTCCCCTGAAGCGTCCGCCTTTGCCTTTGCCGGGCTAAGGCGGATCGGGTTGCAGCCGGTGCTCGTCGGCAGCCGGCCGATTGTCGGCCAGGGTCTGGTGACAGCCGGGCGGGTTGCGCTGGCCCATCTGGCCAGGACCGGGGTGGCGCCTGCCATCCTTGACGGGGCCCTGGAGGGGTTCGGCGTGCGCCGGCCCGAGGCGCTGCCTCAGCCTGAAACCGACCTGCTGCGCGACATGGACCAGACCGAGGTGGTGGCCCGCTGGCTGGGGGCGCTTGCCAACGAAGGGCTGCGCCTGCTGGAGCAGGGCATCGCGCGGCGGCCGTCCGATATTGACCATGTGATGGTTGCCGGTCACGGCTTTCCGCGCTGGCAGGGCGGACCGATGCATCAGGCCGACCGGCGCGGCCTCATGCTCTTGCGCCGCGACTTGCGGCTTTGGGCCGAGGCTGACCCGCTTTGGGAACCTGCCCCGCTGCTGGACCGGTTGATCGGCGATGGTCAGCGGCTGGCTGACCTTGACCGCCGATCCTGACCCGAAGGCCACCTAGCCCAGCAGGATTCCGGTCACCACCAGTGCCAGGCCAAGGGCTGACACGCCAAGGGCGGCAAGGTTGATCGCGATCACGCGCTGAAGTTCGGCCCGCAGGTCGTTGTCTTCCAGCCCGGCACCCTTCGCCCGGATCGCCCGCACCACGCAATAGCCAAGGCCTGCCACGCCCAGAAGGGTCATGACCGCGCCCACCCAGATCAGTGTCTGCATCTTGTCCTCCGCCATTCGCCCCCCCGTTCGGGACAGGGCCGGTCCGGGCCTGTGGCTAACCCGACGCCCGCGCGGCTGCAAGCCGGTCGCCGAAGCGGCTTGAACCCGTCCCGTCCGACAGGATAGGAACCGTTCAAAGCACATGATACCCACACCCGGAGACCGCCGATGGCCGATGCGACCGACACCTATTCCGTGACTGCTGACGAATTGCGACAGTTCATCGAACGTTTCGAACAGCTCGACTCCGAGAAGAAGGACGTCGCCGACCAGCAGAAAGAGCTGATGGCAGAAGCCAAGGGCCGCGGCTACGACACCCGGATCATGCGCAAGGTGATTGCGCTGCGCAAACGCAAGCCCGACGATATTGCCGAGGAAGAGGCCGTGCTGGAGATGTACAAGACGGCGCTTGGCATGGCGTGAACCCGATCGACGGACCTGATCGCGGGCCCCGACCTCAGGCCCGGATCATCGTGACGCCGGGCAGATGGGCAATCCGGTCGACCTCTTCCAGATAACGGTCGGTCAGGGCCGCGACGTAGTCATCCGTCCAGCCTGGCATGTCGATCTCGACATTGACCTGGTCCGGGCGGGAAAACTTTTCCAGAAACGCCGTCGCGATCCGTCGGCGCTGCCCGACGGACTGGGGCGGGTGCTCGGCACAATAGGCCTTCATCCGGGCAAGGCCGATCTCGTTCATGATCATGCCCAGCACTTCGTCGGTATCGACAAGCGGTGTTCCGGGGGCGTGGCCTGACACCGATTGCAGAACTTCCGGCCAGATCAGCGGGGTATCCTCATCGCACCAGATGGTCAGGGGGACGCCAGGATTGTGGTACAGGATCTGGCGCGCGACGTTGACCCAGGAAAGCTGCATCGCGTCAACCGGCGCAAGCCCCTCTCGTGACCCTTTGGCTTCAACCTTCTGCTTCAGGGCCGGAAGAAAGGTTGCCGGATTGCGGATTGCAAGGTGGCACTCGACCTCAAGCGACGGGAAGACCCGGCGCAGGGCGTTCACCCGTTCGCCGGCAAGGTAGTAAAGCCCCCCGGTCACGGCCCAGTTCGGAAAGTTCAGGAAGTTGTCCCAAGACAGGATCAGCCGTTCGGCATGGTCCGCGTCCATGATCTGATCCAGAAGCAACGCCTGCTGGTCGTCGGTCGCGACATCGTCCTTCAGCTGGAGAAGCGTTTCCCGCAACAGCTTGCGATAGCGGGTGGGCGAGGGGACTTCGATCCCCTGGTCGGCCAGGACTGCCCGGTTCTTCAGAAGACAGCGGACAAGCCGCTCTTCGTCGGTGCAATGTGCACCCAGGTGATAGACAATGCGCATCTGGCCTTGCTTTGCGGGGGCGTGATCGGATTGCAGCGTGAGATCGGCATGGGCGTGAGATCGGAAGGTGCGTCCGGTTCACGCGGCGGATCATACGGGCTTTTCTGGACAGTGAAACCGCTTTCCT
>JAPLPF010000067.1 GCA_026400325.1 Rhodobacterales bacterium
ACCAGCGCAAGGTTCTTGCGCCGATCAGGGTCGAGACCAGGGTCACGCCCATGATCGCAAGGCCATACCAGGTGACATAGAACAGCGGGTTGTCCTCGGTGCAGTGCAGCGCATAGATCGCGGCCGAGAGGCCCGATCCTGCCAGACCGGCTGCAAAGCCTGCCCGGGCCGGGGCTGTCGTCGCCCCCTGTCGCAAGGCGTAAAGCACGCTTGCCACCGGCAGGATCGACAGAAGCGGGATGATCGTCAGGCAATACACCATGGTCTTGCCGGTGATCGCCATCAACCTGGCCTCTGGCGGGGTCGTCGCATAGGTCCAGGCCAGAAGGCCCAGTGCCACCGCACCGACGGCCCCCAGCGGCCAGAGCCGCGCGGTGTCGCTGCCCTCGGGTCGCGCCAGAAGCAGGGCCAGCCGCATGGCCACCAGACCCAGACAGCCGGTCAGCACGATCCGAATCACCGACACCGGCGTCACCATCGCGGTGGCAAGGTCCGCCCGGAACCCGATCGTCAGCCAGACCGCCGCAAGGGCTGTCAGCAACGACGGGATCAGCCCGATGAAAAGCGTGGCCCGCAAGGGGCGGCGCGCCCCGCTGTCGGCGGCAAGGGCGCGGATCAGATCGTCGGTCTTCATGTCACATGCCTTTCCCGCAGGATGGCCAGGGTTTTCAACGCGCGGTGCAGGGCAACCCGCACTGCGCCTTCGCTCATTGCCAGGGCCTGGCCGGTTTCGGCCACGCTGGCACCTTCCAGTCCGATCTTGCGGACAATCTCCGCCGACCGGCCGTCCAGCATCCCGATCATCTTTGCCATATCGGCAGCCTCGGTCGGGTCGGGCCCGGGTTCGGCGGCCAGAACCTCGGCAAAGTCCTCGATCGGCAGGTCGACTTTGCGTCCGCGGGCGCGAAACGCATCGATGACCTTGTAGCGCGTGATGGCGTAAAGCCAGGGGCGCAGAGGGGCGTCCGGCTGCCAGGTGTGCCGCTTGAGGTGGATCGCCAGAAGCACCTCTTGCAGCACGTCCTCGCAGGCTGCTGCCCCCAGCCCCCCGCTTTTCGCCCGGACAATTCCCCGCAAGACCGGCGAGACGGTTTGCAGAAAACGCGCATAGGCCCGGGTATCACCCGCGTTCGCAGCCGTCAGAAGCTGCCCCCACGCATCGAGCTTGTCTGCCATCCTTGCCTTCCAGTTCGCGCGGCCCAGCCGATACGTTACACGGGCCTTCGAAATCGGGGTGCAGAAAAACGTCTGCACACACGATCATGTTTGCTCTAGCGACAAGACCCCTCGAACGAAAGACCATTTGGGGATTGCAAGCGCCACGCGAAAGGGCACTTTCAGCATATCGTGGCGCAGAGGGCGAGATGGACAGTTCAGGCTACCTTGACCGTGTCGATGCCCCGACCTGGGCCTTCATCCGCGCGACCGAGGCGCAGTATCCCCCCGATGCCACCCTGCTGGACATCGCGGGCCAGCGCCGGGTCTACGACGCGATGTGCGCGGTGTTCCGCCAGCCCCGTCCGCCGGGTGTGACCGTGTGGGATGAGGACCGCGCAGGTGTTCCTACCCGGCGGTATGAAACCGGGGCATCCGCCCTGACGGTCGTCTACTTCCATGGTGGCGGTCTTGTGGTTGGCGGGCTGGACAGCCACGACGATGTCTGCGCCGAGGTCTGCAGCGAAACCGGGCTGCGTGTGGTCAGCGTGGACTACCGGCTGCTGCCGGAACACCCGCATCCGGCGGCCTATGAGGATGCGCTGGCTGCAACGAGGGCCGTTGCGCAGGCCTTTGGCCCGGTCATCCTGATGGGTGACAGCTCCGGCGGCGCGCTTGCCGCAAGCGTCGCCCATGCCCTGCGCGGCGGGGCGGCTCAGGTGGCCGGGGTCGTGCTGATCTATCCTGGGCTTGGTGGCCCGATGGACCGGGGCAGCTATGTGACCCATGCCAACGCCCCGTTGCTGACCACGGCGGATGTGCAGTTCTACCGGCTGCTTCGGCACGCAGGCAAGGCCCCGCCCGCCGGGGATGTCACGGCCGAGGTGTTGCAGGACACATCCTTTTCCCGCCTGCCCCCGACCGCAATCTTCAGTGCCGAGTGTGATCCTCTGGCGGATGATGGGCGCGCCTACCGCGACCACATCCGCGCGGCAGGGGGCCGGGCGGAATGGACCTGCGAGCCGGGCCTTGTACACGGCTATCTGCGCGCGCGCCACACTGTCCCGCGCGCCCGTGACAGTTTCGCGCGCATCGTGGCAAGCGTTGCCGGGTTGGCGCGGGGCGACCTTCCGGCAGGCGATCCGGTCCGGCAGCCCGCGCCGGATGGCGCCTGACGGACCCAGACCCCGTCCCGGGCCTGACCCGGGATCTCGGTAGATGGCGGGTAGCGCAGGGGCAATCAGAGGCCCGGGGTCAGGCCCGGGGCGGGTTTTCCCTTTGGACACCTGCGGTTCCGGTTCCGTCATCGACCATCCGGACCTTTTGAAAGCGCCCGACCGTCAGTTGCCGGCACTTTCCATCCGGCGGCGGGCCTGCACTTGCTCAAGCCAGCCAAGTCGCATCTCGGGGACCGAGGACAGCAGAAGATCGGTGTAATCGTCAAAGGGCGGGGTCAGCACGTCGGACTTCTGGCCGTAGCGGCGCACTTCGCCCTTGTACATCACGGCAATGCGGTCGGCGATTGCCTTGACCGTCGCAAGGTCGTGGGTGATGAACAGATAGGCCACGCCCTCACGCGCCTGCAGGTCCAGAAGCAGCTTCAGGATGCCGTCGGCGACCAATGGATCAAGGGCACTTGTCACCTCGTCGCAGATGATCAGCTTTGGCTTGGCGGCTAGCGCCCGCGCGATGCAGACGCGCTGCTTCTGGCCGCCCGAAAGCTCGGCCGGGTAGCGGTCGGCGTAGCCTTTGCCCATCTCGATCTCGTCAAGCAATTCCTGCACGCGGCGGTCACGTTCGGCCCCGCGCAGGCCAAAGTAGAACTCCAGCGGGCGGCCGATGATCGTGGCCACGGTCTGGCGCGGGTTCATCGCCACATCGGCCATCTGGTAGATCATCTGGAGTTCGCGCAGGTCGTCCTTGGTCCGCCCGGCAAGATCAGGCGACAGCGTACGCCCGGCAAAGGTGATCCGCCCGGCACTTGCGGGCAGCAGCCCGGTGATCACGCGGGCCAAGGTGGACTTGCCCGACCCGCTTTCGCCCACCACGGCCAGGGTCTGGCCCTGCGGCAGATCGACGGTCACGTTTTTCAGCACGTCAAACGCCGTGCCCTTGTAGCGTGCGGTGACAGCCTGAACCGAAAGCACCGGCGGGGCGGGGGATTTTTCCTGATGCTCGATCGACCGGACGGACACCAGCGCCTGGGTATAAGCCTCGGCGGGGTGATTGATGATCTGGTCGGTGGTACCGTGTTCGACCATGCGGCCACCGCGCAGCACCATGATCTCGTCGGCAACCTGCGCCACGACGGCAAGGTCATGCGTGATGTACAAGGCACCCACACCGGTATCGCGGATTGCCTCCTTGATGGCGGCAAGAACTTCGATCTGGGTGGTCACGTCCAGCGCCGTGGTGGGTTCGTCGAATACCACAAGGTCGGGCTTCGGACACAGGGCCATCGCCGTCATCACCCGCTGCAACTGACCGCCAGACACCTGATGCGGATAGCGTTGGCCGATGGTTTCAGGCGACGGAAGGCCAAGACGGCGGAACAGGGTAACGGCCCGAACCTCGGCCTCGGCGCGCGAAGACAGGCCGTGCAGAAGCGTGGTCTCGATCACCTGATCCATCAGGGGCAGCGCCGGGTTGAAGGCCGCTGCCGCCGATTGCGCGACATAGGTCACTTCGCGGCCACGCAGGGCCTGCAACCCGCGCGCGCCACCTTTCAGGATATCGCGCCCGTTCAGGATGACTTCGCCCCCGGTGATGCGCACGCCGCCCCGGCCGTAAGCCATGGACGACAGCCCGATGGTGGACTTTCCAGCACCGCTTTCGCCGATCAGTCCCATCACCTTGCCGCGTTCCAGCGTCAGCGAAACGCCATGCACCAGCGTCACCTTGCGCGGGGCCTCGCCCGGGGGGTAGGACGT
>JAPLPF010000022.1 GCA_026400325.1 Rhodobacterales bacterium
GCCCTCAAGGAAGAAGTGGCAGGGCTCAAGGTCCCGTACTCGAAGTTCTTCCTGAAGTTCGGCTAGTCACGCCGTGCTGCACCCGGCCTGGTGCCTTTGTGCCCGGCCGGGTGGGGCGCCTCAGGCGCCTTGCGTCGCCCCTGAAACGAGCTCGCCCTTTAGCGCCCGCTCCATCAGTTCCACTGTTTCGGCTGCACCGTAAAGGGCGATGAACCCGCCGAACCGCGGCCCGTCGCTTGCCCCCAGCAATACCTCGTACAGCGCCTTGAACCAGTCGCGCAGCGGCTCGAACCCGTGCTCCTTGCCGACCGCAAAGACCATCGACTGCAGCGCCTCGTCGTCGGTGGGCCCGTCCCAGGCGCGCAGCCGCGTCACCAGATCCTCCATCGCCGCCTGCTCGCGTGCATCAGGCACGCGAAACACCCGTGTCGGTGCGATCTTGTCGGCAAAGTAGCGCACGGCGTAGCCTGCCGCCGCATCCAGGTCGGGGTGCGTCTCGGGGCTGGCATCCGGCGCGTAGCGCTTCAGGAACTTCCACAAAGCCCCTGCATCCTTCGCCCCCGACACGCTCGCGAGGTTCAAGAGCATCCCGAACGACACCACCATCCGGCTTGCAGGAGGCTTGCCATTGTGAATGTGCCAGACCGGGTTGTTGACCTGCTGGTCCAGCGGCTGATCCGGGAACGCCCGCAATTGCTGGTGATATTCATCCACAGCCCGGGGGATCACGTCGAAATGCATCCGCTTTGCCGTTTTCGGCTTCTGGTACATGAAATAGCTGAGCGACTCGGTCGCCGCATAGGTCAGCCATTCGTCAATGGTCAGCCCGTTGCCTTTTGACTTCGAAATCTTCTGCCCCTGATCGTCAAGGAACAGCTCATAAGTCATGTGGTTCGGTGCCCGGCCACCCAGCGCGTTGCAGATCCCGTCATAGATCGGGGTGTTGGTGGAATGGTCCTTGCCGTACATCTCGAAGTCCACATCCAGCGCCGCCCAGCGCGCGCCAAAATCCGGCTTCCACTGCAGCTTCACATGCCCGCCGGTGACTGGCAGCGTCCACTCACGTCCCGTCTCGTCGTCGAATGTGATCGTGCCATCCCTGGCGTTCACCTCCTTCATCGGCACATACATCACCCTGCCCGTTTCCGGATGGATCGGCAGGAAACAGGAATAGGTCTGCTGCCGCTCCTCGCGCAAGCTGGCCAGCATGATCGCCATGATCTGGTCATAGCGCTCGGCACATAGGCGCAAGGTCGCGTCAAATTGCCCGCTCTTGTAGAACTCTGTCGCGCTGATGAATTCGTACTCGAACCCGAACGTGTCCAGGAACCGCCGTAGCATCGCATTGTTGTGATGCCCGAAACTCTCGTACTCGCCATAAGGATCCGGCACCGACGTCAGCGGCAACTGCATGTGCGCGCGCAGCATCTCTTGCTGCGGCACGTTCTCCGGCACCTTCCGCATTCCGTCCACGTCGTCGGAAAAGCAGATCAGCCGCGTCGGGATGTCGGAAATGATCTCGAAGGCACGCCGGATCATCGTTGTCCGCGCCACCTCGCCGAAAGTGCCGATATGAGGCAACCCCGACGGCCCGTACCCTGTTTCGAAAAGGACATGCCCCTTTGCCGGGTCCTTGCCGCCATAGCGCTTCAACACCGCTCGCGCCTCTTCAAAGGGCCAGGCCTTCGAAGTCATCGCCGCATCGCGAAGCGCAGTCATCCCGTCTCTCCTGCCTTTGCCCGCGACCCCTTGCCCCCGGCCCCCCCCCCCCCCGCCCGCAAACCCCAATGCCGCAGGCCTCATTCTCATCTGGCGTCCTCTATTGCCCCCCGCCCCCCCCGTCAATAATCTGCCGCCAACCTGAACAGGAGCCGCCCAATGTCCGACACCTCCCCGATGTCCCCGCAAGACGCCCTCGTCGCGGTGATGGTCGCCACCTCCGCCTCCGACCAGGACGTAAGGACGGCCGAGCTTGTGGCCATCACCCGCATGGTCAACCACATGCCGATCTTCGCCACCTACGACGCCGACCGCATCCAGCGCGTCAGCCGCATCGTGTTTGATCTTTTTGAGGAGGAAGACGGCCTTGACGCCCTCTTCGGCCTGATCCGCGAAGCCCTGCCCGAGCGTCTTTACGAGACCGCCTATGCACTCGCCTGCGACGTGGTCACGGCGGACGGTCGCCACTCCCAGGTAGAGCTGCGGATGCTGGAGGAGGTGCGCGAGGAGCTGAAGATCGACCGGCTGCACGCCGCCGCGATCGAGTGGGGCGCGCGGGTGCGACATATGGGGGTGTGAGCCCGCCCCACGAACACCCGCCCCGGACCTGATCCGGGGCCTCTCCATCCCCGAGCGCAACCCGTAGGTCGGGCTTCAGCCCGACCCCCTCTCCAACATCAACCACGAGCGACTCACTCGTCAATCGTGGAGAACGCCGGGAGGGCGCTCAAGGCACCGCACCTTGTCTGATTTCACTCATCACCAATCCGCTCACACCAAAGGGCCGCGCCCTGCCCGGGGCAGGCGCACCAACCGTCGACCTGGGTGCTTTTTCCCACAACCCTCCGTCCGAGTTTTCGGGTGGCTGAAGCTGCAAAGACCGCCCTCCCCTGGGGGATGACGAGCAATCACAAATCTTCCAATTGAGGATTTCCGCGAATAACACCAGGCCTACGGTCGGGCAGTTGGGAGGGCACGGCTATTTGTCCAGGCTCGATGTGCAAAGGCTCAACCAGACGGTACGGCCTGCAAGACACTATTGCTTGCAAATGTTGCAAGCGGTCTCTGGCGTGCTCCAACCTTTGTCAACAGAACCTGAGTTACCCGAACTCTCCCGCCCAGCGGCTCACCAGTTGCCCCTGCAGCCGCCGCGCCCGCTTGGTCCAGGCCTTGCCACCCTCTGGCTCCTCGCGCAGGGCCACCGGCACCGCATCCCGCCGTTCCGGGTCGCCCGAGAAAATCGCGAAGACCAACTCCCGGCCCGAAGGCGGGACGATATGCCCGGCCAACCCCGACACGAAGTTCAACGTCCCCGACTTTGCCAGCACCTTGACCGGAGACCCCTTGTTCACGCCCCCGTTGTCGTCCTTCATCCCCACGTCCCGCAGGATCGGTTTCAGCCCGCGCCCGCCCTTTTCCGCCGCGACCAGAATCGACGCCATTCCCGCCGCCGTCACCCGCGACCGCCCGCCAAGGCCCGAGTGATCGTGCAGGTCCACCTCTACCCCGAAGGTTGCCTTCACCCAGGCATCCATCACCTCCGCCGACGCCTCCAACCCTTGCGCGCCCGAGGCGGCAAGCCCCACGCATTCCGCCGTCAGGTTCGTGGAAAACCGCAACATGTCCCGCAGGACCTCGGTCAGGGGTTCGCTTTGCACCCCTGCGATCTCGCGGCCATCGGGCGGCGCATCCGTCCGCTCGCCGACCTCCAGCCGGATGCCCTGCGCCCGGGCCAGCGTGCGAAACACCTCCGCCACATAGCGCCCCGGATCGCGGACCGGCAGCCAGCGGCTTCCGCCCTTGCCCAGGGCTGCCGAGGCAACGGTCCACTCCTCCACCCCGCTTTCGTCATAGGTGAAAAGCGGCGCCTCGCGCCCGGCCACCGCGACACGGACCATCTCGACCGGCGGGACGAACCGCTCACCCCGTGCGTCGATGGCCACCTGCCAGTCGCCGCCCGCCCGCTTCCATTCGAAATAGACCCGGTTGAAATTGAGGTTCAGCCCGGACAACGCCGCATTGTAGCCGACATGCACCGGCTGGTCGTCCGAGATCATCCGCAGCCGGGGCAGGGCACCATCCCAGAACAGGAACCGCCCCGTTGCCCCCCGGACACCGGCCTTCGCGACTCGTGCAACCAGATCGCCCAACTGGTCGGTCTGCAGCGTCGGATCGCCCCCACCGACCAGGATCAGATCGCCCTGCACGGTCCCGCCCTCGACCGGACCCGTCGCCAGCACCTGCGTCACAAAACGGTGGTCCCGGCCCAGTCGGTCCAGCGCGAAAAGCGAAGTCAAGGTTTTGGCCACGCTCGCCGGGGGAAGCTTAAGATCAGGTTGGCGTGAGGCCAGCACCGCTCCTGTCTTGGCGTCGGCAACCACAAAGGCCACCTCGCCGCCCAGCTTTGCCGCCGTGATCAAAGCCTCGAAGTCAGGGGCAGCGACCGCCGCACCCTTGGTCGGACTTCCACCGCGCGGCACCGGGCGGGGTGAGCTGTCCATGACCTCGGCCATCACAGGGACCGCCCCGCTTGCCAGCAGACCGGCCAGGATCATTCGACGCGTTATCAATTCCCGCCCCTCCGTTTGCGCAGGTGATAGCCGATCCAACCGATTCCACCAGCCGGAGAACGCATCGCGCCCGATCACAAGCGCGCCACAGCTGGACCCGCGCGACCCCCTCCCTCCTCTGTGAGAGAGGGCTGGTCAGGGATCACGGCACCCGCCCGCCACCCGCCACGCGCCCGTATCTCGCTGGACGAGGCGTCATTCATCGGCAGATTCACGAAGGCCCATACCGGCGGCTTGTGGCCGCGCAGGGTCTCGCCCCGATCCACCCGGTGCACCCGGAACGCCCGCGCCGCCACGGACATGCGCGCAGCCACACCTGCGCCCGGCCGTGCCAGCACCCCCACAGCCACGCTGCGCAGGATGTCGCGCCACCGTTCCCAACGGTGGAACTGAACCAGGTTGTCGGCCCCCATCAGCCAGACAAAGGTGACACCGGGATAGAGTGCCCGCAGCCGGTCGATCGTTTCGGCCGTCGCCCGCGTGCCGAAAGTCGCCTCAAGCGCGGTGATCCTGACCCGCGGATGCCGCATGACCTTGCGGGCCTGCGCCAGCCGGTCCGCAAGCGGCGCGGGCTGCCGCGCCTTGAGCGGGTTCCCGGGCGAGACAAGCCACCAGACCTGATCCAGACCCAGGCGCTTCAGCGCCTCGCGCGTGATGTGCACATGCCCCTCATGTGCCGGATCGAACGATCCACCCAGAAGGCCTATGACCATTCCCTTGGTGGCAATAGGAAAACCGGCGCGCATCCCGGGCTCCCCAGCTTGTCCCGGTGGGCAGTCTTGCCGCCGGGGCCAATGGCTGTAAAGCAGAAATCCTTTGACAGCCCCGCAATACGCGACCAAGGTCAGACACATTACTTGACTAAGGTCAGACATTCTGGACCCCATCGCCCGCCTTCGCCGTTTCAACCGCGTCGTCACCCGCGAGATCGGCGCGCTGAACACCTCCTACCTGGGCAGGGGACGGCCGCTTGGCGCAGCCCGCGTCCTGCAACTGGTCAAAAGCGAAGGCACTGACGTCGCGGACCTGCGTCAGCGGCTTGATCTGGACACCGGCCTACTCAGCCGACTTTTGCGCAGCCTGGAAGACGAAGGGTTGATCGAGGTCGTCCCCGACCCCAGGGACGGACGTCGCCGCATCGCCCGCCTTACCTCGGCGGGCCTGGCGGAATGGCAGGTCTACGACGCCCTTGGCCACGCCAGGGCGCAAGCAGTCCTCGATAAAGCCGGCGCCCGGCAGGCGGCGCTTATCGCGGCGATGGACCTGATCGCCACGGTCATGCTGCGCAATGAAGTGCAAATCCGTGACGCTGATCCTGATAAGCCCGCCTCCCTTGCCTGTCTGCGATCCTACTACGACTTTTTGCTCAGCCTTTCCGGCATCCCTGCCAGCATGCTGCCGCTGCCCCTGCCCGATGCGGAAAAATACCGCCCGCCAACTGGCGTTTTCCTTGTCGCCTGGTCTGACGACCTGCCCGTTGGCTGTGTGTCGCTCCGCGCGCTTGAGCCTGGCATTGCCGAAGTGAAACGCCTCTGGGTCGATCCTGTCGCGCGCGGCCAGGGTCTGGCACGGCGGATGATGCGCGCCGTGGAGTCCCGCGCCCGTGACCTTGGGTTCAGCGCAGCAAAGCTGGACAGCAACACCATCCTGAGCGAGGCCGTCGCCCTTTACCGTTCGGACGGCTGGACCGAGTGCGCCCCCTACACCGACCCGCCCGCAAACATCTGGATGACCAAGCGGCTTTAGGCCCTTGCCGTCCCGGTTGCAGCCCCGCCCCATCGTCGCTACATACGCGCCAACCCGCGATGGAGCACTGACATGGCCAGCTATCAATACGTTTATCACATGGAGAACGGCTCCAAGGCCTATCCCGGTGGCAAGAAGTGCTTCGAGAACATCTACCTGAACTTCCTCCCCGGGGTGAAGATCGGCGTGGTCGGCATCAACGGCTCGGGGAAATCGACGCTTCTGAAGATCATGGCGGGCATGGACACCGACTTCAAAGGCGAGGCCTGGGCCGCAAAGGGCGCGAAAGTCGGCTACCTTGCACAGGAACCCTATCTTGACCCCAAACTGACGGCGAAAGAGAACGTCATGCTCGGCGTCGCCAAGGAAACCGCGATCCTGGAGCGGTACAACGAACTGGCGATGAACTACTCGGACGAAACCGCCGACGAGATGGCCGCCCTGCAAGACCAGATCGACGCGGGCAACCTGTGGGAGCTGGAGGCCTCTGTCGGCGTCGCGATGGACGCCCTGCGCTGCCCGCCTGACGATTCCGATGTCGAAACCCTGTCCGGGGGCGAGCGTCGCCGCATTGCTCTGTGCAAGCTCTTGCTCGAAAAGCCCGACATGCTGCTTCTGGACGAACCGACCAACCACCTTGACGCCGAATCCATCGCCTGGCTGCAAAAGCACCTGATCGCCTACAAGGGAACGATCCTGATCGTCACCCACGACCGCTATTTCCTGGATGACATCACCAGCTGGATCCTGGAACTCGACCGCGGCCGGGGCATTCCCTATGAAGGCAACTATTCCGCCTGGCTGGACCAGAAGGCCAAGCGCATGGCGCAAGAGGCGCGCGAGGACAAGTCCAAGCAGAAGGCGCTGGAAAAGGAACTGGAATGGATCCGTTCGGGTGCCAAGGCCCGCCAGTCCAAAGGCAAGGCGCGTCTGGCCCGCTATAACGAGATGGCCGGTCAGACCGTCATGGAGCGCTCTTCCAGCGCCCAGATCATCATCCCGAACGGCGAACGCCTTGGCAACAAGGTGATCGAGGTCGTGGGCCTGAAGAAGGCCATGGGCGACAAGCTCCTCATCGAGGATCTGTCGTTCACCGTCCCGCCAGGTGCCATCGTTGGCGTCATCGGCCCGAACGGGGCTGGCAAATCCACCCTGTTCCGCATGATCATCGGGCAGGAAACCCCGGACGAAGGCACGATCAAGCTGGGCGAGACGGTCAAGCTGGCCTTCGTCGACCAGTCCCGCGACGCACTCGACCCGGCCAAGAACGTCTGGGAAGAAATCTCGGGCGGGGCCGAGGTCATCCATCTGGGCGACATGCAGATGAACAGCCGCGTCTACACCGGTGCCTTCAACTTCAAGGGCACCGACCAGCAGAAGAAAGTCGGGTTGCTCTCAGGTGGGGAACGCAACCGCGTCCACATGGCCAAGCTTCTGAAGTCCGGCGGCAACGTCCTTCTCCTCGACGAACCGACCAACGACCTTGATGTCGAAACCCTGCAGGCGCTGGAAGCCGCCATCGAGGATTTCGCCGGCTGCGCGATCATCATCAGCCACGACCGCTTCTTCCTTGACCGGCTTTGCACCCACATCCTCGCTTTCGAAGGCGACGCGCATGTGGAATGGTTCGAGGGCAACTTCCAGGCCTATGAGGAAGACAAGGTAAGGCGTCTGGGACCGGACGCGCTGGAACCGAAGCGCGTGAAGTACAAGCGGTTCGCGCGGTGAAAGCAGGGATCAACAATCATGCTGCCTTGGATCTCCAAACATGCGAAAAGGGGGCTGAAACGAATCCGAACCGATAGTCTGCATGGAATTGCTAACCCCCCCCCCCTTGGTACTGCTCGGGGTCTAGAGATTCTCGGTAGCCAGCTGGAGGTCGGATTGGCGAACTCGATCGCCAGGTACTTCCGATATCACCGCAGGGCGCCAAACATTATTGACCCGCACAGCTTCACTGAAAAACAGCTGGTGTTCAAATTCTTCGGCCCAATACCGAACGCTACACCA
>JAPLPF010000014.1 GCA_026400325.1 Rhodobacterales bacterium
CGTTGCCAACATGCGCAACCTGCCGAAGGGCATCGACCAACGCAGCGCCTGCCGTCACCCGGACTGGACCGGCCCCGATGACCTTGAAATAAAGATCATGGAGCTTCGCGAGATCACCGATTGGGAAAAGCCGATCTATGTAAAGATCGGCGGCGCGCGCCCCTATTACGACACGGCGCTGGCGGTCAAGGCGGGTGCGGATGTGGTGGTGCTGGACGGCATGCAGGGCGGCACGGCGGCCACGCAGGACGTGTTCATCGAACATGTCGGCATGCCGATCCTTGCCTGTATCCCGCAGGCGGTGAAGGCGCTGCAGGATCTGGGGATGCACCGCAAGGTACAGCTGATCGTCTCGGGCGGCATCCGGTCTGGCGCGGATGTGGCCAAGGCGATGGCCCTGGGCGCGGATGCGGTGGCCATCGGCACGGCGGCGCTGATTGCGCTGGGCGACAATGACCCGAAGTGGGAAGAGGAATACCAGAAGCTTGGCACCACGGCAGACGCCTATGACGACTGGCACGAAGGCCGCGATCCGGCGGGCATCACCACACAGGACCCCGAATTGTCCAAGCGGTTCGATCCGGTCCTCGGCGGGCGGCGGCTGAAGAACTACCTCAAGGTCATGACGCTTGAGGCGCAGACCATCGCGCGGGCCTGCGGCAAGAACCACCTGCACAATCTGGAGCCCGAGGACCTTGTGTCGCTGACCATCGAGGCGGCGGCGATGGCGGGGGTTCCGCTGGCGGGCACCAACTGGATACCGGGACGGAACGGCGGCGGCTGGTAAGGCCGCCCCTCTTCAACAAACAAAAGACGGACAGGGAGTGACAGTGATGGCGAAAGACCTGGGCAAATGGGCCAAGGAAAAGGGCGTCAAGTATTTCATGATTTCCTACACCGACCTTTTCGGGTCGCAGCGGGCAAAGCTGGTGCCGACGCAGGCGATTGCAGAGATGTCGGAGGATGGGGCCGGGTTTGCGGGCTTTGCCACCTGGCTTGACCTGACGCCTGCCCACCCTGACCTGATGGCTGTGCCAGACCCCTCGTCGGTCATCCAGCTGCCGTGGAAGAAGGACGTGGCCTGGGTCGCAGCCCGGGCAACGATGGAGGGCAAGCTTGTCGATCAGGCCCCCCGCAACGTGCTGGAAAAGCTGGTGGCTGAGGCAGCCAAGGATGGCCTGCGCGTCAAGACCGGGGTGGAACCAGAGTTCTTCATCCTGAACGCCGATGGCTCTGGCCCGTCCGACATCTACGACACGGCGGAAAAGCCCTGCTATGACCAGCAGGCCGTGATGCGGCGCTATGACGTGATATCCGAGATCTGCGACTACATGCTGGAGCTTGGCTGGGAGGCCTACCAGAACGACCACGAAGACGCGATTGGCCAGTTCGAGATGAACTGGAAGTATGACGACGTCTTGCAGACCGCCGACAAGCACAGCTTCTTCAAGTTCATGGTCAAGTCGGTGGCCGAAAAGCACGGCTTCCGCGCGACCTTCATGCCAAAGCCGTTCAAGGGGCTGACGGGGTCGGGCTGCCACGCGCATATCTCGGTCTGGTCGCTGGATGGCAAGACCAACGCCTTCGCCGACAAGGCCAAGGAGTTGGGGCTGTCGGATCAGGGCCGCACTTTCCTGGGCGGGATCATGAAACATGCGTCCGCGCTGGCGGCGATCTGCAATCCCACCGTCAACAGCTACAAGCGGATCAACGCGCCGCGCACGTCATCGGGGGCCACCTGGGCGCCGAACACGGTAACCTGGACCGGCAACAACCGGACCCACATGGTTCGCGTGCCGGGACCGGGGCGGTTCGAGCTGCGGTTGCCGGACGGGGCGGCGAACCCCTACCTCATGCAGGCGGTGATCCTGGCGGCGGGTCTGGACGGTGTGCGCACCCAGGCTGACCCCGGCAAGCGGCATGACATCGACATGTATCAGATGGGGCATACGGTGAAGAACGCGCCGAAGCTGCCGCTGAACCTGCTGGATGCCTTGCGCGAATACGACAGGGACAAGACGCTGAAGGCGATGATGGGGGACGAGTTCTCGTCGGCCTATCTGAAGCTCAAGCATCAGGAATGGAACAGCTACTGCAGCCATTTCTCGAAATGGGAAACCGAGAATACGCTGGATATCTGAGTGTCGGTCCAGGGCGGGTGACCGTTGGCGGCCAAGTCGCTGTAGTGGCTTGGCGGCGGGTCTTCGCAGCGCCTGACGAGCTGGGGGCACTGGCCCTGGTTCGGTTCACCCAAGGAGGTGCGCCGTCAACGCAGGTTGTCCCGCTATCGAGCGGATTGGTCAGGAACGGTCTGCTTGCCCAAGGCCAGCGTATGCTCCCGGAGCCAGGCAAGGAACCCCCTCGGGTTGCCGTCCCACTTCTTCAGCTCTTCGGCCAGAATCGGTTCCCCGATCACCGGGCGCTGGGGCTTGAAAAGGCTGCGCTTGATCTCGTACAGCAGCAGGCCCTGACGGATCGTGTCGGATACCTGATTGGCGATCTGGAACAGGCGTGAGTTCTGTCCAGGGAAATAGATCGGCAGGATCGTTGCCCCCGAGGATTTGACAATCTTGTGGGTGAAGACGTTCCATTCCGCCTCGATCGCCTTGCCCCACCACCCCGGGCTCATCGCGACCTTGCCCGCAGGGAAGAGAATGATCACGCCACCGGCTTTCAGGTGCTTCATCGTCTCGTCCCGCATCTGCAGACCAAGTTCGCGGGCGTTGTCTTCATGCGGGAAGGGGACGGGGATCATGAATTCCTCGACCTCGGGGATCCCGGTCAGAAGCGAGCGGGTCAGGATCTTGAAATCAGACCGGACGCGGTTGATCATCTCTGCCATCACCATGCCGTCCACAAGGCCCGAGGGGTGGTTGGCCACCACGACAAGCGGGCCGGTGGCCGGAATTCGGGCAATCTCTTCTGGTGGGGTGTCGATCCTGATGCCCATGTGGCGGATCGCCTTGGGCCAGAACGGTGCGCCGAACGGTGCCCCGGATTTTTCGAAACTGCGGATCAGGCGCAAAAGCTGAACCTTGGCGGTCAGCCACTCCAGCACCCGGATCGTGCCGGCCTTGAAGGGGTTCTTGAAGGTCCCGGCATAGCTGAGGCGGCGCATGTCATATTGACCGGTCCCCCGGCTTGCGCGCGAAAGGCCTTCAAGCGGTTCTCCCGCTCCACCGATATGAGACTGTTCCGTCACGAAGCGACCGCCTTCATCCCCAGCGCGCTTCAATACTCCTCACCGAAGCGGGCCGCAACCAGCGCTTCCAGGGCCTCGGCAAGCTTCGCCGCTTCGGCCCCGGATGTCCGAACATCAATACTGGTTCCGCGTGAGGCTGCCAACATCAAAAGCCCCATGATGCTGTCGCCTGAAACCGACAGGCCGTCCTTGAGCACTTCGGCGCGGGCGTCATGCGCCTCGACCACCTCGACGAAGCGGGCACTGGCGCGGGCGTGCAGGCCCTTTTCATTGATGATGCGAAGGGTTCGGCTTTCCATTTCCTCAGGCCCCACCGCCCAGATCCAAGCTGTTGATGTATTTTCGCCCCGCATCCAGAGCGGCCGCCACCGCCTCGGGCACGGGCATGTCACGGGACTTTGCCAGCTTGATCAGCATCGGCAGATTTGCGCCGTAAAGGATGCGCCGCCCGGATGTGGCGCAGGCCGGAAGCGACAGATTGGACGGGGAACCGCCGAACATGTCGGTCACCAGAACCACCCCTTGTCCCGCATCGACAGAATCTGCCGCGTCACAGATTTCGGCCTGTTTGGCCTGCCGGTCATGGTCATCCTCGATGGAAATGGCGCGCATCCCGTCCTGCTTGCCGACGACATGTTCGACCGCCGAGAGATACTCTCGCGCAAGGCCACCATGTGCCACGATCACGATCCCGATCAAGTGTCTGCCACCTTGGTTGCTTCGGACTGCCAGCCCGCGGCCCTGCGTTCCAGTTCCCGGTGACGTTTTGACACCGGCCAGCCCGCCTCTGCAAGCGCCGATCCGACCATTTCGACCATTGCGACCGACCTGTGTTGCCCGCCCGTGCAGCCAAAGCCGATGGAAAGGTGGGCTTTGCCTTCTTCCAGATGGGCCGGAAGGAGAAAAGTCAGAAGATCGCTCACCTTCTGGAAGAATTCGACGAAACGTGGGTCGGCGCGAACGAAGGCCACGACGGCCGGATCGCGGCCATCCAGCGGGCGAAGCGCGGGCTGCCAATGGGGATTCGCAAGGAAGCGGCAGTCAAAGATCATGTCGACACCGCGCGGGATGCCGCGCTTGTAGCTGAAGGACTGGACCGAAACCGAAAGCCGCCCGGCCGGGCCGGGGTCAAAGAGGGCGCTGATTTCGGACTTGAGATCATGCGGCGTCAGATCGGTGGTGTCGATCAGATGATCGGCCCGCACGCGGATCGGTGCCAGAAGATCGACTTCGCGCTCGACCCCCTGCGCCGGGGTCTCGTTGGGCGCAAGCGGATGCCGACGGCGGGTTTCCGAATAGCGCTGGATCAGGGTGCCGGGGGCGCAATCAAGATAGAGAACGTCAAGACTGACGCGCGGATCGCGGGTCAACTGGTCGATCAGTTCGATCAAAGCGGTCGCGTTGAAGTCGCGGTTGCGAACGTCCAGGCCAAGGGCGATCGGTCGGCCAAGCGGTGCGCCATCGACAAGCCTGGGCACAAGGCTGAGGGGGATGTTGTCGATCCCCTCATAGCCGATGTCTTCCAGCACGCGGATCGCGGTGGTCCTGCCGGCGCCAGAAGGGCCGGTCACAAAGACAAGTCGATGGTCGATGCCGGGTGCGGCGGTCATGTGAAAGCCCATGCAGGCGTCATGCCTGCCGTCCATGGCGAAGATAGTGTATCAGCGCCGCTGGAAAATGGTCATTCTGCACGTGCAGCACAAGGTCAAGCCTGCATCCCAGGATCGTGACCTTGCGACGTGGCGGAAGGCGTTCCTGCTCGCGTTGGCCAAGGTCGACAACCAGCACGACCTCGGCGCTGTCAATCGTCCGGGCCTGCAGGATGCCGATGCCGCGCGCTTCGACAAGGCCGCGGATTTCGGGCGAGGGACAAGTGGCGACGAGACAGCCCGTTGCGGCGCTGACCAGGGTGCGGTCATCCGACACCAGCATGGCCCCAAGGCCAAGCATCCGGATCGCAAGTGACGACTTGCCCGCGCCCGAAGGACCGATGATCAGCACCGCGCGTCCGTCGACGGCAACACAGGTTGCGTGCAGGATGTCGTTGTCCGGCGTCACACCGGCAAGCCGACCACAAAACGCGCGCCCAAAGGCTCGGACGTGGGATCGGCTGCGGTGGGTCGGATGTTCTCGGCCCAGATCACGCCGCCATGTGCCTCGACGATCTGCTTGGAGATCGCCAGCCCCAGACCGGAGTGCTTGCCGAACTCGGCCTGCGGGCGTTCGGAATAGAACCGCTTGAAGACTTTGGTCAGGGCCTGTTCCGGGATGCCGGGACCGGTATCCTCGACCACCACGAGAACCCGGTTTTCGCGCCGACGGGCCCAGACACGCACGGCATCGCCCGACTCGCAGAAAGAAATCGCGTTGGTGACTAGGTTCACGAAGACCTGCGCCAGCCGTGCCTCAAGCCCGTGGATGGCGATGGGGTCCGAGGGCAGGTCGATGATGAAATCCACCCCCTTTTCGCCCGCCTGCTGGCTCAGGTACTGGCATAGGTTCGACAAGGTCTTGAGAAGGTTGAACTCTTCCTCATCCTCCTTCACCAGCTCACTGTCCAGCCGCGAGGCGTTGGAAATATCGCTGACAAGGCGGTCAAGACGCCGGACATCATGTTCGATGACATCCAGCAGTTTTTCTTGCTGCTCCGCTTTCTTCACGAAGCGCAGGCTGCCAACGGCGGACCGCAGGCTGGCCAGCGGGTTCTTGATTTCATGTGCCACGTCGGCGGCGAATTGTTCGTTGGCGTCGATCCGGTCGTAAAGGGCGGCCACCATGCCGCGCATGGCGACCGAGAGGCGGCCGATCTCGTCCGGGCGGGCGGCAAGGTCGGGGATGCGCACGCGGCTTTGCGCCACACGGCGGGTATCGCGTTCGCGGCCGATCTCGGCGGCGGCGGCAAGGTCGGACAGGGGGTTCGATATGGTGGATGCAAGGATCAGGCTCAGCCCGATCGACAACACAAGCGCCAGAACGAACATCTGCAGGATCTGCTCACGCTCGTATCGGACCAGTCGGTCGATTTCGGCCGAATTCGACGTGATTGCAACCGCGCCGACAATTTCGCCGGAAACGAGAATAGGCGCCGCAACCGAGAAGAGCAGGCTGTCTTCGTTGTCCTTGTTGACACGGCTTACCGTTTCGCCGGCCTTGGCGGCTTCGAACGCGGCAAGGGCCCGTTGCGCCGGGTCGATCGTTTCCGTGCGGATGCTTCGCCCCTGGCGCAGGATCACCGTGACCGTGTTCCAGACGCCTTCCAGAAAGTCGGTCAGGATCGTCGGCTGCCCGGGGTCGGTCAACAGCATGTCCGTGCCCTGGCCCGCCTTGGATGCCACGATCCGCCCAAGCGGGTCAAAGACGAAGACCTCGACCAGCGGGTCGATGGTCACCGTCTCAAGCGGCTTGCGGAAATCGAAACCGGAAACGCCGGGGCGCAGTTGCGCCTCGTAGATCCGGGCGATCAGTTCGGCCTGACGCTCCATTCCCTGCCCGCGCTGCAAGGCCAGGCTTTCGCGGAACGGGTTCATGAAAAGAACACCAACCACCAGCACGACCAGCGCCATAAGGTTGAAGACGATGATCTTGCGTGCAAGAGGCGAGCGGTTCAGCGCCACCATGCTGCGCCCGCCACGGCCTTCTTTCAGACGCTCGACAGTCGCATCGGGGGATACCCAGTCTTCGCCCAGAAGAACGTCACCCGACCGCTTGGGTCGGGGGTCGTCATACGCGATCCGGGGTGCCGAGGTCATGGCAGGGGGCCGTCACTCTTCGTTATAGCGATAGCCGATGCCATACAGCGTCTCGATTGCCGAGAACGTGTCGTCCACCGACCGCATCTTCTTGCGCAACCGCTTGATGTGACTGTCGATGGTGCGGTCATCGACATAGACCTGATCATCATAGGCCACGTCCATCAACTGGTCGCGCGACTTCACGAAGCCGGGCCGCTGGGCCAAAGCCTGCAAGAGCAGGAATTCGGTAACTGTCAGCGACACTTCCAGCCCCTTCCAGGTGACAGAGTGGCGAAGCGGGTCCATCCGCAGGGCGCCACGTTCCATCATCCGGGTTTCTTCCGTGGCCGCAGCTTCACCCGTGTTGATCGCCTCTTGCCGGCGCAGAAGCGCGCGGATGCGCTCGACCAGAAGGCGCTGGCTGAAAGGCTTCTTTACGTAGTCGTCGGCACCCATGCGCAGGCCAAGAACTTCGTCAATCTCGTCATCCTTGGAGGTCAGGAAGATGACCGGAATCGAGGTTTTCTGCCGCATCCGCTGCAACAGATCCATCCCGTCCATCCGGGGCATCTTGATATCCAGAACGGCCATGTCCGGCATCCGGCGATTGAACGCCTCAAGCGCGGACTGGCCGTCGTTGTAGGTTTCAACCTCGAAGCCCTCAGCCTCCAGCGTCATGGCGACCGAGGTCAGGATGTTTCTGTCATCATCCACAAGTGCGATGCGACATCGTATAGCCTCTCTGTAACTGCAACTGCAGCAAGCATATTTTTATCTCATAGTCGGACCTGGGGCGTCGATAAGCAACAAGAAACCGAATCACCTTGGCAGAACTGCGGCAAAGGGTGGCAATTTCGCCGACAC
>JAPLPF010000174.1 GCA_026400325.1 Rhodobacterales bacterium
CTGACAAAAGCAACAGAACCGCAAGGGTCTGGCGGATGCCCGGCAAATGGCCCAACGCCCTGAGCGCGCCGAAGGGGTTGGCGCGGGACAGGGCAAAGGGGCGGCGGGTGGCGGCGGTCACCGTCTCGGGCAGGACGAAAAAACCAAAGACCATGTTGGCAAGCGCAAGGGCGGCAGCGGCATAGAACGGCGCGCGCGAGTCGATGGTGGCAAGCAGCCCGCCGACCAGCGGGCCAAGGACAAAGCCCACACCAAAGCCCGCCCCGATCAGGCCGAAGCGGCGTCCGCGCTGGTCCGGGGGGGTGATGTCCGCGATGAAGGCCCCAGCGGTGGCGAAGGTCGCGGCGGTGATCCCCGACACCAGACGCGCGACCAGCAAAAGCCAGATCGAGCCGGCAACCGCCATGACGAGGTAGTCAGCTGTCATGACCGCCAGCGAGATCAAGAGCACCGGGCGACGCCCAAAGCGGTCGGACAGCGCGCCGATGGTCGGGCCGAACAGAAACTGCATGACGGCGAAGGACGTGGCCAGCACCCCGCCCCAGAGGGCAGCCTGTGACAGGGATTGGCCCGTCACCTCGCGGATGAGGTCGGGCATGACCGGGAAGATCAGCCCGATGCCGATGGCATCCAGCGTGACCGTGGTCAGGATGAAGGCAAGCGCCAGGCGGGTGCGTTTGGGGTCAATGTTCGTTTCAGTCAAGGCTGGCCCGATCTGTTGGCAAGGCCCGGGCAGAAATCACAGGTTTCTGCAAGGATGTGGGAAACTGCCTGCACGGTTGAAAGCAGCCGGAATGGCGTAGCCCTAAACATGGCCGATCCTTGCGAGAAAGGCGAGGAGCGGCTGTGCGAACGCCTTTGGGTGGGTCAGCATTGCAAGATGGGCGACACCGGGAAGCACCTGAAACTCGGCCCCGGCGACAAGGTCGGCCAGCTCGCGCTGCATGTCGGCCGGGGTCTTGCGGTCTTCGCCGCCTGCAAGGATCAGGGTCGGCAGGGTCAGGGTGGCGGTGGTCTGGTAAAGGTCGGCGGTCGAAAGGGCGGCGGCAAGGCCCTCCCACCCCTCGCGGCGGGTTGCGTGCAGCATGGTGCGGACGGCGGCGGTATCAGCATGGTCGCGCCCGCGCGGACCAAGCAGGTGCGCAAGGTCGGCGTCATGGTCAGGTCCGTCAGCACGGCGACGGGCGATCCGGTCCTGCCAGAGCGCGGGGTTGCCGTGCCGGGTCGCGGACCCGGTCAGCACCATCGCGCGCACAAGGTCCAGCCGCTTGACCGCCAACCCTTGCGCGATCAGGCCACCCTCGCCCGCGCCCAGCACGACGGCATCCTTCAGCGCGAAATGGTCGACCAGTTGCTCGACATCGCGGATCAGGCCACCAAGGGCATAGGGCGGCTGCGGGCTGTCCGAGGTCCCGTGGCCGCGCAGGTCCAGCCGAAGGACGCGGTGGCGCGCAAGATGCGGCAGCAGCGCGTCCCACACCCGCAGGTCAAGGCCAAGGCCGTGGATCAGCACCAGCGGCGGGGCCTTGGGCGGGCCGGTCAGCACGGCATTCAGCCGTAGGTCGGACAGCCAGACCAGAGTCACGCGAACCGCCCAAGCGCCATGGCAAAGGTCGCGGGATCGACATTGCCACCGGTGGCGACGGCAATCACGGTGTCGGGCAGGTCGGGCGCGAAGAGGGCTGCGGCAAGGGCGACCGCGCCTCCCGGCTCCAGGACGATGCGCAGGTGGGTGAAGGCCAGCGCCACGGCCTGCAGCGCCTGATCGTCGGTGACCACAAGCCCCGGCCCGGCCAGCCGCTGCAGGATGGGAAACGTCAGCGCGCCGGGTGTGGGCGTCAGGATCGCGTCGCAGATCGAGCCTTGCAGGGCCGCGTTCCGCACCCGGCTGCCGGTGGCAAGCGATCGGGCCATGTCATCAAAGCCCACAGGTTCCACGGTGCGGACCCGTAGGCCCGGGGCGCGATCTTCAAGCGCCAGGGCGATCCCAGAGGCAAGACCGCCTCCGCCGCAGCAGACCAGGACATCGCCGCTGGTCACGCCGGCGTCGGCGGCCTGGGCGGCGATTTCAAACCCGGTGGTGCCCTGACCGGCGATAACCTGAGCGTCGTCGTAGGGGCGGATCAGGGTCAGGCCCCGATCGGCGGCGATCCCTGCGCCAAGGGCATCGCGGTCTTCGGTTTCGCGGTCGTAAAGCACCACCTCGGCCCCGTAGGCGCGGGTGTTGGCGATCTTTACCGCGGGCGCATCCGACGGCATCAGAATCACGCAGGGGCAATCGTGGCGGGCGGCGGCAAGGGCCACCCCTTGCGCATGATTGCCCGACGAGAACGCGATCACCCCGCGCTGCCGCGCCACAGGATCAATCGCCGAGACCGCCGCCCAGCCCCCGCGCGCCTTGAAGCTGCCGGTCAGTTGCAGGCATTCGGCCTTGACGAAAACCCGCCGCCCGGCAAGGCGGTCAAGCAGAGGCGCGTGCAAAAGTGGGGTCTGCCGCACATGGCCCTGCAAGCGCGCGGTGGCAGCGGTGATCATGGCGATGTCGGTCATGCAAGGCCGCCAAGGAAGGTGCGGATCAGGTCCAGCGCCGGGGGTTCGTCCAGAAACGGGATATGGGCGCGGTCCGGCACCTCGACAAAGGCCATGTCGGGGCGGCGGGCGCGCATCTTGTCCGCCGTGGCGGCGGTCAGAAGGTCAGAGTTCGCGCCCCGGATCAGGGCAATGGGCAGACCGGCCAGCGCATCGAACAGCGGCCACAGGTCCACCGGGGGGCCGTCGAAGGCGGCCAGAAAGGAATCCCGCAGGGTGGGGTCATAGGGGATGCGCAGGCCGTCGGGGCTTTCAACGGACAGCTTGCGCGCCTCGTCCAGCCAGCGCGTCGTCGGCACATTGGCAAAACCCGGCGTCTGCGACAGATACCTGGCGAAATCCTCATGCGTCCTGGCCGCAGGGTTGCGGCCGACATGGTCGAAGATGCGGGTCAGCCCGTCACGGGCGATCTCTGGCCCGACATCGTTGAGGATGAGGCCCAGCACCCGGCCGCGCGCCACCGCGCCCAGCACCATCCCGATCAGCCCGCCGCGCGAGGTGCCAAGGATCGCGGCCCGCTCGATCCCCAGATGATCCAGCAGAGCGAGGGCGTCCTTGCCTTCTTGTTCAACGGTGTAGGTGGCGGCACCCGTCCAGTCGCTGGCCCCCCGGCCCCGGTAATCCATGCGGATCAGCCGAAGAGGCGGCAGGTGGGGCCGAAGATAGTCGAAATCGGCCATGGAGCGGGTCAGGCCGGCCAAGCACAGAAGCGCGAGGCCCTCCCCTTCATCACGGTAGGCGAGGCGGGCACCGTCCGGGGCGGTGAAGTGGGAGGCGTCGGTCATGCGGACATCGTGACACGGCACAGGGTTGGGGAAAAGGGGGGCGGCGCCAGACCCGCAGTCAAGCCAAGGGGCCGCGACACAGCCCTTTCGCCGCAGTCAGGACCGCTTGTGACCCGCGCGGAGTGCGACTAAACCCGTGCCGGAACAGGTGGGAGGATCGGCATGTCCGATACGTCCGGGGCAACCGAAGATCGGCCAAAGTCAAAGCGGGTTGGCGCGCTGCGCGGGCTGGCCCCCTTTGTCTGGCCCTATCGCGGGCTGGTCGCGCTGGCGGTGCTGGCGCTGATCCTGACGGCGGGTGTCAGTCTGATCCTGCCTTTGGCCGTGCGCCGGGTCGTAGACGGGTTCAACACCGGCAATGCGGCGCTTCTGGACAAGTATTTCGCGGCGGCGCTGGGGATTGCGGCCCTGCTCGCGCTGGGGACAGGGTTGCGGTATTACCTTGTCACGCGGCTGGGCGAGCGGGTCGTGGCCGACATCCGCCGCGCGCTTTTCGACCGGGTGCTGGGCATGTCGCCGGCGTTCTTCGAACGCATCATGACCGGCGAGGTTCTCAGCCGGATCACCACCGACACCACGCTGATCCTGTCGGTCATCGGATCGTCCGTGTCGATCGCGCTGCGCAACCTGTTGATGCTGCTGGGCGGGCTGGTGTTGTTGTTCCTGACGTCGGCGAAGCTGACGGGGCTGGTCCTGCTGATCGTGCCGGCCATCGTGGTGCCGATCATCGTGCTTGGCCGGCGGCTGCGGCAGCTGTCGAAGGAAAATCAGGACTGGATCGCGTCCTCCTCCGGCTCGGCGTCCGAAGCGCTGTCATCGGTGCAGACGGTGCAGGCCTTTACCCATGAGGGACAGACGCGCGCGGCCTTTGCCGAGGTGACGGAAAAGTCGTTTCAGTCGGCCAAGACCCGGATCAGGACGCGGGCGGTGATGGCCGTTATCGTGATCTTCCTGACCTTTGCCGGGATCGTCGGCGTCCTTTGGATCGGGGCGCGCGATGTGCGGACCGGTGCGATGTCGGTGGGCGAGCTGATCCAGTTCGTCATTTACGCGGTGATGGTGGCGGGCGCGGTGGGTGCGCTGTCGGAAATCTGGGGCGAATTGCAGCGGGCGGCGGGGGCAACCGAACGGCTGGTGGAGTTGTTGCACACCACCGACGCCGTGCAGGACCCGGCCCAGCCGGTGGCCCTGCCCCGCCCGGTAAGGGGCGAGATCGCGTTTCAGGACGTGACCTTCCGTTATCCCGCCCGGCCCGAGACGAGTGCCTTGAACGGCATTTCCCTGCATGTGAAACCGGGCGAGACGGTGGCGCTGGTCGGCCCCTCGGGTGCGGGCAAGACCACGATCCTGCAGCTTCTGATGCGGTTTTATGACCCGCAGTCGGGCCGGATCCTGCTGGACGGGGTGGCCTTGCCCGACATGGCGCGGGGCGACTTCCGGCAAGCCATCGCGCTGGTGCCGCAAGACCCGGTGATCTTTGCCACCTCGGCGCGTGAAAACATCCGCTTTGGCCGGCTTGGCGCCACCGACGCCGAGGTGGAGGAGGCCGCGAAGGCCGCCGCCGCACACGATTTTCTGACCGCCCTGCCGCAGGGCTATGACAGCTATCTGGGCGAACGCGGCGTGATGCTGTCAGGCGGGCAGAAGCAGCGGGTGGCCATTGCCCGCGCCATCCTGCGCGATGCGCCGATCCTGCTTCTGGACGAGGCGACAAGTGCCCTGGACGCCGAAAGCGAACGTGCCGTGCAGGCGGCGGTGGAACGGCTGGCCGAAGGGCGCACGACGCTGGTCGTAGCGCACCGGCTGGCCACGGTGAAACGCGCCGACAGGATCGTTGTGTTCGAGGCTGGCCGGATCGCCGCCACCGGCACACACGACGCGCTGATCGCCGAGGGCGGGCTTTACGCGCGGCTGGCGCGGCTGCAGTTCACTGATGGTGCCGTCTGACGTTGCGTTTACCTGCAGGGCTGTCGCAGGAACCGGCTTCACAAACACCCGTCCTGCCCCCATCTTCCTCTGAAGCCCGCGCCAAAAGCGGGCAGTTTCAGGGGAGGAACCGATGACAGCGTTCAAGACGCTTGCCGATATCAAGTCAATCGAGAGCGAGGCCCCTTGGGCCGACCGTGGCCAGGCCCGGTCGATGTACGATTACCTTGGACGCGCGCGGAAGGACCACGGCAACCGCCCCGCGATCAGCTATCAGCTGCTGTCCGGCCCCGAGACGAAGAAGGTCACACTGAGCTGGACCGAACTGCACGCAGCGGTGACGCAGGCCGCGAACCTCTTTCGGTCGCTGGGGGTTGGTCAGAAGGATGTGGTCGCCTTCGTGATGCCGAACGCGATGGAGACGGCGGTCACGCTTCTGGGCGGGGCGGTCGCGGGGATCGTGAACCCGGTCAACCCGCTTCTGGAGCCAGAGAAGATCAGCGCCATCCTGCGCGAGACGAATGCCAAGGTGGTGGTGACGCTGAAGGCCTTTCCAAAGACCGACCTGCCGCAGAAGGTCGCCGAGGCGGTGAAGTTCGCGCCGAACGTCAAGACGGTGCTGGAGGTGGACCTTGTTCCCTATCTGTCAGGTCTGAAGAAGTTCATCGTGCCCTTGATCCGGCCAAAGAATCCGGTCAGCCATACCGCGACGGTCCTGGATTTCCGGGCCGAGGTGGCGAAGATGCCGGCGGACAAGCTGGCATTTGCCGACACCACACATGACCGCGTTGCCGCCTATTTCCACACCGGCGGTACGACGGGGATGCCAAAGGTCGCACAGCACAAGACCTCCGGCATGATCTACAACGGCTGGCTGGGGGCGACCCTGCTGTTCAAGCCGACCGATGTGGTGCTGTGCCCCCTGCCGCTGTTTCACGTCTTTGCCTGTTATCCCATCCTGATGTCGATGATCGGCTCGGGCGCGCATGTGGTGTTCCCGACGCCGCAGGGCTACCGGGGCGAGGGCGTGTTCGACAACCTGTGGAAGCTGGTGGAACGCTACAAGGTGACCTACCTCATCACCGTGCCGACCGCGCTGTCGGCCCTGATGCAGCGGCCGGTCAATGCCGACATCTCCAGCCTTCGCAGCGCCTTTTCGGGGTCATCCCCGTTGCCGATCGAGCTTTACAACCGTTTCAAGAAGGAAACCGGGATCGAGATCGTCGAAGGCTACGGGCTGACCGAGGCCACCTGCCTTGTGTCGATCAACCCGCCGGACGGGGTGAAAAAGATCGGGTCGGTCGGGTTGCCCTTCCCCTATACGCACGTCCGCATCCTCACCGCCGCCGGGGCCATCGGGTTCCGGGAATGCGCGGCCGATGAGGTGGGCGAGATCTGCATCTCGAACCCCGGGGTCTATGAAGGGTCGACCTATACCGAGGCTGACAAGAACAAGGAACTTTTCGCCGAGGGCCGTTTCCTGCGGACCGGCGATCTGGGCCGGATCGACGCGGACGGCTATCTGTTCATCACCGGTCGGGCCAAGGACCTGATCATCCGGGGCGGCCACAACATCGACCCCGCGATCATCGAAGAGGCGCTGATGGGGCACCCGGCCGTGGGCTTTGTCGGTGCCATCGGCCAGCCCGACGCCCATTCCGGCGAATTGCCGATCGCCTATGTGGAACTGGTCAAGGGGGCCAGCGCCCCGGTCGACGAGTTGATGGCGTTTGTCGGCCAGCACATCCACGAACGTGCCGCCCTGCCCAAGTATATCGAGGTGCTGCCCGAACTGCCGAAAACGGCGGTCGGCAAGGTGTTCAAGCCAGACCTCCGCCGCCTGGCGATTGCCCGGGTCTATGACGCGGCGCTGCGTTCGGCAGGCGTCCCGGCCCGCGTGACCGAAGTGATCGAGGACAAGAAGCGCGGCCTTGTCGCCAGGGTGTCAAAGTCGGCGCCGATGGACGATGCCACGGTGACGGCGGTTCTGGGGCAGTTCTCGACCCCCTGGGAATGGGCCGCCTGAAGCGGCCCGCCTTGCCCCCGGTCGCATGACAGCAAGTTTCATTTGCCTGAATCGCCGACTGGCGCGACAAAAGCGCAGGGAATCGTTTTTCGGGGCGGGGATTATGAGATTGCGACTGTTGGCATTTGCAGCGTTTGTGGCAGCGGGGACGGGTTCTGCGGGCGCGCAATCCTCGGAGGTTCTGTTTTCGCACAAGCATTGGCAGGTCGAAATCGTGGGGTGGGACGACGGCTCGGTCGGCTGCGTGGCCCAGGTCTCGGCACCGGGCGAAAGCTTTTCGATCTGGACCTACCCGGATGGCGCGGTGCAACTGCAGTTCTATTCGACCGCCTGGCAATTCGGCGAGGGTGACACCGCCGACCTGGAGGTGCAGATCGACAGCCGGGCGCCCTGGAACCTGACTGCGGCCGAACTCTATCAGAACTCTGTGCTGTTCAACCTGCCCGACAGCGACGCCGGGGTGAATTTCATCGTCGAGGTTGCACGCGGAAACCGGCTTTTCCTGCGGGCCGCCGACGGAGCTGATGTGCAGAACTACTCGCTGGCCGGATCGCGGGCGTCGATCGACGCGCTGGTCGAATGCGGCAACACCATCGGACGGCAAACGCCGGGAAACCCGTTCAACTGACGGACGCAGACCGATTTCCTCGACGGCTTCGGGACAAAGCCGTTCAAGGCCATCGGGCCTAAAGTGTTTCGGTGTCGATCCATATCGTGACCGGCCCGTCGTTCACCAGGCTGACCGCCATGTCCGCCCCGAAGCGGCCGGTTGCCACCGTGATGCCTTCGGCGCGCAGGCATTGACAGAAGTGAAGATAGAGCCCTTCGCCGATCTCTGGCGGCGCGGCGCTGGAAAACCCGGGGCGATTGCCCCGCAGATCGGCGGCAAGGGTGAACTGGCTGACAACAAGTGCGGCACCACCCATATCGCGCAGGGCCCGGTTCATCTTGCCCTGATCATCCTTGAAGACCCGCAGTTTGACGACTTTCATAGCCAGTCGTGCTGCCTCGGTCTCGGTATCGTTCGCCATGGCGCAGACGAGGATGAGAAAGCCCGCGCCAACCGCTCCGATCCTGTCACCGGCCACCGAAACCGAGGCTTCGGTGACGCGTTGGACGACCGCTCTCACAACTCATGCGCCCAGGGCGGATTTGCCCCGGGGCGCGAACAGGTGATCGCCGCCGCGCGGGTGCCCAGCGTCAATGCAGCGCGCAGGGCTTCGTCCGACAGGTTGGCCACCTGCGCCTTGGTCAGCAGGCCGTTTTGGTCAAGCGAGGCCAGAAAACCGGCATTGAACGTATCCCCTGCCCCCACGGTATCGGCGACGGTGATCTTGGGCGCTGCGACCTGCACCGACCCGCGCGCTGTGTATGCGGTCGCCCCCTTCGCGCCTTCGGTGACCAGCACCACCTTGGCACCCTTGGCGAGAAGGGCCTGCGGATCGGTGCGGCCATACAGCCATTCGCTGTCTTCATCCGACAGCTTCACGATGTCCGACAAGGCGATCATCCGGTCGATCCGCGCAGTATAGGCCGCGCGATCCCGCACGAAACCGGGCCGCACGTTCGGGTCAATCATCGTCACCCGGCCAGCGGCCTCCCGCGTCATCAGCGCCTCAAGGGCCGTGCCGCAGGGTTCGACGGCAAGCCAGATGCCCCCGGTAAAGTAGGCGGTGATCGTCCTCGGCAACGCCGGCATGTCGGCTGGGGTCATCATCCGTCCGGCGGTGTTTTCGTCGTAGAAGAAATAGCTGGCGTGCCCGTTGGTCAGCTTGACGAAGGCCAGCGTCGTGGGTCGGTCGGACAGGACGGCGTGGTCAAGGTTCACCTTCGAGGCGGCAAGCGTCTCTCGCAGGACATCTCCCATGAGGTCACTGGAAAGCCCGGTCAGGAACGACGACGCCGACCCCAACCGCGCAAGGGCGATGGCCGTGTTCATCACCGCTCCCCCGGCATAGGGCGCAAAGCACGCCTCACCCCCGGTCGAGGTACGCGGCAGCATGTCGATAAGGGCTTCGCCACAGCTGAGAATCATTGTCTTCCTCCCCCGGCTCCGACGCAGGACAGCCGATCCCTTCCTGTTAGCGCAAACAGCCTTCAGACGGGAAAGAACCCTGCCAGATTGGTCCGGACGCGCTCCAGCGGCGAGGCGCCAGTCGCGTCGGGAACAAAGGTCTGTCCGGTAATCGCCTCATAGGCGCCGATATAGACCTGCGCGGTTTTTTCGATCATGTCCAAGGGGATGTCCGGGATCGAGTCCTTGTAGGGATCACAGCGCGCAACGACCCAGGAGCGGATCACGTCCTTGTCGAAACTGGGCGGGCGGGTGCCGGTTTTCAGCGCGTTTTCATAGCCTGCCGCGATCCAGTAGCGGCTGGAGTCCGGTGTGTGGATTTCGTCGGCGAGAAGGATATTGCCGTGGGCGTCGGGGCCGAATTCGTACTTCGTGTCAACAAGGATCAGGCCACGGGCAGCAGCCATCTCCTGGCCCCTGGCAAAAAGCATCAGGGCCTTGTGACAAACCTCATCCCATTGCGCTTTGGTCAAAAGGCCCGTGTCAACGATTTCGTCGGCGGTCAGCGGTTCATCATGGCCACCATCGAAGGCCTTGGAGGTGGGGGTGATGATCGCCTGCGGCAGGGCTTCGTTGTCCCGCAGGCCGTCGGGCAGGTGGTGGCCGTACATGTCACGCGCGCCGGTCTTGTAGCGGGTCAGGATCGAAGTGGAGGTGCTGCCCGCCAGATAGCCCCGGACCACGATTTCCACCGGCAGGATGGTGACGTGCTTGCAGTGGACGGTATTCGCGTCGGGGTAACCAAGGACATGGTTGGGGGCGATGTCGGCGGTGTGGTCAAACCAATAGCGGGCCAGTTGGGTCAGGACCTGGCCCTTCCACGGGACCACCGCAAGGATTTGATCGAACGCGGATATCCGGTCGGAGGAGACCAGAAGACGGGTGCCGTCATTGAGGTCATAGCAGTCACGGACCTTGCCGAAATAGGGGTTCGGAAGTTCCGCAATCCGGGCGTGGGGCAAGGTGCGGGAAAGGTCGATCGGTCGCATGGCAGGCCCCCGTTGCGCTGCCTGCTTTTTCGCGGTTCCGGCCCCCAAGTCAAGACGGACAGTTGACCGTGGCCCGCATTTCACCGCTGTCACCGACCACGGTGCTTTCGCGCAGGGTGCAGCCGGTGACCTGCGGGATGATCTCGATCATCGTGGCGCTGGCATAGCCGAGGCGGATGACCTCTACCCGTTCGCCCTTTTGGAAAACAGTGTAGTTCCGGCCATTTACGGTGGTGTCGGTGCGGGTGGCACCGATGAATTCGGGTGCTGCCGAGGCGCAGGCGGCGAGGAAAAGGAGGGGGATCAGGGCTTTCATCGGGCCAGGGTGGCAGAGGTTGGTTAACGGGGGGTTAAGGGCGTTGGAGGTGTCTTGCGGGTGTCTTTCTTTCGTCTCTAGGCGCGGTTGACGCGGGTGTTGTTCACACTTGCGGGGGACGCTGGCCTTGGTCGCGTTGCTTTTTGTACGAATGTGACGTATGTTATGTTTCTGACGTTTTGTACGAATTGGACAGAAGATGATTGAAGTGACGGTGTCTGAGGCGCGGGAGCGGTTGGCGGATTTGCTGGGGCAAGTCCAGCATGGCCATGAGGATGTGACGATCAAGAAGCATGGCAAGCCCGTGGCCGTGATGATTTCCGTCGAGGCGATGGAGTATTACGAGCGGCTTGAAGCTGCGGAACTGGCCCGTGAAGTGGCGGCGATCTATGCCGACCCGGACTATGATCCGAATGATACGATCCCGCATGAAGAGGTGTGGGCGGATATTCTGGCCAACCCTGATCTGAAATGAAGCGCTATGCCATCGTCTATGATCGCCGCGCGGAAAAGCAGTTGCGGGCGATCCGGGACCGTCGGCTGGCTTTGGCACTGCAAGCGGCCATCGACGCGCTGTCCGAAACCCCGCGTCCGCCGGGCTGCCTCAAGATGAGCGGACCGGGAGAGGAATGGCGCATCCGGGTGGGGGATTGGCGGATCGTCTACCGGATCGAGGACGGACGTTTGGTGGTGGTTGTGGTGCGGGTGGCTCCGAGGAGCGGGGTTTATGGGTAGGGGGTGGCGGGTGAATGCGAGCACGCACCTTACGATTGCTGCATCAGCGAAATTTGCAATTTGATTCGGAAACTCTAACTGCGGAGAACCCAAATGAGTCAAGGAAGTATTCAATAACCTCTATCTGGGTCGGATTGTTTGCTCCAATGATTACTTCTGCAATCGGCGACATCAGGGATCTACCATCTTTCAGCTTATTTTTCGATAGATCAACGCACATATATGGCTTCAAGCTGCTTCCAGAAAAGCGAAAGTTCACCCTCTTATCGATCACATAATCATCGATGTCCGCAACGGGAGAATAGTATCTTCCACTCTCAGAGTTCTCTTCTGTGGCTGCATCAATCATCAGCCGCTCCTCCTGCTCATTTCGCCAAGACTGATGCTTAAAAGCTGCTGCGACTTGCTGAAGGTCTATCGCAGTTCTAGTCAAAACTCGATTATGGTCCTCAGCAGGAAGAGACACATATTCCTTTAGTCTCTCATTCCAAATCCTTTCAATTTCCTTTCGGAAATCCGAGTCATCATAGATAACCTTATTCCACATGTAACTAGGAAAATAATCGCGGTTAAAGCCGATACAGAAGCCTGACCCGCGCGCTCCATAGTTTATCCACGAATACAAATCATCCCGAACCGTTGAAGTTGAAAAGCTAAAAGATCGCGAAAATTCTTGAAAAATAGTGAACTTTTCCTTTAGTCCTGTGTTGAATTCGGAACTAGGAGTGTTGGTGGGAAACGATAATTCATTCAAGAACGAAATTATGAAATCGTTTCCTCTCGTATTTTCCCGTGGGTCGTTCATCGAACGCAAATCGTTCATCCACAAGGACTTTGACTTCACTATTCCTTCCAACGAAGATCCATCGCAGTAGTGAAACCGCAATTTTGGTAGAGACCCAAACAAATCAGCAAGTGCATTTTGAGCCATAAACGTACCCCTCACCCATCCATTTTGAGTGCACTAATAAACGCCTCCTGCGGGATCTCCACTTTCCCGAACTGGCGCATCTTCTTCTTGCCGGCTTTCTGCTTCTCCAGCAGCTTCTGCTTCCGGGTCGCGTCGCCGCCGTAGCACTTCGCGGTCACGTCCTTGCGCATCGCCGAAAGCGTCTCGCGCGCGATCACGCGACCCCCGATGGCCGCCTGGATCGGGATCTTGAACATGTGCCTTGGGATCAGGTCCTTCAGTTTCTCGACCATCGACCTGCCCCGCGTCTCGGCGCGGTCGCGGTGGACCATCATGGACAGGGCATCGACGGGTTCGTCGTTCACCAGGATCGACATCTTGACGAGATGATCCTCACGGTATTCCGAGATCACATAGTCGAAGCTGGCATAACCTTGCGTCACCGATTTCAGGCGGTCGTAGAAGTCGAAGACCACTTCGGCCAAGGGCAGGTCATAGACCACCATCGCGCGGTTGCCGGCGTAGCTGAGGTCAAGCTGGATGCCGCGGCGGTCCTGGCACAGCTTCAGGATATCGCCGAGGTATTCGTCGGGGACCATGATGGTGGCCTTGATCCGCGGCTCGTCGATGTGGTCGACGTAGGTGAGGTCGGGCATGTCGGCGGGGTTGTGCAGGTCGCGCACTTCGCCGTCCTTCATGTGCAGGTGGAAGACGACCGAGGGGGCGGTGGTGATGAGGTCGAGGTTATACTCGCGTTCCAGCCGGTCGCGGATGACTTCGAGGTGAAGAAGGCCGAGGAAGCCACAGCGGAAGCCGAAGCCGAGGGCGGCAGAGGTTTCCATCTCGCTGCTGAAGCTGGCGTCGTTCAGTGACAGCTTTTCGATGGCGTCGCGGAGGTTTTCGAAATCGGCGGCGTCGACGGGGAAGAGGCCGCAGAAGACCACGGGTTGTGCGGGTTTGAAGCCGGGGAGCGGTTCGGCGCAGCCACGGCGTTCGTGGGTGATGGTGTCGCCGACGCGGGTGTCGCGGACCTGTTTGATGGATGCAGTGAAGATGCCGATTTCGCCCGGCCCAAGCTCGGCGATGTCGACCATCTGGGGCTTCAGGACGGCGAGTTTGTCGATCCCGTAGACGGCGTTGGTCTGCATCATGCGGACGCGGTCGCCTTTCTTGACCACGCCGTCCATGACCCGGATCATCACGACGACGCCAAGGTAGGCGTCATACCAGC
>JAPLPF010000134.1 GCA_026400325.1 Rhodobacterales bacterium
CGCTTGCGCTCGGTGAAGCTCAGCCCCGAAACGCCAGCAAACCCGGGCCGGGCCTGTGAGGGGTCAACCTTGCCCCCGGACCGGGTCGCTGAAGTCTCGACAGCGGCAAAATGCGGCGCATCGGCGGATGAAGAACGCTGGGCGGCATAGTCCGACCAGCCCCCCGGATAGACGGTTGCCCGGCCCTCGCCTTCCAGCGCCACGGTGGCGGTGGCCACCCGGTCGATGAAATCGCGGTCGTGGCTGACCAGAAGCACGGTTCCGTCATAATCGCCAAGAATGTCCTGCAGAAGATCAAGCGTCTCGACATCCAGATCGTTCGTCGGTTCGTCCAGAATCAGCAGGTTTGACGGCTGCGCCATCAGCTTGGCCAGCAAGAGCCGGGCCTTTTCGCCACCCGACAAGCTGCGCACCGGGGCGCGGGCCTGGGATTCGTCGAACAGAAAGTCCTTGAGATAGCCCACCACATGCCGGGGCTGGCCGCGCACCATGACCTGATCGGCCGAGCCTGAGACCCGCATCAGGGGATCGCCGGTCAGGTTGTCCCAAAGACTGGCCTCGGGGTCCAGCCGCGCGCGCGTCTGGTCAAAGACAGCTATATCAAGGTTGGTGCCAAGGGCCACAGTGCCGGTGTCAGGTTGAACTTCGCCGGTCAAGAGCTTGAGAAGTGTGGTCTTTCCCACCCCGTTCGGCCCGACGAAGGCCACCCGGTCGCCGCGCAGGACGCGCAGGCTGAAATCCTTGATGATCGACTTTTCCCCATAGGTTTTCGAAATCTGCTTCGCCTCGATCACCTTTTTGCCCGAGGTCGGCCCCGCCTCGAAGGCCATGGCCGCCGTGCCCTGCCGCCGGATCTGGGCGGCACGGTCGCTGCGCAGGGCCTGCAACGCCCGCACCCGGCCCTGGTTGCGTTTTCTGCGGGCACTGATGCCTTCGACGGCCCATCGCGCCTCGGCCTTGATCTTGCGGTCCAGCTTGTGACGCGCCTCGTCCTCTTCGGCCCAAAGGGTTTCGCGCCAGTCCTCGAAGCCCTCGAACCCCGAATCGCGGCGGCGCAACACCCCCCGGTCCAGCCAGAGCGTGGCGCGCGTCAGCGCCCGCAGGAACGCGCGGTCATGGCTGATAAGCACAAAGGCCGCGCGCGTGCCCTGCAGTTCGGCCTCAAGCCATTCGATGGCCTGGATATCCAGATGGTTGGTCGGTTCGTCCAGCAGCATCCACTCGGGCGCTTCGGCCAGCAGCTTGGCCAGCGCCGCGCGCCGACGCTCGCCACCGCTGGCGGTGGCAACAGGGGTTTCAGGGTTGAACTTCAACCCTTCGGCCACGACGGCCAGACGATACTCCATCCCGTCGGGCAAGGCCGAGGCCGCAAAATCGCCCAGGGTGGCAAAGCGCGACAGGTCCGGGTCCTGCTCCATATAGCCGACCGTGATGCCGGGGGGCAGGCTGCGGTTGCCCTGATCGGCCTCGACGAGACCCGCCATCAGCTTCATCAAGGTGGACTTGCCGCTGCCGTTGCGCCCGACCAGCGCCACCCGTTCGCCGGGTTGCACTGTCAGGGACACCCCGTCCAGCAGGGGGTTGCCGCCGAAGGTCAGCGATACGGTGTTCAATTGCAAAAGCGGTGCGCGTGCCATGGCCGCGAGGTAGAGGTCGATTTGACCGGCGTCAACGTCTGGCAGTCAAAGCTCTGTCATGGCGGCACTGTAATGGCAACCGCAGGAGTACCTCATGGCCCCGCTATCCGGCATCACGATCCTTGATCTTACGCATGTGCTGGCCGGACCTTTCGCCAGCCACACCCTGCAGGATCTGGGTGCCCGTGTGATCAAGGTCGAGCATCCGGACACCGGCGATGATACCCGCGCCTTTCCGCCGTTCAAGGACGGGCAAAGCGCCTATTTCGCCACGCTGAACGCAGGCAAGCAATCCATCGCGCTGAACCTGAAGGCAGAGGACGACCGACTGATCCTTGACCGGCTGGTGGCGCGGGCCGATGTGCTGATCGAAAACTTCCGTCCGGGTGTGATGGACCGGCTTGGTTTCGGCTGGAACGCGCTGTCGCACCGGCATCCGCGGCTGATCTATGCCGCCGTCTCGGGCTATGGCCAGACCGGGCCGGATGCGGACAAACCGGCCTATGACATGGTGGTGCAGGCCCGTGGCGGCGTGATGTCGATCACCGGGGAAACAAGTGGGCCCCCCGTCCGGGTCGGGGCGTCGATCGGCGACATCGTGGCGGGCATGTTTCTGACACAAGGCATACTTGCGGCCCTTTATGACCGGGAACGGACCGGCAAGGGCGCGATGGTCGATGTGGCGATGCTGGATTCGCAGCTGGCGATCCAGGAACATTCGGTCGCCCTGACCACCGCGACCGGAACTCCCCCCGGCCGCACCGGGGCGCGGCATCCGACGATCACGCCCTTTTCGACCTATCGCACGGCGGACGGTTTTGTGGTGATTGCTGCAGGCAACGATGCGATGTTTGTCCGGCTTTGCACCGCATTGGGCCTTGGCATTGCCGGCGACCCCCGCTTTGCCACGAATGCCGCCCGCTGCGAGAATCACGCGCTTTTGAAGCGGCTGATCGAGTCGGTGACGCTGGGCGCGACGATGGACCACTGGATTGCCGCGCTGGAGGGCGCGGGCCTGCCCACCGCCCGTGTCCAGAACATGGCCGAGGTGTTGCGCGACCCGCAAATCCTGGCGCGCAACATGGTGCTGCCAGTTGTCCCCCGGCCCGGAGGCCCGGCCTTCACGGCCACGGGAAACCCGGTCAAGATGTCCACCCTGCCCGAAGCAACCTCACGCGCGGCGGCCCCGGCGCTGGATGGTGACCGGCAGGCGATCCTTGACTGGCTGGACGGTCCTCAGGTGGCAGCAGCAGCACGCGCACCCCGGTAAAGCGGAAAAAGGAACATCGCGGCAAAGACCAGGTTGGCGGCCTCGTTCAACGGCGCTCCGGCCAGCAGGGACCCCGCGCTGTCCACCACGACCCAGGCCAGAATGCCGTTGCGCAGGATCGGGCGGATCAGGTCGGGGTGGCGGGCAAGGGGGGCACCGGAAAGCTGCAAGATCATCACCCCCCAGCCGAGGGTGATGCCGCCAAGGATCGCCAGAAGAAGCCGTGTCTCGCTTGCCCCGGCGCCCTGCCCGCCGTCAACCGGCCAGAACACCCCGTCCAGGACAGTGCCCATCGGCCCGGACCAGGGTGCCCAGGCAGACAGGGCACAAAGCGGACCGAAGGCGATCAGTGCAATAAAGGCCGCTAGGCGGAGGGATTTCTGTTCAAGGGTCATCATCTGGTCTCCTGACAAGGTTTGGGCGACCAAATCTCAAGGCGGGAAGCAGGCCAATTCCCTGCAAGGTAAGTGTCTTGCTTGTGGCTCTCTGCTACGGTTCTGCTCCAGTCAGCCCATGGGAGGCAGGATGCAGGACTTTCCCACAAGCTTGCGCGGCTGGCGGCGGACGCGGCGGCTGAGCCAGCTTGCCCTTGCCAGCGAGGCGGCCGTCTCGCCGCGCCATCTGGCGTTTCTGGAAACCGGGCGGGCGCGTCCGTCGCGCGGCATGGTGCTGCGGCTTGCCGAGGTCCTTGACCTGCCCCGCAGCGACCAGAACGGGCTTTTGACGGCAGCGGGATTTGCGCCGCACTTTCCCGCCTTGCCCCTGGCGGCGGACGAGATGGCACAGGTCCGCCAGGCGATGGACTGGACCATCCGCCGTCACGCGCCCTACCCCGCACTGATCCTTGACAGGGTGTGGCGGATCGTGGCGCTGAACGCCCCGGCGCAAACGCTTTTCGGTCCGGCAGGCTTTGCCGAAGGGTCAAGCCTTCTGGCCGCCGCGACCGATACCGCCGTCTTTTCCACCCTGATCGAGAACTGGATCGAGGTCGGTCATCACACCCTTCTGCGCCTTAAGGCCGAAAGTGCCCGTGCCGGGGGTATTGCGGACCTTGACTGCGCCGCAACCCGACTTGCCGCAAACCCCGCCATCGCCGCCTACCGGCCAAAGACCGAAAACCGCGCCGTGCTGCCGACGATCTACCGGATGGGCGACCGGCGGCTGGCGATGTTTTCCACCTATGCCCAGTTTGGTGCGGCTGAGGAGGTGTCGCTGGCGGACATGAAGATCGAACTGATGTTTCCGGCCAATGAGGAAACGCGACTTCTCCTGCAGCGGCTTGACGGTTAGCGCGCGTGTCGGTTTCTGCGCGAAATCTGTGGTTGAGGCTGCTATGGAACACTCATGCCGTTTCGAACGCTTGACCCCGCCCTGATCCTTGCCACTGCCGAAAGGCTGGAGCGCCGGGTTGCCGACCGCTTTCCCGACCGTGGCCTGGCTCGGGTCGCAACCGAAGTCGTGGCGTTGACCCGTGAGGCCGACGCCGATGTCAAAGCCCTGATCCCGCCGATCTGGGGCCTGCGGGCGCTGGTGGCGGCTGCGGTCCTTGCCGGGGGCGCGGTCTTTGTCTGGGTCGGCTCGATCGTGCCCTTGCACCAGATGGGGCGTGACACCTTTGCCTCGGTCGAGGGGATCGAGGCGGCGATCAACACGGTCCTTCTGGCAGCCCTGGGACTGATCGCCCTTGTCCGGCTTGAGGCGCGGGTAAAGCGCCGGAAGGTGGCGGCAGGTTTGCACCGGCTGCGGTCGGTCATCCACGTCATCGACATGCATCAGATGACCAAGGACCCGATTACCCTTTCACCGGACTTTGAGCCGACAGCGGCATCGCCCCACCGCGACATGGATGCCGTCGCCTTGTCGCGCTATCTGGACTATTGCGCCGAGCTTCTGGCGATAACGGGCAAGCTTGCCGCCCTTTACGCACAGGCCGTACCGGACGAGGGCGTGGCCACGGCGGTCAACGACATCGAAGTGCTGGGGTCGTCGCTGTCGCGCAAGATCTGGCAAAAGATAGGGATGATTGACCACAAGCCAGCCCCACGGCATGCCCGTCTGCCGGAATGAGGGCAGCACCTGCCGCATTCCGGCATTGCTGGCGGCGCGCTCCGGCCTAGAACTGCAACGACAGACCGGAGAATGCCGTCGTGACGACCCCTGCCCTTGTGGACGAATCCACCCTTCCCGATGAGCGTTGGGACGATCCCGCGCGTGGCACGATCAGGTTTCGTACCCTGATCTCGGCTCCGGGAACCGACACCAGCGCAATCGTCTGCGGCGTAGCGATGATGGCAGAAGGTGACAGCTTCATGCTGCATTCTCATCCTGACCCAGAGGTCTATTACGGGCTGGAAGGCGAAGGCGAGGTGCTGATCGACGGCGTGCCGCACCGTCTTGCCCCCGGTGTCGCACTTTACATCCCCGGGGGCGCGGTGCATGGCGTGCCGATGGCTGCGGCTGCGCTGAAATGGTTCTACACCTTCGCCGCCGACCGGTTCTCCGACATCCACTATCATTTCCCGCATGAGACCTGACATGACCGACGCCTCGCATCCCGACGCCCTGGTGATCTTCACGCCCTCGGGCAAGCGCGGGCGCTTTGCGCTGGGCACGCCGGTCCTTACGGTGGCAAGAAAGCTGGGGGTGGACCTTGATTCCGTCTGCGGCGGCCGCGGCATCTGCTCGAAGTGCCAGATCACCCCGGAATATGGCGAGTTTGCCAAGCACGGGGTGACGGTCGCAGAAGATGCCCTGAGCGAGTGGAACGCGGTCGAGGATCGCTACAAGCGTATCCGCGGGCTGATCGACGGACGGCGCCTGGGCTGTCAGGCCAAGGTGATGGGCGACGTGGTCATCGACGTGCCGCCGGAAAGCCAGGTCCACAAGCAGGTGATCCGCAAGTCGGCGACCGAGCGGGTGATGGCGATGGACCCCGCCACCCGTGCGGTTTACGTCGAAGTGGCCGAGCCGGACATGCACGAACCCACCGGCGACTTTGAACGCCTGCAGCGCGCGCTGGCCGACCAGTGGCAGGTCGGCGCGGTCACGGCGGACCTGTCGGTCCTGCGCCGGTTGCAACCGGTTTTGCGCAAGGGCGAATGGAAAGCGACGGTCGTGCTGCACAAGGGCAACCACGACGCCGCAACCCGCATCCTGGACATCTTCCCCGGCTTTCATGACGGGCCTTTGCTGGGATTGGCGGTCGACCTTGGGTCCACCACCATCGCCGCGCACCTGTGCGATCTGACCGATGGCCGGGTGCTGGCCTCCAGTGGTCTGATGAACCCGCAGATCCGTTTTGGCGAGGACCTGATGAGCCGGGTCAGCTATGTGATGATGAACCCCGGCGGCGATGTCGAGATGACCCGCGTCGTGCGCGAGGCGATCGACAGCCTTGCCCGGTCCATCGCCGACGAGGCGGGCGTCGATCCGGCCGCGATCTACGAGATGGTTCTGGTGTGCAACCCGGTGATGCACCACCTGTTTCTGGGCGTGGACCCGGTGGAACTGGGCCAGGCCCCCTTTGCGCTGGCCACCAGTGGCAGCCTGTCGCTTGATGCGCGCGAGTTGGACCTGCCATCAATGAACCGCAACGCGCAGGTCTACGTTCTTCCGTGTATCGCGGGCCACGTCGGCGCGGATGCAGCAGCGGTCGCCTTGTCGGAGGAACCCGGCAAATCGGACGACATGGTGCTGATCGTGGACGTGGGCACCAACGCGGAAATCCTCTTGGGCAACAAGACGCGGGTGCTGGCCTGTTCCAGCCCGACCGGCCCGGCCTTCGAGGGTGCGCAGATTTCCAGCGGACAGCGCGCGGCACCGGGCGCCATCGAACGAGTGGAGATTGATCCCGCAACAAAGGAGCCGCGGTTCCGGGTGATCGGGTCGGATCTGTGGTCGGACGATCCGGGCTTTGCGGCCGCAACGGCGGCGACCGGGGTCACCGGCATCTGCGGGTCAGGCATCATCGAGGCGGTGGCCGAAATGCGGATGGCGGGGCTGGTCGATCAGGGTGGCCTGATCGGCGGCCCGGATCAGACCGGCACCCCGCGCAGCATCAGTACCGGGCGGACACATGACTATGTGCTTCACGATGGCACGGCCGAGGGCGGGCCGTTGATCACGGTGACGCAAGGCGACATCCGTGCGATCCAGTTGGCCAAGGCCGCGCTTTACGCCGGTGCAAAGCTTCTGATGGACGAGATGGGCGTAAAGACGGTCGACAAGGTCACGCTGGCCGGTGCGTTCGGCGCGCATATCAGCCCCAAGCATGCGATGGTCCTCGGGATGATCCCGGACGTGAAGCTTGACCATGTGGTGTCGGCCGGCAACGCCGCCGGCACCGGTGCGCGGATCGCCCTGTGCAGTGTCGCGTCGCGCGATGCCATCGAGGCGACGGTGCACGAGATTCACAAGGTTGAAACCGCCATCGAGCCGCGCTTTCAAGAGCACTTCGTCAACGCCAGCGCCATTCCGAACGCAGTAGACCCCTTTCCGGAACTGAGCCTGATCGTCACTCTGCCCGATGTCAGTTTCAACACCCAGGGCTCGGGCGGCGATGGCGGCCGGCGGCGGCGGCGTGTCTGATCGTCATCCTTGCGGATGCCTGTTGCTGGTCAGGCGCAGGCACATGGCCCGCCACGACCGACGAGTGGCTTGCACCATGCCGCAAAACCCGTAACGTCGCGCCATGTCTGACGATCCCGTAGCAACGTCGATCTCTCTCTGCGCCTCCGGGGACCGCGCCGCTTTCCGCGCGCTTTATCGTGATACCTCGGCGAAACTCATGGGCGTCCTGTTGCGTATCCTCAAGGAACGCGCAGAGGCGGAGGATGCCTTGCAAGAGGTTTACACACGGGTCTGGCTGCGGGCGGGTCGCTATGACCCCGCCAAGGGCCGGGGCATGACCTGGCTGATCGCCATCGCGCGCAACCTTGCCATCGACCGGCTGCGCGCCCGGGTCGCGATGCTGGATGACGATGGCCTTGACACGGTCGCGGACACCGCCCCCCGCGCCGAAACCCGCCTGATCGCGCAAGGTGAGGCCAGGCGTATTGCCCATTGCTTCGACACGCTTGACCCCGAACGCGCCGACGCAGTGCGTGGTGCCTATCTGTCGGGCCTCTCCTATGTCGAACTTGCCGCGCGCCACGCAGTGCCCTTGAACACCATGCGCACCTGGCTTCGGCGCAGCCTTTTCAAGCTGAAGGAGTGTCTGGACCAATGACCGGCACTGACCTTCATTTCGACGACGACGAAGACGCCCTGGCGGCCGAGTATGTCCTGGGCGTGCTTGACCTTCCCGATCGCCTTGCGGTCGAGGCACGGATCAAGGCTGATCCCGACTTTGCCCAGTGCGTCACCGACTGGGAAAACCGGCTTGCGGATCTGAACGACGACTTCGCCGAAAGCCCGGCGCCAAACCTTCTGCCCCGGATCGAAGCCCGGCTTTTCCCCGGATCCCCGGCACGCAAGGTCAAGGAGGGTCGCGGCCGCTGGAGCTGGCTTGCCGGTGCCGTCGCGGCGTCGGTGCTGATCCTGGCCGTTGTTGCCACCCTGACGCCGCCCCGCGTTGGCCTGGTCGCAACCCTTGCCACTGCGGATGCGCGCCTGAGCTACGAAGTGCGAAGCTTTGGCAGCACGTTGCAGGTGACGCGCGTGGCGGGCCTGCCCGCCGTTCAGGGCCAGGTTCACGAACTTTGGCTCATCGCGCCCGACGCGGCCCCGGTGTCGCTTGGGCTTTTGCAGGATCAGGTGCTGAGCGTCAGCTACCCGGTTCCCCCGGCAGGCTGGACCTTTGCCGTGTCGATCGAGCCCGAGGGCGGCTCGCCCACCGGGCAACCGACCGGCCCGGTGATCCTGACCGCCGTCGTCGCCGGAGAGGCTTGATCACGAAAGCGTGAGCAAAGTGCTGCGCCGAAACTTTCAAGGACCTGCGCCGTTTCTTCTGGTGTGAGGCGGGAATGACCCCGCGCTTCGAACTCCAAAGGGAACACCACCATGAAAGCTTTCAAACTTGCCACCGCGATCCTTGCGCTGTCCACCGGACTTGCCTTTGCCGAAAACCCCATGGTCGGCGGTGCGGCCATGTTCGAAGACAAGAACATTGTCGAAAATGCGGTGAACTCGGCCGACCACACCACCCTTGTCGCCGCCGTACAGGCCGCTGGCCTGGTCGAAACGCTGTCGGGCGCTGGCCCGTTCACCGTCTTCGCGCCGACCAATGAGGCTTTCGCCAAACTGCCCGCTGGAACGGTGGAAAACCTGCTCAAGCCGGAAAACAAGGACCAGCTGGTCAAGATCCTGACCTGCCACGTCGTTGCGGCCAACGCGATGTCGACCGACATCGTCGGCATGATCGAGGCGGATGGCGGCATGCACAAGATCGGCACCGTGGGCGGCTGCGAGTTCACCGCCTCGATGAAGGACGGCATGGTCCAGATCACCGATGGCATGGGCAATGTGGCCACGGTCACCATCGCCGATGTCAAGCAGTCGAACGGCGTGATCCACGTCATCGACACCGTGCTTCTGCCGGCGATGTGATCCCTTTCGCCGGTTGACGGGAACGGGCGGGGGTGTGTCACTGCACCGCCGCCCGAACCCCGGCCAGACCCCGCACAGAGGGTGCAACTGTCCCCTCTCGTGGCCCTCTTCCGGGCCAAAGCCAGGTCTTCGGGGCAACCCGAAGACCTTTTCCCATCACGGACGTTGACCTTGGGGAAGCCGCTGCCTTAGGTTCACGGCAGATTTTGCCACAGGAGCTGTTGCATGCGGTTTTTCACCCCGATTTTCGCGGCCCTGCTTGGCCATGTCCTGCTGACCTCGCCACTTCTGGCCGAGGGCAAGTCGATCATCGTGCTGGATGCGTCCGGGTCGATGTGGGGCCAGATCGACGGCCGTGCCAAACTGGAAATCGCGCGTGAGGCGCTGGGGACGGTGCTTGGCGGCATCGACCCCGCGACCGAAATCGGGCTGATCGCCTATGGCCACCGCGAAAAGGGCAGCTGTGACGATATCGAGCTGGTCGTCCCCCCCGCCGCCGGGACCGGCCAGGCGATCATCGAAGCGGCCAATTCCATGAAATTCCTGGGCAAGACCCCGCTGACCGAGGCTGTGCGACGCGCCGCAGCCGAACTGAAGTCGACCGAAGCCAAGGCCACAGTCATCCTGATCACCGACGGGATCGAGACCTGCGAGGGCGACCCCTGCGCCCTGGGGGCCGAACTTGAAGCCTCGGGCATTGATTTCACCGCAAACGTGGTGGGTTTCGGTCTGACCGAGGAAGAGGGCAAGGCCGTCGCCTGTCTGGCCGAGAACACCGGCGGCAAGTACATTCAGGCCGCCGACGCAGGCAGCCTGGTCGAGGCTTTGAAAACCACGGTCGTGGTGGCCGAACCTGAACCGGTGCCGGAACCCACACCCGCCCCTGCCGCTGCGGTTGAATTCAACCTTGCCCCGCAGCTTTACCTTGTCGAAGGCGGACCCGAAATTGTTGACGGCAACGCGTGGGAGCTGTTCCAGATCGCAGCGGATGGCACCACGGGGGAACGCATCACGACGGAGTACAACAAATACAAGGGCCTGTTTGCCGCTGGCACCTACCGTCTGGTCGGGCGGATCGGCGAAGCGCGGGCCGAACTGGACGTGACCCTGACCGATGATGCGATGCTGGAGCCGCAGGTCATCCTGAACGCTGGCACCCTGATCCTGCATCCGCGCGTATCGGCAGATGGGCCGATCGACGGTGGTGCCGGGTTGAACCTTACCAATGCGGCCGGGATGGATGGCACCTATTACGGTGACACCACGGTCATCGTCCCTGCGGGCGAAACCACCATCAACCTGCGCATCGGCGAGGCCCGCAGCACCGAAACGGTGACACTTGCCGCAGGTGAAACGCTGGAAAAGGACGTCATCGCCGGGGCCGGTGTGGCTGCGGTGGACGCCTTCTATGTCGATGGCGTGATCATGGACACCACCCAGCATGCGGTTGAAATCCTCATGGCCAAGAAGGCGCTGGACGGCAGCCAGGAAAGCATAACGACCAGCTATGGCCCGGCACAGCTTTTCACCCTGCCGCCGGGTGACTACATCGCCCGCGTCACGCAAGGCGCGGCCACCGTCGACGCCCCCTTCACGGTGAAATCCGGCGAGCGGGTGGATGTCAAGGTTGTCCTGAACGCCGGGGTGCTGGCCATCACTGCCCCGGGGGCAAACTCGATCGAAGTGCTGGACGCCAAGGCCGACCTCAGCGGCAATCGCAAGTCGCAAAGCTTCGACTATGATGAAAGCAAAACCCTGATCGCGCCGGGGGGGGATTACCTGATCGTCGTGATGCGGGGCGAGGTGAGGGCCGAAGCGACAGCCACCGTGAAGCCCGGAGAGCGCACCGAAATCACGGTTCCCTGACAACAGGCCGCGCCGATCCGTCTTGACGGCGCGGCGCGGCTGACTTACCTCGGGTCTTGCTGCGGGTGTAGCTCAATGGCAGAGCAGAAGCTTCCCAAGCTTACGACGAGGGTTCGATTCCCTTCACCCGCTCCAGCCTGACCCGACGCCGCCGCCCCTTGGGCGGCGTTTTGCGTGGCGGGCGGCGGTTCTGGCCACGACCCACCCACATCGACTTGCCGCGCCAGAACCCGGCTGCTAGCACTGTCAGGACGTAAGGCCCGCTGCCCGGCCCGAACGACCCTGCAATAGGTTTTGTGCCCATGCGACCTGCCCTGCCCCTTCTTGCAACGCTTGCTTTCGGTTCTGTCCTGTCGGCCTGTGTCGCCGAGGACGGCCCGTCAGACCCCTACGCCTTTGTCGGAAGCTGGGATTGCGGGGTCGAGACCTTTGCCTTCACCAACACCACCTACAATGACGGCACGAACACCTATCCGATCCGTTCGGTCCGCCGGGACGGCAGCAACTATACGCTGCGCTTCGAGAACGGGTTTCTGCTTGCGCTTGGTGCGGTGACCGAAACCGGGCTGACCTGGGTTTCGGGAACAACCGGCGACACGTTGAACTGCCGTCGCATCGGTTGAACCTTCCATCCCCTTCATCTTTCAGGAGATCTTGATGAACAGCGACATCACCCGCTACGGCACCGGTCCGCGCATGTCCGAGGCGGTGGCCTACAACGGCATCCTCTGGGTCGCGGGGCAACTTGGAACACCCGGGGCCTCGGTCGCCGAGCAGATGCGCGGCTGCCTTGCCGAGATCGACCGGATCCTGGCCGAGGCCGGGACCGACAAGACCCGTATCCTGTCGGCCCAGATCTGGCTGGCGGACATGTCCACCTTCCCCGAGATGAATTCGGTCTGGGACACCTGGGTGCCGCAGGGCCACACCCCGGCCCGCGCAACGGGCGAGGCGAAACTGGCAACCCCCGACTACAAGGTCGAAGTCATCGTCACGGTCGCCTTGACGTGAGGCGTCTGGTCTGCGGGGCGGTCGGGTATTCCCGACCCCTCACCCGATTGGGGTATGCAGACTTCGACATTTTCCGTGTTAAGCTGCCAAAGGGACGCCAAGGATTGCCGGCGTCCTGCGAGATACATTGATAGCAGAGGCCTTCTGATGACCACCTCTCCCAGACTTCTGACCCGCTCGTTTCTGGTGGGCGTGCTGATCGTTTCAACCAGCTACGGCGCCTCGGCACTTACGGTGAAACGGACCAACGTGATGATCGACGGTGCCTATGTTCCGGTGCTGGTCGTGAAGGACAACGGCAAGACCCATATCCACCGGATCGGCGATGACGGCTTGACCCGGTCGATCCTGTTCGATCGCGAGAAATCGCTGGAATGGGCGCGGGCCAAGTATGGGGCAGATGCGACCGCAGCCACTGGCGATGACGGGCTGTCCGGCGGCGGGGGAAATGCCAATGCCAACGATGATGACGGCGGTTATGACAACGGCTGTCCTTGAAGGACATTCGCGCGCTTCTCGGGAACGAGGCCGGAGGCGGACGCGGTCATGTCACGACACTTGCCGCCGTTGCGCGTGCCTTGGGGCCGGGGATCGCAAAGATCGGGGCGCTGGGTCGCCTGGACTTCGCAACTGAGCTTTCCTGCCTTTGCACGGATGTCGTGAAGGCGCCGCTTCTGGCGCGGCAAACGGCGGCCGACCGGCCGTTCGCCCTGAAAGGCAATGCCACCTTCGGCGACACGTTGGCCGAAATCGGTTTGGATGACCCCAAAAGGGTGCGCCGTGGCCTGCTGTTCTGGCGCAACCTGATCATCAGGCACGACATTTCGCTTCTGGTGGCAGATCTTGCCCCGCTGGCGATGCGGGCGGCCTGCGGGCTTCGGGACGAGGGATGGTCCATCCGTATCATCAGCATCGGCACGGGCTACTATTCCCCGCCTGCCAGTTTGCTGCACTTTCCGGTGATCCTGCCAGACCATGACCGCATCACACGGTCCGAAGATCAGACGCTGGCGGTCTTGAATGCGGTGGGGGCCGAGGGCGACCTTGCCCCGCTGCCCCGGCTTTCCGCCCTCTATGCCGCCGATCTGCCGCTGGCGACCGGGTTTGACTGGCTGGACCCCTATCTTGCGGTCCGGCCGGTTCAGGACCGGATTGCCCCTCTGACCACCGCCCCTTTGCATCCTGCCGGGCAGGGAAACGAAGTCTTCGTCTACTTTTCCACCACCGAGTTGCAGGATGAGGTGCTGGTGCGCGCGCTGGAAACCCTGCCCTTTGCCCGGCGCGGGTTTCTTCCGCAGGCACCACCCGAAGTCAGGCAGAGGCTTGCCGCCTCGGGGATGGTGCTGCTGGACCAGCCCGCCACGACAGACGAGATTGCCGCGCGATCGCGGCTGATCGTCCACGCCGCCCCGCATGGAACGGTTTGCCTTGCCGCCCTTGCCGGGCTGCCGCAATTCGGGGTGCCGCAGCATCTGGAGCAGCTTTTCAACGCGCGGCAGGGTGAGGCAATGGGGGTTCTGACCCACGCCCTGCCCGGCAATCCGGACATGGCCGACCGGATTGCAGCGGCCTATGGTGACGCCGCGATGGCCGGTCGGGCAAGGGCCCTGGCATCACATCTGCGCCGGGACCATCCGGCTGATCCGATTGCCGCGCTGGCAGCACGCCTTGCACCGGAACTTGCCGCAGCGCGCGCCGCCCTGCCCTGATCAGCCGCGCAGGAAGGCGACAAGCGCGGCGGTAGAGCCATCCTTGCCGTCGGTCCCGACCTTGCCCTCCAGCACCGGCTGCAGCGCAAGGGCCAGTTCCTTGCCCAGTTCCACCCCCCACTGGTCGTAAGAGTTGAGGCCAAGAACCACGCCTTCGACAAAGACCCGATGTTCATAAAGCGCCACGATCTGGCCCAAAGTGAAAGGCGTCAGCCGGTCATAGGCCAGAACGGTCGACGGGCGATTGCCGGGGAACACGCGATGGCGGGCCTGGATGTCCAACTCATCCCCCGTCAGGCCTTTCTTCGCCATGATGCCACGGGCCTCGTCAAGCGACCGACCCCGCAAGAGCGCCTCGGCCTGCGCCAGGCAGTTCGACACAAGAAGGAGGTGCTGGTGCGCAAGATCCGGCTCATGGCCCCGCCGCGCGACAAGGAATTCGCAAGGCACGACGCGTGTTCCCTGATGGATCAGCTGGTAAAAGGCATGCTGGCCGTTGGTGCCCGGCTCGCCCCAGACCACAGGGCCGGAGTGTGTGGGAAGATCGCTGCCGTCAATGGCGACGCGCTTGCCGTTCGACTCCATCTCCAACTGCTGCAGGTAGGCAGGAAGCCGCGCAAGCCGTTGATCATAGGGCAGAACCGCGCGGGTGGCGTGGCCACAGATCTGGTTGTGCCAGATGCCGACCATCGCCAGCATGACCGGCATGTTTTGCGCGAAGGGTGCGGTCAGGAAATGCCAGTCCATCGCCCGGGCACCGGCCAGGAAATCGTCAAAGGCATCCGGCCCGATCGCGATCATCAAGCTCAGACCGATCGGTCCCCACATCGAATAGCGCCCGCCGACCCAATCCTCGAACCCGAAAACTCGCGCGGGATCAATGCCATAGGCGGCGGTCTTGTCACCCGCCGTGCTGACGGCAGCGAACTGGGCCGCCGGGTTCGCGACCTTGGCCGCCATCCAGCGCTTTGCGGTATCGGCGTTGGTCATAGTCTCGATGGTGGTGAAGGTCTTCGAGGCGACGATGACCAGAGTGGTCGTGGCATCAAGGCCTTGCAGCGTGTCGTGGATGTGCGCGCCATCGACATTGCTGACAAAATGCACACGCGGACTATCGTGGAACGGGGCAAGTGCCAGCGTCGCCATTGCCGGGCCAAGGTCTGACCCACCGATGCCGATGTTCACCACGTCGGTGATCCGGCCACCCTGCCCCTTGAAGGCCCCAGACCGCACATCGCGAGCGAAGTCGGCGCAAAGGCTGCGGATGCGGCGCACCTCGGGCAGGACATCCGTGCCGTCGACCTTGATCACGTCATCATCGCCAGCGCGGAGGGCGACGTGCAGCACAGCCCGGCCTTCGGTAAGGTTGATCTTCTCGCCCGAGAACATCGCAGCCCGCTTTTCGGCCACGCCCGAAGCGTCGGCCAGCGCCACAAGCGCGGCACGGGTGGCCGTGTCGATATTGGTCTTCGCAAAGTCGAAAAGCATGCCATCGGCCGCAATCGAAAACTCAGATGCGCGGGATTTGTCCATAAGATCAAGAATATGGCGGCCTTCGTTCACATGATGAAGACGCTTCAGCTCTGCCCATTTGTCCATGATCTATTCTGCCCAATGCACGGTTGCGGTGTCGAGGACGGCCCGAACCGGCGCCTCAAGCGGGGGAAGGCTCTGGGCACGCTCAAGTGCCGCGCGCTTTTCCGGCCCGGTGATCAGGATATGCGTGTGGAACGCCCCGCGCAGCACGGGCGCAGTCAGTGTCACGCGCGGCTCACCCGCCGCTTCGGCTCGCATCGGCAGAAGAAGGGGTGCTGACGGTGCCAGCGCCTCGTCCAGCCGGTCGGCACCGGGGAACAGGCTGGCCGTGTGCATGTCGGCCCCCATGCCCAGAAGCAGCACCGAGATCGGAAGATGCGGACGCAGGCCGTCTTCCAGCGCAGGCAGCATGTCTTCCGGCGTCCCGGCCGGGGCGTAAAGCGGAATCAGTCGGGCCTGCGCCGCACGGCCCCGGATCAGGCGCTCACGCACAAGGCGGGTATTGGACCGGTCGGACGATTCAGGGACCCAGCGTTCGTCATTCAGCACGACCGCGACATTCGCCCAGTCAAGATCCACCCCGGACAACGTATCGAAGATCGGCCCCGGCGTGGTGCCGCCCGGAACCGAAAGGGTCGCGCGGCCATCCCGGCGCAGGAAATCGGCCATTTGCCCGGCGATGATGTTCGCCAGACCAAGCATCAGCATTTCGCGGTCGGGATAGACCTCAAGCTTCATTCGCGGATCTCCCGCCAGCGGCGGCCGTCGCGGTGCATCAGCATCAGCGCATCCTCGGGGCCGGATGAGCCGGGGTCGTAGGTCTGCGGCTTGTCGCTGCGTGCTTCCCAGCTATCGAGGATCGGATCGGTCCAGGCCCAGGCGGCCTCGACCTCATCGCCGCGCATGAAAAGGGTCTGGTTGCCCCGGATCACGTCCATGATCAGGCGTTCATAGGCATCCGGCACATCCTCGGCCTCGGCCCCCAGCGCGTCGGCGAAGGACATGTCGAGCGGAACCTGCATCAGACGCATGCCGCCTGGTCCCGGTTCCTTGATCATCACCATCAGGTTCATGCCTTCATTCGGCTGCAGCCTGATGACCAGCACGTTTTCGTGCCACCCCTTCGCATCGTCAAAGATCGCATGCGGTGGTTGCTTGAAGGTAATGGCAATCTCGCTCGCGCGCGCGCGAAGCCGCTTACCGGTGCGCAGGTAGAACGGCACCCCTTGCCAGCGCCAGTTCGAGACATGGACCTTGAGCGCGATATAGCTTTCCGTCCGGCTGCCCGGGTTTTCGCTGTGCGCGACATAGCCCTTTTCGCCGCCGCCGGGCCCATACTGCCCGCGCACGATATCCTCGGCCGGGACCGGCTTCAGCGCGCGGATTACCTTCAGCTTTTCGTCCCGTACGGCGTCCGGGTCAAAGTGATACGGCGGCTCCATCGCGATGAGACACAAAAGCTGCATCATGTGGTTTTGAACCATGTCCCGCATGGCGCCCGACTTGTCGTAATAGGCCCCCCGCCCGTCTACGCCCACCGTTTCGGCAACCGTGATCTGGACATGGTCGATGTATTCGGCTTTCCACAGCGGTTCGAACAGAATGTTGGCAAAGCGCACCGCCATCAGGTTCTGGACGGTTTCCTTGCCCAGATAGTGGTCGATCCGGTAGATCTGTGCTTCGGTGAAATGCCGCGCCAGAACCCCGTTCAGCGCCCGGGCGCTGGCCAGGTCGCGGCCGAATGGTTTTTCGACGACGATCCTGCTCCACGCATCCGCGATCTCGTGCTCGTGCAGGCGCTGCGCGATGTCGCCGAACAGGCTGGGCGCCACCGAGAAATAGAAGGCGCGCACGACGTTGTCGCGCATCAATGCCTTGAGCGCAGGCCAGCCGCCGGTTCCAGTGGCGTCGATGGCCACATAATGCAGTCGGTCAAGGAAGGCTGCGATGGCGGCCTTGTCCTGGCGATCCTGCGGAACGAATTCGGCGATGGCGGCCCCGACCTGATCGCGCCAGGCCGCATCGGTCAGGTCGGCCCGCGCCGCACCTATGATGCGGCTTCCGGCCGGCATCTGACCGGCAAGAAAGCGGCGATACAGCCCGGGAAGGATCTTGCGGCGCGCAAGATCGCCCGTGCCGCCGAAGATCACCAGATCAAAGACATCGACAGGGATGACACGCGAAACCATGGGCTACTCCTGAGCAGGCGCTGTTAGCGCTAACGGCGTGCTTCTAACCGGCAGGGCCTCTGTTGTCTAGCACGCTGTCCGTCAGGATCAAGGATCGCTGCCGCCGCGCGGGGGCTCTGCACCGGGCCCAAGCAGCCGCCGCATCAGGAGATCGGACTGCGGGATGCCGTCAAGCAGGAACTTTACCGTTCCTTCGGGGCGAAAACCCTGGCGCTGGTAAAAGGCTATGGCGCGGTCGTTCTGTGTCCAGACCCCAAGAGAAAGGGCGCGAAGGCCACCCGCCTCGGCCCGAAGGATGAGGGCCGCCATCAGAACCTGCGCGATGCCACGGCCATGCCAGGCCGCATCGACGTAAAAGCGCTGCACCTCGCCTTCGCTGTTCTTGGCAACCATCTGCGCCAGCCCCAGGATGACCCCTTCTTGCTCTGCGACAAGTGCCGTGACATCGGCGGCGGCCAACTGGGCGCGGATATTCCCGGGCGCATAGGTCTGGGCGCAATGGCTGTCCATCACAGCCGCATGGCCCGCCTCATGGCTGTAGGTTTGGCGAAAAAACCTTTCTGCCGCCTGGGCATAGCGGCCCGCATCACCCGGCCCGACACGACGGATGGCGGGGAGAGGCGCGCGGTTCACGCTTCGAGCTCGGCATCCCAGTACAGATAGTCCATCCAGCTTTCATGCAGGTGGTTTGGCGGGAAACGGCGGCCATGGGCCTGCATTTCCTCGGCGCTGGGGGGGCGGGGCGGGCGTCGCAGGGTCAGGCCGGACTGTCGAAGCGTCTTGTTGCCCTTGCGCAAGTTGCAGGGCGAGCAGGCAGCGACGACGTTTTCCCAACTGGTGATGCCACCCTTTGACCGGGGCAGGACGTGGTCAAAGGTAAGGTCTCCCTTGGCACTGCAATACTGGCAGCAGAATTCGTCGCGCAGAAAAAGATTGAAGCGCGTGAATGCCACGCGCTTCTGGGGTTTCACATAGTCTTTCAGCACCACGACCGAAGGTATCCGGAACTCTTGCCTTTGACTGTGGACCACCTGGTCATACTCGGCCACGATCTGCACCCGGTCCAGAACAGCCGCCTTGATCGCCTCTTGCCAGGGCCAGAGGCTGAGAGGGTAATAGGACAGCGGGCGATAGTCCGCGTTCAGGACCAAAGCCGGATAATGCTTCAGCGCTGCAGGATCGCGTACGAACTGGGTTCTGAAATCGCCGTCCATTCCGTCAAAGACTCCCAGCCTTGCCCGTTGCCGTTCTGGCGACAGGGCGGGGGAGCCCGCCCCGACACGTCAAACTATATCTGGCGTTTCCGCCTGCGCAACCCCCAAGCACCTGCGGCATCTTGGAGTTGTCCACATCCCTGACGGGATTCGGTGACAGGCGAATGACAAAGGCCCCGGGGCCGCAGCACCCCGGGGCCTTTGCTGGCCGTTATCGTGGGTCAGCCCGCTGCGGTGACTGCGCGTCCGGTCAGCACCTTGACCAGATTGGCGCGGTAGGCCTGCGTGCCATGCAGATCGCCTATCATGTCGGATGCATCTGCCGAAAGCCCGGCAATCGCGCTGGCCGAGAAGTTGGACGACAGCGCCGCCTCAGCCTCCGCCCAGCGGAAAACGCCACCGGCCGAGGCGCCAGTGACCGCCACCCGCACGCCACCCGCATATTTCGCGACGAAAACGGCGGTCAGGGCAAAGCGGCTGGCAGGCTGGTTGAACTTCACATAAGCCGCCTTCTGCGGGATCGGGAAGATCACGCTGGTGATGATCTCACCCTCTGCCAAGGCGGTGGAGAACATGCCTTGAAAGTAGTCATCCGCCGCGATCTTGCGCTTGTTCGTCACCACCGTCGCGCCCGAGGCCAGCACCGCCGAAGGGTAGCAGGCCGCCGGGTCGTTGTTGGCCAGCGACCCACCGATGGTGCCCTTGTTGCGCACCGCCGGGTCGCCGATCCCCCCGGCAAGGGCGGCAAGCGCGGGGTAGGACGAAGCCGCCTCTTGCGCGACCACGGCATGTGACGTGGCGGCCCCGATATGCAGACCGCCGTCGCCCATGCAGACGCCCTTCATCTCACCGATGCCAGTCAGGCTGACCAGCACCGTGGGTGCCGCAAGCCGCTGCTTCATCGTCGGGATCAGGGTCTGCCCGCCCGACAGCGGCTGCGCCCCATCCGCGCCAAGCGCCTTTACGGCGTCGGCAATCGTTGCGGGTTTCACGAAATCAAAGTTGTGCATGATCCAGACCCCTTATGCGTTCATCGCCGTCCACACCCGCGAGGGCGAGACCGGCATGTCGATATGCGTGACGTGTTTGTGCCCGCCGCGTTGAAGCGCGTCGATCACCGCGTTGACGACCGCTGGTGGAGAGCCGATCGCCCCCGCCTCGCCACAGCCTTTCACGCCCAATGGGTTGTGGGTGCAAGGCGTCTGGCAGCTGTAGTCGACGTTGTAGAACGGCACATCCTCGGCCCTTGGCATGGCGTAGTCCATGTAGGACCCCGTCAGAAGCTGGCCGTTTTCGTCATAGGTGGTGAACTCGCACAGGGCCTGGCCGATGCCCTGCCCCACGCCGCCATGCACCTGACCTTCGACGATCATCGGGTTCATGATGTTGCCAAAGTCATCGGCGCAGTGGAAGGCCACCACGTCAACCTTGCCGGTGCCTTCGTCCACCTCGACCTCACAAAGGTAGGCCCCCGCCGGGTAGGTGAAGTTGGCGGGATCGTAGAACGCCGTCTCCTCCAGCCCCGGTTCCAGCGTCTCCAGCGGGTAGTTGTGCGGGACGTAGGCCGAGAAGGCGATCTCGCCGAAGGTCTTGGCCTTGTCGGTGCCGGCGACGCTGAACTTGCCATCCTCGAAAGTGATGTCGCCTTCCGCAGCTTCCAGCATGTGGGCGGCGATCTTCTTGCCTTTGGCGATGATCTTGTCGACCGCCTTGGACATGGCCGAACCGCAGACCGCAAGGGACCGCGAGCCATAGGACCCCATACCGAACGGGATCTTCGCCGTGTCGCCATGCACGATCTCGACCGAGGATTCCGGGATCCCCAGCTTGTCCGCCACGATCTGGGCAAAGACCGTCTCATGCCCCTGCCCGTGGCTGTGCGCGCCGACCATCACCGAAAGGTTGCCCGTCGCGTTCACCCGCACGGTCGCCGCATCATAAAGGCCGACGCGCGCACCAAGGATGCCCACCAGATGGCTGGGGGCGATCCCGCAAGCCTCAATCCAGGTGCTCAGCCCCATGCCGCGCAACTTGCCCTTGGCGGCACTGGCCGCCCGGCGTTTTTCGAACCCCGCGACATCAGCCATCTCCATGACCTTGTCGAGGGTCGCGTGATAGTCGCCCGTGTCATAGGCCAGTGCCACCGGTGTGGTGTAGGGAAACATGTCGGTGGTGACAAAGTTCTTCCGCCGCACCTCGAACGGGTCAAGGCCAAGCTCGCGGCACATCTTGTCGACCACCCGCTCCAAGGAATAGGTCGCCTCAGGGCGGCCTGCGCCACGATAGGCATCGACGGGTGCTGTATTGGTGAAGACGGTCTTCACGTTCACATAGACGTTCGGCACCTTGTAGGGCCCGGCCATCAGCGTGCCATGCAGGAAGGTGGGCGTCACTGTCGAGAAGTTCGACAGGTACGCGCCGACATTCGCCAAGGTCTCGGTCCGGAAGGCGATGAAGTTGCCCTCAAGATCACAGGCAAGCTCGATCTTCGTCACGTGGTCTCTGCCATGCGCGTCCGACAGGAAGGACTCGCTGCGTTCCGCCGTCCAGCGCACCGGGCCAGCGCCTCTTCGCCGTAGTGATAGATCTTCGACCCGAAGCCGCCGCCCACATCGGGGGCCACGACCTGCAGCTTGTTCTCCGGAATGCCAAGCACGAAAGCCGCCACCAGAAGCCGCGTCAGGTGCGGGTTCTGGCTGGTGGTGGTCAGCTTGTAATCCTGCGTGCCGGGGAAGAATTCACCGATCGAAGCGCGCGGTTCCATCGCGTTCGGCACCAGACGGTTGTTCACCAGTTCCAGCGTGGTGACATGGGGCGCGGACTTGATCGCCGCATCGACCTTGGCGCGGTTGTCCTCGATCCAGCCCCAGTCATAGCAGACGTTGTCGGGGATCTCGTCATGCACGCGGTTGGAGGCGTTTGCCACCGCAGCGGCCATGTTGACGACCGCGGGCAGTTCCTCGATCTCGCTGTCATCGGCGATCACCTGTGCTGCATCGCGTGCCTGCTGGTAGGTCTCGGCCACCACGGCGGCGTAGGCGTCGCCAACGTGGCGCACCTTGCCATGCGCCAGCACCGGGCGCTTCGGTTCGCGCATTGGCGTGCCGTCGCGGCTGTTGATCAGCCAGCCCGCCGGGTTGCCGCCGACAGCAGCAAAATCCTCACCGGTAAAAACAGCCAGAACGCCCGGCATCGCGGCGGCAGCAGCGGTATCGACCCGCTTGATCCGGCCATGCGCCACGGTTGACCGTACCATCACCGCATGGGCCTGCCCGGCGATGTTCATGTCATCGGTATAGGTCCCCTTTCCGGTCAGAAAGCGGATATCCTCACGGCGCTTCGAGCTTGCGCCAATTCCATGATCCTTCGGCATCGTGCGTCCCCCTATTCGGCGGCCAAGGCGCTGACGTCCTGCCCGGAGGCAGCCATCACGGCCTTGACGATGTTGTGGTATCCCGTGCAGCGGCAGATGTTGCCGTCCAGGTAGTGGCGCACCTCATGTTCGCTGGGCTTGGGGTTTTCCGCCAGCAGCGCCGCCGCCGACATCACCATGCCCGGCGTGCAGAACCCGCATTGCAGCCCGTGATGATCCTGAAACGCCTGCTGGATCACACCAAGCGAGCCATCGGCATTTGCCATGCCTTCAATCGTGCGCACATCGGCGCCCGCCACGTCCTGCGCGAACACAGTGCAGCTTTTCACCGGCTTGCCGTCGACATGCACCACGCAAGCGCCGCACTGGCTGGTGTCGCAACCGACGTGGGTGCCGGTAAGTCTGAGTCCGTCGCGCAAATAGGCTGACAGCAATGTCCGCCCCTCGGTTTCGGCCGAAACGGACTTGCCGTTCACGGTCATGGTGACTTTGGTCATTCTCATCCTCCCTTGGATAATCCTGGGTATGGTGACGGATCAGCCCCCGACAAGGCGCTTGAACCATCCCTTTTTGGGTGTGTCCGTTGTTTCGGTGTCGGTCGGGGCTGGCTCCTCCTCCGGGCCCTCCACCGCATCCTGAAAGCGGGTGAAGAATTCATCCGCCATCTTCTTGGCAAAGCCGTCGATGATGCGGCTGCCAAGCTGGGCGATCTTGCCGCCGACCGACGCATCGACCTCATAACTCAGGCGGGTGCCGTCGGTGGTGGCGTCCAGCGTCACGTCGGCCCCGCCCTTGGCAAAACCCGCGACCCCGCCCTTGCCTTCACCCGCGATGCGCAGGGACTTGCCCTCGACGATGTCCGAAAGGTGGACAACGCCGGTAAAGGTGGCACTGACCGGGCCGACCTTCTGCTTGACCACCGCCTCGTAGCCGTCAGTGACCGACCCTGCCAGCGATTGGCAGCCCGGGATGCAGGCTTTCAGCACCTCGGGGTCAAGGATTGCCTGCCAGACCATGGCGGGCGTGGCCCTGATTTCGCGGCTGTCACTCAGCTTCATGGATTGATTCCCCCCCGCCCCACGGCCCGAGACTAAGCCAAACCCCGCAAGATCTAAGCGAATTCTTGCACCCTCGGCCGAAAAACTCCGTGACGCATCGCCGCTTGCCGCCGACGCCCGTTCGGCCCGAAGGTCAGGGCTTGCAGCTTGCTGCCCCGACCGGCTAAGTCCCCTGCAAATCGTCTCGGAGCTTTGCATGTCCCTTTCCCGCCGTCGCCTGATAGCCCTTGGCGCCGCCGCCCTTTTGTCCGCGTGTGGCACCCGGGCCGAGCGCGTCGACCGATCGGATCTTTACCCCGGCGAGACTGCGGAAATGCGCGCCCTGATCGTCAAGTATTCCGAGATCCACGAAATTCCCGAAAGCCTTATGCACCGGATCATCCAGCGCGAAAGCGGATACAATGCGGCAGCACGCAATGGCCCCTATTACGGGCTGATGCAGATCCTGCCACAGACCGCACGCACCATGGGCTATGACGGCGCGCCCGCAGGGCTTCTGGATGCAGAGACCAACCTGAAATATGCTGGCAAATATCTGCGCGGCGCCTGGCTGGTGTCACGCGGCGACGAAGATGAGGCGGTGAAGTGGTACGCCTCGGGGTACTACTATGAGGCAAAGCGTCTGGGATTGCTGGAAGAAACCGGCCTTCGGGCGTAAGGCGAGATTTCTTCGAAGCAGTCTGCGAAATTCTTTCAAGAATCCTGGCTGCCGCTCAATACCAGGCGTCGGTCGCTTCGGCCTTCTTGCGGGCCACGAAGTCGTGCAGGCCGTCGCGGATTCCGGCCTCCAGCGCCGGGGCCTCATATTCGGCAAGCCGCTTTTTCCACTGCCGGTTTGCCCGTGTCGCACTATCCTCGGACCCCGCAGCCTCCCATTTTTCGAAGGGTTCGTTGTCCGACAGCGTGCTGTCCCAGAACGCCGTTTCATAGTGCCTCAATGTGTGGGACGCGCCGAAGAAGTGGTTTCCCGGCCCCACCTCGGCAAAGGCCTCGACGGCAAGCTGGTCGTCGTCCATCCGGATTCCGTCCAGATAGGCATGGAGCGCGCCGCACAGGTCGGCGTCCATCATGAACTTCTCGTAGGACATGGACAAAAGCCCATCCAGAAAGCCCGCCGAATGCAGGATGAAGTTGGCCCCGCAGTGGATTGCGGCCAGCATCGACATCGTGCCTTCCATCATCGCCTGCCCGTCCGGCAGCTTTGACGTTGTGAAGTTGCCGCTGCAGCGCAAGGGCAGGTTCAACCGCCGTGCCAACTGGCCGATGACCTGCGACCCGATCGCCGGTTCCGGTGTGCCAAAGGTCGGGCTGCCGGATCGCAAGCTCATCGACGACAGGAAGTTGCCGAAGATCACCGGCGCGCCCTTGCGCTCCAGCTGCGTCAGGGCGCAGCCGGCCATCGTCTCGGCCAGCGATTGCACGATCCCGCCCGCAATCGTGACCGGCCCCATGGCACCGCCCAGAATGAAGGGCACCACCACCGCCGCCTGATTGGCGCGGGCGTAGGCGCGCAAGGACCGGGTCATCGTCCCATCCCAGACCAAAGGCGAATTGACGTTCACATTGCCAAGGATAACGCAATGATCGTTCACAAACGCCTCGCCAAAGAGGATGCGGGCCATCGCGATGCTGTCTTCGCTGCGCTCTTCGGCGGTGACCGAGCCCATGAACGGGCGGTCGGACAGTTCGATATGCGCAAGAACCATGTCCAGATGACGCTTGTTGACTGCCACATCCGTAGGCTCGCAGATCGTGCCGCCCGAGTGGTGGAAGTTCGGGCTGGACTGCGCCAGCTTGATGAAGTTGCGGAAATCCTCCAGCGTGCCAAAGCGGCGGCCCTTGTCGAGGTCCATCACGAAAGGGCTGCCATAGGCCGGTGAAAAGACGACATTCCGCCCGCCGATCTGCACCGAATTTGCCGGGTTTCGGGCATGCTGGGTAAACTCGGCGGGGGCGGATTTCAGGATCTCGCGCAGCATTCCGGGTTCGAACTTGACCAGTACCCCGTCGACCCGGGCCCCGGCCTTTTTCCAATGCTCCAGCGCCACGGGATCATCGCGGAATTCGATCCCGGTTTCGGCAAGCACCCGATCGGCCGCAGACTCGATCCTGACAAGATTTTCTTCCGACAGGACATCATAGGTCGGGATATTGCGGACGATGTAGGGGCGTCCCATCCCGCCGCCCTGCTGGGCGCGTTCGGCCTGCCGCGCCTGCCGTCCGGACCGCACCCTGACCTCGCCCATCGCTTTCCTCCCCGAAACTCGACACTGGTGTCAGGTTTGTCGCAAATGACCTTCGGGTCTGGTCAATTCGCGACACTGCTGCTGCGAATCCGTCGTCAGGTCACGACATCGGGTGCCGTCCGCCCGGTATGTCCGGCGATCCCCGCCAGGGCATGGGCAGCCCGGATCACCGGGGCAAGGGCGGTCTGGGCGTCAAGGTCCAGCCCATCCGGCCCGGCCGCATAGCGTTCAAGGTACACGCGGAGGGTGGCACCTTCTGTCCCCGTGCCCGACAGCCGATAGACGATCCGGCTGCCATCAGCGAACAGAACCCGCACGCCTTGCCCGGTGCTGACCGAGCTGTCCACCGGATCGGTATAGGCGAAATCGTCGGCGGCACTGACGGTCATGCCCTCGACCTGCCGCCCGGGCAGGCCGGCCAGATTGCCACGCAGGGCCGAAAACATCGCATCGGCCTTTGCAGTCTCGATCGCCTCGAAATCGTGGCGGCTGTAGTAATTGCGCCCGTAGGTCGCCCAATGCTCCGCCAGGATGTCGGCCACCGACTGCTTGCGAACCGCAAGAATGTTCAGCCACAGAAGAATCGCCCAAAGACCGTCCTTTTCGCGCACATGGTCAGACCCGGTGCCAAAGCTTTCCTCGCCGCAGATCGTGGCGCGTCCGGCGTCCAGAAGAGTGCCGAAGAATTTCCAGCCGGTCGGCGTCTCGTATTTCCCGATCCCAAGGGCGTCAGCCACCCGGTCGGCGGCGGCGCTGGTCGGCATCGACCGTGCGACCCCCTTCAGCCCCGCGGCATAGCCCGGCGCCAGATGCGCATTCGCGGCCAGCACCGCCAGACTGTCCGAGGGCGAGACGTAGACCCCGCGCCCGACCACCATGTTGCGGTCGCCGTCGCCATCCGACGCCGCACCAAAGTCGGGCGCGGCCGAGCCGAACATCTCGTCCATCAGGGCCTTGGCCCAGGTCGGGTTCGGGTCGGGGTGCATGCCGCCGAAATCCGGCAGCGGCGTGGCGTTCACCACCGTGCCCCGTGCGGCCCCAAGACGGCGTTCCAGAATCTCGACCGCATAGGGGCCCGTCACGGCACACATCGAATCCATCCGCATGCGGAAACCACCCGCGAACATCGCCCGGATTGCGGGGAAATCGAACAGCGTCTCCATCAAGGCGGCATAGTCGGACACCGGATCGACGACATCGACGATCATCCCGCCAAGGTCATGCCGACCGATGACCGAAAGATCGACATCCCGCGCCTCAAGCACCTTGTATTCGGTGATCTCGGTCGTGCGCTGATACATCGCCTCGGTCACGGCTTCGGGCGCGGGGCCGCCGTTGGCCATGTTGAACTTGACGCCGAAATCCTCGGTTGGGCCGCCGGGGTTGTGGCTGGCCGACATGATGATCCCGCCATCGGTCTTGTTCAGCCGGATCAGGTGGCTGGCCGCAGGCGTGGACAGGATCGCCCCCTGCCCCACGATCACCCGGGCAGCCCCGCTGGCCGCCGCCATCCGCAGGATCACCTGCGCCGCACGATCATTGAAATAGCGCCCGTCGCCGCCAAGGACGAAGGTCTTTCCTGCCCCGTCTTTTGTTTGGCAGCCCACAACGTCGAAGATCGCCTGGACGAAATTTTCCAGATAGTGCCGCCCCATGAACACGGGCGTCTTCTTGCGCAGGCCGGATGTGCCGGGTTTCTGCCCCGCAATCGGCGCTGTGGTTACGGTTGTCATGGTTTGCCTCCCTTCGGCGTGCCGGTCAGGGACCGGAAAAGCAGGACCGACTGTGCGGGCACTTCGGTGATCGGCTGGGCCGATGGCACCAGATCGGGGCGCGTGGTGTCAAGAGCAAGCTCCCATCCCGGCGCGCTGTCGGGCATGTGAAGCGCAACCGCACCCCCGGTGTTGAAGACGACAAAGACCGCCTCGGGGTTCGGGTCGCCCCCTTCCGCCTGCATCCGCAGCTCCAGGCACAGACAGCGGAACGCCGGGTCATGCCACTCCTCGGACTGTGGCACGGTGCCGTCCGCCCGCCGCCAGATCACGTCCGGCACCCCGTCCGAGGGTCGCCGATGGGCATGCAGGAACCGCCGTTGCCGCAAGACCGGCAGCGACCGACGAAGCGCGATCAGACGCGCGACAAAAGCCTGAAGCCCCGCGTCCGCCCTTGCCCAGTCAATCCAGCTGGTCTCGTTGTCCTGGGCATAGGCGTTGTTGTTGCCGCCCTGGGTATGGCCGATCTCGTCGCCTGCAAGCAGCATCGGCACACCTTGGGCCAGCATCAGCGTGGCCAGCAGGTTGCGCTTGCGCAAGGCGCGCGCCGCAAGCACCTTTGCATCCCTGGTCGGCCCCTCGACCCCAAGGTTGTCCGAATGGTTTTCATGGTGGCCGTCGCGGTTGTCTTCACCGTTGGCGAAATTGCGCTTGATGGTAAAGCTGACCAGATCCTCCAGCGTGAAGCCGTCGTGACTGGTGATGAAGTTGACCGAGGCCGTCGCCGCCCGCCCCGCATGGTCAAAGCGTTCGGCGCTGCCGAGGATCCGGGCCGCAAGGTCGCGCGTCATCCCGGCATCGCCCTTCCAGAACCGCCGGACGCCATCGCGGAACTTGTCGTTCCATTCCTGGAACGGGTGCGGATAGGCCCCAAGTTGATAGCCCCCGGGGCCGATGTCCCAGGGTTCGGCGATCAGCTTGACCCGGTTGAGGACCGGGTCCTGCCGGATGGCGTCGAAGAAGCTGCCGTTGGGATCAAACCCGTGGGCTTCGCGCCCCAGGACTGAAGCGAGGTCAAAGCGGAACCCGTCGACATGGCCCACCTCCACCCAGTAGCGCAAGCTGTCCATCACCATGCGCAAGACCATCGGATGCGTCAGGTTCAGCGTGTTGCCGGTGCCAGTGTCGTTGACGTAGGTTCGCCCGCCTTCGGCCAGACGGTAATAGCTCGCGTTGTCGAGACCCCGGAAGCTGAGGGTCGGCCCCCATTCGTCGCCCTCGGCGGTGTGGTTGTAGACGACGTCCAGGATGACCTCGAGCCCGGCCGAATGGAACCGGCGCACCATGGTCTGGAACTCCCACAACGCGCCTTTCGACATATAGCGCGGTTCGGGGGCGAAGAAGGCCAGGGTGTTGTAACCCCAGTGGTTGCGCAATCCCTTGGCCACCAGAAACCGATCGTCGATGAAAGCCTGCACCGGCAAAAGCTCGATCGCCGTGACGCCAAGCTGCAAGAGATGCTCGATCACCGCGTCCGAAGACAGGCCGAGGTACGTCCCGCGCAAGCCCCTTTCGACGCCGGGATGCAGCGCGGTCATCGACTTGACATGCGCCTCGCAGATCACCGTGTCGATCCGCGGTGTGCGCGGGGCCCGATCATTGCCCCAGGTAAAGGACGGATCCACCACCACCGCCTTCGGCACGGCAAAGGCAGAATCGCGGGTATCAAAGCTCAGATCGCCACGCGGGCTACCGATCTTGTATCCCATCACCGCGTCGGACCATTTGAGCCGCCCTTCCAGCGCACGGGCGTAAGGGTCCAGAAGCAGCTTGCTGGGATTGAAGCGGTGCCCCTGCTCGGGGGCGTAGGGTCCATGCACCCGAAAGCCGTAGACGGTGCCGGGGGTCAGCCCGCCAACCTCGATATGCCAGATGTCGCCGTCCCGCTCTGCAATGGGCAGCCGCGCAACTTCCTTGCGGCCATCGGGGGTAAAGAGGCAAAGCTCGATCTTCTCGGCATGGGCGGAAAAGACCGCAAAGTTCACACCGTCACCGGTGAAGGACGACCCCATCGGCCAGGGCCTGCCGGCGCTGACCGCATGGCCCGCAAGCCGCGCTGGCGACGATCCGGTCTGTGCTGTCACGCGCACAACCCTTCGTAAAGGCTGGCATAGGCAGCGGCGCTGGTCTCCCAGCCGACCGGGTGGCCCATGGCGTTTGACCGCAGCCTCGTCCAAAGCTTTGGCTGGGCATGCAGCGCCAGAAGCTGCGTCAGCGCCTGGCCAAAGCCAAGCGTGTCGACCGGGTGAAAGGTCACCCCTGTTGCCACGCCCGCCGCCAGTGTCGCGGGGCTGGCACCGATCACCGTATCCGCCAACCCGCCAACCAGCGCCACGACCGGCAGCGCGCCATAGCGCAACCCGTACATCTGCGTCAGACCGCACGGCTCGAACCGGCTGGGCACCAGCACGGCATCGGCCCCGGCGAACAACCGGTGGCTCATCGCCTCGTCATACCCGATCCGCGTCGCGACCCGTCCGGGAAACCGTGCCGCCAGGGTCCGACACGCCCCTTCCAGCGTCGGATCGCCCGAACCAAGCACGACAAGCCCCCCGCCCCCCAGCACGAAATCCGGGATCACCGCAGGCAAGAGGTCGATGCCCTTCTGGTCGGTCAGGCGGCTGACGACAATGGCCAGCGGCCCCGGCACCTCCAGCCCGAACTCGGCGCAAAGTGCGGCCCGCGCCGCGGCTTTTCCGGCCATCGCCTTCGGCCCGAACGGCGGGTCCTCTGCCTCAGGCGACCAGACCCCGGTATCCACCCCGTTCAGGATGCCCGATACCACCGACGCCCGCGCCGCGATCACGCCTTGCAGTCCCATCCCGAATTCCGGCCGCATCAGTTCTGCCGCATAGGTGGGTGACACGGTGGTGATCCGGTCTGCGGTAACCAGCCCCGCCTTCAGACTTGAGATTCCGCCGTAATACTCCAGCGCATCGGGATGAAACGCGTGTCCGGGCAGCCGCAGGATCCCCAGCATGTGCGCAGGTGCCCAACCTTGAAAGGCGATGTTGTGGACCGTGAGGACCGACTTCACACCGCCCGAGCCACCATAGGCCAGGTAGGCCGGCGCCAGCCCTGCCTGCCAGTCATGCGCGTGCAGCACGTCCGGCTTCCAGCCGTCCAGCCCTTCGCGCGCGATGCGGGCTGCGACCCAGCTCAGCGCGGCAAAGCGCACGGCGTTGTCGGGATGATCCCCCAGCGGCCCGGAATAGGGCCCGCCGTCGCGGTCAAAAAGATGTGGAGCGTCCAGCAGAAGCATCCTGACACCCGCAACCTCGCCTGCCAGTACCCGCCCCGGGCCGCCCCAGAGATCGGCCTCGTCCCAGACCACCGGCCAGCCCGCCGATTGCGCCAGCAAGGACCGGTAGCGCGGCATCAGCACCCGCATCTCCCACCCCGTTGCCGCAAGCGCCCCGGGCAGCGCGCCCACCACATCGGCAAGCCCGCCGGTCTTGACCAGCGGCACGCATTCAGACGCTACCGAAAGTACCCGCCCGCTCATCTTTCCCGGCTCCCGTTTCATTCTGGCGCAAATATCCCACGGGGGTCCGGGGGTGTGAAACCCCCGGCATGTCCACCAAAGCGCGTGTTCAGGATAGCGCCCTGGCCCGGGCGTCAAGCATGTCCTGCGTCACCAGCACAATCCCCCCCTCGGATCGACGGAACCATTTCATGTCTTCCTCGGCATCCTCGCCCACGACCAGCCCTTCGGGAATGACGACCCCCCGGTCGATCACGCAATTCTTCAGTTGCGCCTTGCGATGGACGATCACCTGCGGCAGCGCCACCACATATTCCAGGGCGGAATAGCTGTGGGTGCGCACGCCGGTGAACAGCAGCGAGTTCGACACCGCCGAGCCCGAGACGATGCAATCGCCCGACACCAGCGACGACACCGCGCTCCCGCGCCGCCCATCCTCGTCATGGATGAACTTTGCGGGCGGCACGATCTCGGCATAGGTCCAGATCGGCCAGGCGCTGTCGTAAAGGTCCAGTTTCGGCACGAAATCCGTCAGGTCGATATTGGCCTGCCAGAAGGCGTCGATCGTGCCCACGTCGCGCCAGTAGGGTTCGGTCTCCAGCCCGCTCATCACGCAGCTGTCGGCGAACTTGTGCGCCACGGCCTTGCCGTTCTTCACGATGTAGGGGATCAGGTCGAACCCGAAATCATGCGTCGAATTGTCATCCGACATGTCCTTCAACAACAGATCGCGCAGGAAGGCCCAGTCGAAGATATAGATCCCCATGGATGCCAGCGCATGCGCCGGATCGCCGGGGATCGACGGTGGATCCTTCGGCTTTTCCAGAAAATCGGTGATCCGCATCGTCTTGTCGACATGCATGACGCCAAAGGCGCTTGCCTCTTTCCGGGGCACGGTCAGGCATCCGATGGTCACGTCCGCGCCGCTTTCGACATGCTGACGCAGCATCACCTCGTAATCCATCTTGTAGATGTGATCCCCGGCCAGGATGATCGCATACTGGATGCCGTAGCTGTCGATGATGTCGATGTTCTGGGCCACCGCATCCGCTGTGCCGCGATACCAGTTCACCTCGTCCATCCGTTGCGACGCGGGCAGGATATCCAGGTATTCATTGCGTTCCGCCCGAAAGAAGTTCCAGCCGCGCTGGCAGTGCCGGATCAGGCTGTGCGCCTTGTATTGCGTGGCAATCGCCATCTTCCGGATGCCCGAGTTCACCGCATTGGACAGCGCAAAGTCGATGATCCGGGTCTTGCCGCCGAAATAGACCGCCGGCTTCGCACGCGTGTTGGTCAACTCCTTCAGTCGGCTGCCGCGTCCGCCTGCAAGGACAAAGGCCATCGCCTGGCTGGACAGCCGCTGGTTTGCTTTCGGTTTCATCGTGTCCCTCCCCTGGGGTGGCGGTGCGACCGCCGCTGATCAGTCCTTTGGTGGATTTGTGGCCTGCTGCAGGTAGATGGCGGCCAAAGGCGGCACCGTGACAAGCGCCGATTGAATCTGCCCGTGCCACGGCGTCTTTTCCGTGGTCACCCCTCCCAGGTTGCCACGGTTGCCCCCGCCATACACCTTGGCGTCGGTGTTCAGGATTTCGCTCCACTTGCCAGCCCCCGGCAGGCCAAGGCGATAGGTCCGTTCCAGCGGTGTCATGTTGATGACCGCCACCACCGGCCTGTCGCCCGCCCGTCCCTTGCGGACGAAGGCATAGACCCCTGCATCGGCATCGTTGCTTTCGATCCAGTCGAAGCCTTCGGGACGGCAGTCGTTCACATGCAGCGCCGGCACCTCGCGGTAGACGCGGTTCAGGTCGCGCACCAGCCGCTGCATGCCCTTGTGTTCGGCAATTTCAAGCTGATGCCAGTCCAGGCTCTGATTGTGGTTCCATTCCGCGCCCTGGGCAAACTCCTGCCCCATGAACAGAAGTTTCTTGCCCGGATGCGCCCACATGAACCCGTAATAGGCCCGCAGGTTGGCGAATTTCTCCCACGCGGTGCCCGGCATCTTTGACAGCATGCTGCCCTTGCCATGCACAACCTCGTCATGGCTGATCGGCAGGATGTAGTTTTCCGACCAGGCATAGACCATGCCAAAGGTCATCTGGTGGTGATGATACTTGCGGTAAAGCGGGTCCTTCTGCATGTAACTCAGGGTGTCGTTCATCCACCCCATGTTCCACTTGAACCCGAACCCGAGGCCCCCCCAGTTTGCCGGTCGCGACACACCCGGGAAAGCCGTCGATTCCTCGGCAATCGTCATGATTCCGGGCACTTCGCCATAAGCGGTGATGTTCGTCGTGCGCAGGACGTCGATCGCCTCATAGTTCTCGCGCCCGCCGTCCCTGTTCGGCACCCACTCACCCGACTTGCGGCTGTAGTCGCGATACAGCATCGAGGCCACGGCATCCACACGCAACCCGTCGATGTGGTATTCCTCAAGCCAGTACAAGGCGTTGGAGACAAGGTAGTTCTTCACCTCGACCCGGCCGTAGTTGTAGATCAGGGTGTTCCAATCCTGATGAAACCCTTCGCGCGGGTCCTGATGTTCGTAAAGCGAGGTGCCGTCGAACCGGCCAAGCCCATGCGCGTCGGTCGGAAAATGGCCGGGCACCCAGTCGAGGATGACACCAAGGCCCTTGCGGTGCGCCGCATCGACAAAGGCGCGAAACTCGGACGGCGTGCCATGGCGGATCGTGGGCGCGAACATGCCGACCGGTTGATACCCCCGCGTCGATGGAGTGGGCCTCGGCCCGCGTTCCCATCCAGCCGCCATCCTGCCACGCGCCGCTGATTTTCCTTACCACTGAGGCATTTGCCGGCGGATGTTCAGAACCGAACCCCACCGGATCGGCCTTGAGCGGCAGAACCTGCCCGCCCGGACCCTTGATCTCGTACTTGTAGGCCGTGCCGTCGCCAAGGGCCGGGATGAAGATCTCCCATACCCCCGTCGCACCCCGTCGCCGCATCGGGTTGCGCCGCCCGTCCCAGACGTTGAAATCACCGACCACGGACACCCGTTCCGCGTTCGGGGCCCAGACGGCGAAATGCACCCCGTCAATCCCCTCATGCGTTTTCAGATGCGCCCCGAGCACCTGCCAAAGTCGCCGATGCGTGCCTTCGCCCAGCAGGTATTCGTCCATCTCGCCCAGGATCGGGCCAAAGCGGTAGGGGTCTTCAAATTCCCAAGCATTGCCATGGCCTTCCGCGCGAAAGCTGTAGCTGGCTTTCCGGGTCATCTGATGCGTGAAGACCCCCGGAACGCCGGGATAGGGCACCGCTTCCGCCTCGGTCTTGCCGGTCACGACCCAAAGCCGGTCCGCCCCTGGCACGAAGGCGGTGATCTCCCAGCCCTTTGTCCGCTTCTGCGGTCCCAGAACGGCGAAAGGGTCGCCATGCCAGCCGCCGGCAATCGCCTCGGCCACGCCCCGGTCCAGTGTCGTCTCAGCCATGCTCTCCTCCCCGAAAGCCTGCCAGAGCAGATGTCAAAGTGCCGAAGTCGCCTGCCAGATCTCGTCCATATAGCTGCGGATCGTCCGGTCGGACGAAAAGAACCCGCTTCGTGCCGTGTTCAGCGCGGCCATCTTCCACCAGCGCGCCGGATCGGCATAGGCCTGATCGACCGCGCCCTGGGCGGCATGATAGGCCGCAAAATCCGCCGCGACGAGGAAATAGTCGTGGTGCCAGACCCGGTGGACCAGCCCGTGATAGCGGTCAGGCTCATCGGGCGAAAACCGCCCCTCGGCAATGGTCTGCAGCACATCCATCAGCGGCTGGCAGGCCTCGATCGCCTTCTTGGAATGGTCGGGATCTTCCCGCCGCTTGGCCACTTCCTCTGCCGTCAGGCCAAACAGAAAGAAGTTCTCTGCCCCGACCTCCCGCAGAATTTCCACGTTAGCCCCGTCCAGGGTGCCAATGGTCGGCGCCCCGTTCATCATGAACTTCATGTTGCCGGTGCCCGAAGCCTCTTTTCCAGCGGTGGAAATCTGTTCGGAAAGGTCGGCCGCCGGGATCACCCGTTCGGCCATCGTGACGTTATAGTTGGCCGGATAGATGATCTTGAGCAGATCGCCAGTTACCGGATCGCTGTTAACAACAACCGCCACATCATTGATAAGGCGGATGATTTCCTTTGCAACAGCGTAGCCGGGCGCCGCCTTGCCACCAAATATCCTGACCCTGGGCACCCAGTTGCCCTTGGGAACGGCACGAAGTTTCTGCCAATGCGCGATGGTTTCAAGAATGTTCAGAAGCTGCCGCTTGTATTCATGGATGCGCTTGATCTGCACATCGAACAGCGCATCGGGCGAGATTTGCACGCCAAGCTCGGCTTGCGTCCAGTTCGAAAGCTCTACCTTGTTGATCCGCTTTGCGGCCGCAAAGGCCGCGCGAAAGCCTGCGTCGGCGACATGGGCCTCCAGCTCTTTCAGCCGGTCAAGGTCCGCTTCCCAGCCCGCACCAATCGTTTCGGTGATCAGACCGGCAAGAGGCTTGTTCGCCATCCGCAGCCAGCGCCGCGGGGTCACCCCGTTGGTCTGGTTGATGATCCGGCCCGGATGCAGGCGGTTGAGTTCGGGGAAAAGGTTCTGCTTCACCAGGTCCGTGTGCAGCGCCGAGACGCCGTTCACCTTGTGGCTCATCACAAAGGCCAGTTCGCCCATCCGCACTTCCTGATGCTTGACGATCCCGACATAATGCGGCCGGTTCGGATACGCGCGGCGATGCCAGCTGTCGATCTTCTCGACAATCTGCATGTGGCGGGGCAGCACGTTGCCGAAGGTGAATGTCGCCCATTTTTCAAGGGCTTCCGGCAACAGGGTGTGGTTGGTGTAGCCAAGACAAGACCGCGCGATGGTCAGCGCCTCGTCGAAGGGCAGGCCATGATCATCCGACAGAAGGCGGATAAGTTCCGGCCCCGCAATCGCCGGATGCGTGTCGTTCATCTGGATCGCCACATGCTTTGGCAGCGCGCGCAGGTCGCTGTGGCTGGCCAGATACCGGCGCAGGATGTCCTGAAGCGCGGCCGAGGTCAGGAAGAACTCCTGCTTCAGGCGCAGTTCCTTGCCCTGATAGGTGGTGTCGTCGGGGTAAAGCACGCGCGACAGGGTGCGCGCCAGGTTCTCCGGCTCGGCCGCAGCCGCATAGTCGCCCCGGTTGAACCGTTCAAGATCGAACTGGCTGGTCGCCCGCGCGCCCCAAAGCCGCAGCGTGTTGGCCCAGCGACCCTCCCAGCCGATGACCGGCGTGTCATGCGCAAGGGCCGTCACGGTTTCTGCCGGTTGCCAGACCTCGCGCCCGTCACGGGTTTCCACATGGCCCTTGAAACCTATGGTGTACGAGCTTTCGGGCCGTGCAAATTCCCACGGGTGGGCCTGGGCCAGCCAGTTTTCCGGTGTCTCGACCTGCCGTCCGCTTTCGAACCGCTGGTGAAACAACCCGTGCTCATAGCGGATGCCATAGCCATAGGCCGGGCAGCCGAGCGTTGCCATCGATTCCATGAAGCAGGCCGCCAGCCGCCCGAGGCCGCCGTTGCCAAGCGCGGCATCAGGTTCGTCATTGATGACCGTGCGCAGATCCTGGCCCATCGCGGCCATCGCCTCGACCGCCTGGTCGTACAGGCCAAGGTTGATCGTCGCATCCTCAAGGATCCGTCCGATCAGGAATTCCATCGAGAGATAATAGACGCGCTTGCGATCTTCGGCCCAGGTCCGCTTGGTCGATGCGAACCACGGCTCGACGATCCGGTCGCGGATGGCGTGAGACAGGGCCATGCGCCAGTCATGCACCGAGGCATGCGGCACATCCTTGCCGACTGTGAAAGTCAGATGACGCAGGATATCTGCCTGCAAGAGGTTCGGGGTCACGCTCAGATCGGTCACGGATTTGTCCAGCACGGAGTATCTTTCGAAAAGTATCTTTCGCAAAGCCTAGGCGCCGCAGGGCGACGGTCAAGCAGTCAATCGGGCGCAACCGCCCCCGCCTTGGGCAGCATACTGCCTCAAACCGCTTTTGTGTTACCGCAAACACCGGCAGTGTCCACCGATTTTTTGCGACCTTGCGCATGGGGTTGCCGTTTTCAAAGCGCTTTGAATACTGTGCCTTGGCCAACCCGGTGCTGTCAAAGGAAAAGCTTGCTTTCGGGGCCGGACGCAAGAACGGGCGCAGAAAAATGCAGCAGGATGCCGTCCTGGCCACTCTGTTCCGCCTTGACCATGGGTTGGGATGAGCCACCATGCACAACAGGTTGCACAGGACCCGATGATGACCAGGTTTTCGATTCCCGACATGAGCTGCGGCCACTGCAAGTCAGCTGTCGAGGCCGCGATCACGGCTTTGCCCGGCACGAACGAGGTGATGATCGACCTGCGTTCGCGCGAGGCCGAGGTGACGGGTGAAGCGTCCCCTGCGGCTGTTATTGCCGCCCTTGATGCGGCTGGCTATCCGGCCCGTGTGACCGGCTGATCACCTTCCGGCCCGGCAAGTCAGTCCATCGGGCACGGCTGCACTGACCTGTGGTTCCGGGTCTGGAAAACCGGAATGTGATCGACGCCCTGTTGCATAGGGCGCACATCGCTGCCAGATCGTCGCAAAATTGTCATCGTCCCGGCTTGCCAGCGCCCATCTGTGCCGCAATATCGGGAAAAGGCGACAAGACCAGAGCCAGCGAACGGAGCAGTCAAATGGCCAAATCCCCCGCGACACCGCAACAAGGTGGCAGCAGCACGCCCGCGCAACAGCAGCAAGGCCAGGAACCCGCCCCGCAATCGGGCAGCACCGCCCAGCAGGGCAGCAAGCCGATCTTCCGGGACTGGGCGTCGATCTGAGCCGTCCCGCGCCTGGCTTGGGTCATCTGGTCGGCCGGGTCCCTTGACAGGGGTTCGGCAGGCCGCAAAGCTGGGGCTTTGACGGTGGTCCTGCATGCCAAGCCCGGTTTCGTCCATTCCCAACCTTGGCCCCGCCTCTGAGGCGGCTTTTGCCGCTGCAGGCATCACCACGGCGGAAGAGATTCGCAGCCTTGGTCCCGATGAGGCCTACCGCAGGCTTCTTGCCAGCGGCGTGCGGCCACATTTCATCGGGTACTATGTGTTGGTCATGGGCCTGCAAGGCCGCCCGTGGAACGACTGCAAGGGCGAGGAAAAGAAAATCCTGCGCCAAAGCTTTGATGCGGTGTGCGCCGGGTTCAACCGGTCAGACGCCAAGCTGCGTGCGGATCTTGAGGCGACGCTCAGCTTTCTGGGTGTGGTGGATCGGACCTAGGGCCAGCACTCCTGCCCTGCCCCGCGTGATCTGCGCTGTGGTGCCCCCAGAGAGACTCGAACTCCCGACCCTCTGATTACAAATCAGATGCTCTACCAGCTGAGCTATAGGGGCCACGCATGCCAGATACCGCCCGTGCGCCGTCTGTGCAAGACCCGACCGCAATCGGCCGGTATCAGTCCCGTTCGCCCCGCGCGACGATCACGACGGCGACCAGACCGACGGCCATCACAAGAAGGGCAGCAGGGGCTGCCTCGGACAGGCGCTCCAGACTGGCCAGTTCGAACACCCGCGTCGACAGGGTGTTGAAGTTGAACGGGCGCAAGAGCAGCGTCGCAGGCAATTCCTTCACGCAGTCGACAAAGACGACCAGCAGCGCCGTCAGCACCGACCCCCGCATCAGGGGCAGATAGACCGACTGCAGCGCCCCGCCAGCCGTCCGCCCCAGCGACCGCGCCGCCATCGGCAGGGCGGGCGAGATCCGCCCGAAGGCCGCATCAACGGCCCCCTGGGCGATCCCGAAGAAGCGCACCAGGTAGGCCAGCCCCAGGGCAAAGGCCGTGCCGGTGATCATCAGCCCGGGATCCCAGCCAGTCAGCGCCAGCACAGCGTCGGCGAGATGGTGATCCAACGCCGCCAGTGGCACCAGCAGCCCAAGCGCCAGCACAGCCCCCGGTGCGGCATAGCCAAGCAGGGTCACCGGCAAAAGCCAGCGCGCCAGACCGGATTGCGCCATCCGCAAGGCATAGACCAGCACCAGCGCCGCCGCGACTGTGGCCACCGCCGCCAGCCCGCCCACGACCAGCGTGTTGACCAGCGCATCGACCAGGCCCGGCGCAAGCCAGCCTTCCGGCGCCTTGAGGCTGTTGGCCACCATGACGGCAACGGGCAACACAAAGCCCCCGGCAAAGGGCAAAAGGCACAGGGCCGTCGCCAGCCAGCGGCGCGCGCCGATGATCGGCTGCGGCACGATCGGGCGGCTGGAGCGGCCGACCTGGTGAAACCGTGCGCCCCCGCGACCGGCCCGCTCCAGCCCGATGATCAGCAGGATCAGGGCCAGAATGACCCCGGCGATCTGCGCAGCCCCCCCGGCGTTTCCGCCGTTCAGCCAGGTTGAGAATATCCCCGTTGTCAGTGTCTGCACGCCGAAGTGGTACACGGTGCCGTAGTCCGCGACCGTCTCCATCAGGGCCAGCGCCACGCCAGCGGCAATTGCAGGCCGCGCAAGCGGAAGGCCCACCCGCCGGAACACCGCCCAGGGTCCGCATCCAAGCGCACGGGCAATTTCATAGGTCGCCCCCGACTGCTCGCGGTAGGCTGCCCGCGCAAGCAGGTAGACATAAGGATAGAGCGCCAGGGAGAGGACAAGAATCGCGGCCCAAAGCGACCGCGTTTCGAAAAACCAGTAGTCCCGCGCCGAGGTCCAGCCAAAAGTCGCCCGCAGGGCCGACTGCAGCGGCCCGGCATAGTCAAGGAAATCGACCAGCGCATAGGCCCCGACATAGGCCGGGATCGCCAGTGGAAACAGCAGCGCCCAGGCCAGCCAGGTCCGGCCGGGAAAGCGGTACTGGCTGATGAGCCAGGCGGCGCCCGTGCCCATCGCGGCCGTAAGGATGGCCACGCCAAGCATCAGAAGGGCCGTCGTCGCC
>JAPLPF010000120.1 GCA_026400325.1 Rhodobacterales bacterium
CTCCTGGTCCTGCCTTCCGGAAACTTCGCCCTTCCCCGAACCCATGCTACCCTTCCCCCAGCGACTCACCCCGCCCGAGGAGGGGCGGGGGGCCGCCAAAGGGAGGACCCACCATGACCACCCATTACGCAGGCGGCTGCGAGCATGTGCACGTCACCGCCTCGGCCGAGCCCATCGACAACCACGAATGCCATTGCAACGTCTGCAAGTCGGTCACTGGCCAGCAGCACACGCATGTCGCCTTCTTCAACCACGCCGACATCCAGGTTGATCACCCCGAGCTGATCAAGCGCTCGCCGTTCAACGCCCAGAACCCGAACGGGCCGCTGGAAATCTGCCAATGCACAAAATGCGATGCGGTGCTGATGCTGGACGACAAGCAGGGCCGCATCCGTGTGGCGGTGAGAATGTCATGGGCTACGACGACGCCAAGTTCCCAAAGGCCTCCTACCATGCGTTCTGGGACGAGACGAAGGGCTATCCCGCCCCGCATGACGGCCGCCCGGTCTTTTCCGGCCTGCAGCCCAGCTTTGTCTGGCCCGCTGGCGCCTGAAACGACCGCCCGAGACGGACGCCCGGCGACCCTTGCCAGCCGGGGGCAATGCCCCTATAAGCCCCCGGTGGCCCGTCAGGCTGCACGACTCAACCAAGAAACGCCGTGTTTGCCCCTGCCGTCGCAGCAAGGGCAGTTCCGGCAAAGGAGAATGCGACATGAAACTGAATGAACTCGCCGACAATCCCGGCGCAGCCAAGAAGCAAAAGCGTGTGGCCCGTGGCCCTGGTTCGGGCAAGGGCAAGACCGCTGGCCGTGGTATCAAGGGTCAGAAATCCCGCTCGGGCGTCGCAATCGGCGGCTACGAGGGTGGCCAGATGCCGCTGTATCGCCGTCTGCCCAAGCGCGGCTTCAACAAGCCGAACCAGCTGCGCTTTGCCGTGGTGAACCTTGGCCTGATCGAGAAATTCATCGCTGCCGGCAAGCTGGACGCCAAGGTCGAGATCACCGAGGACGCGCTGGTCGCGGCTGGTCTGACTTCGCACAAGCGCGACGGGATCCGGGTTCTGGCCAAGGGCGAGATCACCTCGAAGGTCATGCTCAAGGTTTCGGGCGCGTCAGGCCCGGCCGTTGCAGCGATCGAGAAGGCGGGCGGCAGCGTGACGCTTCTGGCACCAGTCGCAGCCGCTGCCGAATAACGGCCCCGGGCGCGCTGGCGACCAAATAGGCTTGTGAGCGGCCGGAAGGTCGCTTACATCACGTTGAGTTTTCCCGCGCCGCCTACCGGAAAACGGTCTGGCGGCGCTTGCCTTGAAAGAGACCCCACATGGCATCTGCCGCCGAGCAAATGGCCGCCAACCTCAGCTGGAGCACGCTGGGCAAGGCTACCGACCTGCGCCAACGCATCTTCTTCACGATCGGCTTGCTGATCATCTATCGGCTTGGCACCCATATTCCGGTGCCGGGCATCGACGGTGACGCCCTGCGTGAGTTCATGGACAAGGCGGGGCAGGGGATCGGCGGTATGCTGAACCTGTTCACCGGTGGTGCGATCAAGCGCATGGCGATCTTTGCGCTGGGGATCATGCCTTATATCAGTGCCTCGATCATCGTGCAGCTTCTGGCCACGATGTACGGGCCTTGGCAGGCGTTGCGCAAAGAAGGTGAGCAGGGCCGCAAGAAGCTCAACCAGTACACCCGCTATGGCACATTGGCGCTGGCGCTTTTTCAGGGCTATGGCATCGCGGTATCGATCCAGGCCGGTGGTCTTGCGCATACGCCGGGTGCCTTCTTCATCGCCTCCTGCGTCATCACGCTGGTCGGCGGCACGATGTTCCTGATGTGGCTGGGCGAGCAGATCACCGCGCGCGGCATCGGCAACGGCATTTCGCTGATCATCTTCGTCGGCATCGTGGCCGAGATTCCGGCCGCCATCGCGCAGTTCTTCGCGCAAGGACGGTCGGGCGCCCTGTCAACCCCGGTGATCCTGGGCGTGATCCTGATGGTCATCGCGGTCATCGCCTTCGTCGTGTTCATGGAACGGGCCTTGCGCAAGATCAGCATCCTGTATCCGCGCCGTCAGGTCGGCATGAAGGTCTATGAGGGTGGCTCGTCGCACTTGCCGATCAAGGTGAGCCCGGCAGGCGTCATCCCGGCGATCTTTGCTTCGTCGATCCTTCTGTTGCCGACGACGGTCAGCACATTCTCGGGCGGGGGGACCAATCCGGTCCTGTCCTGGCTTGCCGCGAACCTTGGCTACGGCCAGCCGCTGCACCTGGTGTTCCTTGCCATGATGATTGTGTTCTTTGCCTATTTCTACACGTTCAACGTGTCCTTCAAGATCGATGAAGTGGCCGAGAATCTGAAGAACCAGAATGCCTCGATCCCGGGTATCCGGCCGGGCAAGAAGACCGAAGAGTATCTGGAATACGTGGTCAACCGCGTGCTTGTGCTGGGGTCGGCCTATCTTGCGGCGGTCTGCCTTCTGCCCGAGGTGCTGATTTCCCAACTGGGTATTCCGTTCTATTTCGGCGGCACCTCGGTCCTGATTGTCGTTTCGGTGACGATGGACACGATCCAGCAGGTGCAGTCGCATCTTCTGGCGCATCAATACGAAGACCTGATCGAAAAGTCGCAGCTGCGCGGGAAGAAGAAGTCCACCGCACCCAAGGCCCCGGCGCGGCGCTGACAGCATGAGGAACGTGATCCTTCTGGGCCCCCCCGGTGCGGGCAAGGGCACGCAGGCCAAGCGTCTGGAAGAGGCGCGTGGCATGGTGCAGCTTTCCACCGGGGACATGCTGCGCGCAGCGCGGACCTCGGGAACCGAGATGGGCCGAAAGGTCGCCGAGGTGATGGAGCGCGGCCAGCTTGTCACCGATGAGATTGTAATCGGCCTGATCGAGGAACGGCTTCAGGCGGGCGCACCCGGCGGCTTCATCTTTGACGGCTTTCCGCGCACGCTGAAGCAGGCCGATGCCCTTGGCGCGCTTCTGGCGCGCCAGGGCATGAAGCTGGACGCGGTGATCGAACTGGTGGTCGACGACGCCGCGCTTGTCGGACGGATCGTGAAACGCGCCGAAGAGGCACAGGCCGCTGGTCAGCCGGTCCGCCGCGACGACACGCCCGAAGTCTTCGAAGTGCGCCTGCGCGAATACTACAAGAGCACGGCACCCCTGATCGGCTATTACTGGGCCAAAGGCGATCTGGTGCAGATTGACGGCATGGCCGAGATGACGGTCGTTGCGCGCGCGATCGCATCGGTTCTTGACAGGGCCTGAACTGGGCCTGAAAAACTTGAACCGCGGCCTTGACGGCCCCGGCAAAAGCCCCTAATGCACGGCGTCCCGCGGTGGAATCGCCTTGCGGGCCTTCCTTATTGGAAGTTCGGACCATCAGGGGCCAACCCCGTGGTGGAGTTGTGAAAAAAGGTTCTGGCACTACGGAACCGCAACCTAGAAGGACGACACGTTTGGCACGTATTGCTGGCGTCAACATTCCGACCGCGAAACGGGTTCCGATCGCGCTGACCTACATCACCGGGATCGGCCCGCACACCGCAGACACGATCTGTGCGGCACTCAAGATTGATCCTGCCCGTCGTGTGAATCAGCTGAACGACAGCGAAGTGCTGGCGATCCGCGAATACATCGACGCGAACCTCACGGTCGAGGGCGACCTGCGCCGCGAAACCACGATGAACATCAAGCGTCTGATGGACCTTGGCTGCTATCGCGGCCTGCGTCACCGCAAGGGCCTGCCGGTCCGCGGTCAGCGCACCCACACCAACGCACGCACCCGCAAAGGCCCCGCAAAGGCCATTGCCGGCAAGAAGAAATAAGGGGCCCCGGATATGGCACGCGATACCAAGGCCTCCCGCACGAAGAAGAAAGAACGCAAGAACATCGCCGCTGGCGTGGTTCATGTGAACTCTTCGTTCAACAACACCAAGATCCTGATCTCGGACGTTCAGGGCAACGCGATTTCCTGGTCGTCTTCGGGCACCATGGGCTTCAAGGGCTCGCGCAAGTCGACGCCCTATGCCGCCCAGATGGCCGCCGAGGATGCTGCCCGCAAGGCGCAGGAACACGGCATGAAGACCGTCGAGGTCGAAGTGCAGGGTCCGGGTTCGGGCCGTGAATCGGCGCTGCGCGCGCTGGCAGCGGTTGGTCTCAACATCACCTCGATCCGTGACGTGACCCCGCTGGCCCATAACGGCTGCCGTCCGCCAAAGCGCCGCCGCGTCTGACACAAGTATTATGGCCGGGCCGCGAGGGGGGGATCCTCCGCGGCCCGGCTTTCGTTGTTTTTCGATCCTCGGGCGTCCAGCTGCTTCGGACATCGGCAGCGGACAAGAATAGGGGCTTCAGCATGATCCACAAGAACTGGCAGGAACTTATCAAGCCGACGCAGCTTGTCGTGAAGGCGGGGGCTGATGCCGCCCGCACCGCGACGGTGATCGCCGAACCGCTGGAGCGGGGCTTTGGCCTCACCCTCGGCAACGCGCTGCGCCGGGTGCTGATGAGCAGCCTGCAGGGCGCGGCCATCACGTCCGTGCAGATCGACAACGTCCTGCACGAGTTTTCCAGCGTGGCAGGCGTGCGGGAAGACGTGACCGACATCGTGCTGAACCTCAAGGGTGTCAGCATCAAGATGGAAGTCGAAGGGCCGAAGCGTCTGTCGATCTCGGCCAAGGGTCCGGGCGTCGTGACGGCTGGCGACATTTCGGAATCGAACGGCATCGAGATCCTGAACAAGGATCATGTGATCTGCCACCTTGACGACGGTGCCGACGTGTTCATGGAACTGACGGTTTCGACCGGCAAGGGCTATGTCGCGGCCGACAAGAACAAGCCGGAAGATGCGCCGATCGGCCTGATTGCCATCGACGCGATCTATTCGCCGGTCAAGAAGGTTTCGTATGAAGTGACCCCGACCCGAGAGGGCCAGGTTCTGGACTATGACAAGCTGACGATGAAGGTGGAAACCGACGGCAGCCTGACCCCGGACGATGCCGTGGCCTATGCCGCGCGCATCCTGCAGGACCAGCTGTCGATCTTCGTCAACTTTGACGAACCGGAATCGGCCAAGCTTGGCGAAGTGGATTCGGGTCTCGAATTCAACCCGCTCCTCCTGAAGAAGGTCGACGAGCTGGAGCTTTCGGTCCGTTCGGCGAACTGCCTGAAGAACGACAACATCGTCTACATCGGCGATCTGATCCAGAAAACCGAAGCAGAAATGCTGCGCACCCCGAACTTCGGCCGCAAGTCCCTGAACGAGATCAAGGAAGTGCTGTCTGGGATGGGCCTGCACCTTGGCATGGACGTCGAGGATTGGCCGCCGGAAAACATCGAAGACCTGGCCAAGCGCTTCGAGGACCAGTTTTAACAGTCGGGGTGAACCCCGACCTACGTAGGGCGGGGTTCACCCCGCCTTGCGAAATGCCCGGACTGCCGGGGAAAACACGGGTTGCAGAAACCCCAAGGTGAGCGGGGCCACACGTAGGCCCTGCCGGACAAAGCAAAACACGCGCGATAGGAGATTCCAATGCGTCACTCAAATGGCTACCGCAAGCTGAACCGGACCCATGAACACCGCAAGGCGATGTTCGCGAACATGGCCGGCAGCCTGATCGAACACGAACAGATCAAGACCACCTTGCCCAAGGCCAAGGAACTGCGCCCGATCATCGAAAAGCTGATCACGCTGGCCAAGCGCGGTGACCTGCATGCCCGCCGTCAGGCCCATGCGCAACTGAAGCAGGACATGCACACCGCGCGCCTGTTCGAGATCCTCGGGCCGCGCTACAAGGACCGCCAGGGCGGCTATGTGCGCGTACTGAAAGCGGGCTTCCGCTATGGCGACATGGCACCGATGGCGATCATCGAGTTCGTGGATCGTGACACTTCGGCCAAGGGCGCAGCCGACCATGCCCGCTCTGCCGCCGCCGAAGTCTGAAGCGAAACGTCGGTAAAGGTTAACAAAAGGCCCGCTTCCACGCGGGCCTTTTCGCTATCAACGCTTGAAAAGCGCCCTAAATCGCGGTTCTGGCGGAATACATCTTGCGCCCGTGCCAATGCCGCACAAGATCAATCTGCAGTAGAATCGTGCGAGTCCTCAGAGTGGTTCCGGATGTCCGAACGCAAAGCCATCACCATGCTGCTTGAACAGCTCGATCTGCTGGCCCCGATGGGCTATACGGTCGGGCTGCATATCCGCTTTGCCACCCCGCTGGTCTACCGCAGCTCTTATCCTCCGGCCTGGGTAGAGCACTACAACAACAACTCCTACTATCTGCGCGATCCGCTGGTCTTCTGGGGCGTGGGTGTCGAGGGCACCACGCGCTGGAGCGCCATTCCCCTTCCGGACCCGTTCGGGGTGATGAAGAAGGCGGCCGGGCACGGTTTGAACTATGGCGCGGTGTCGTCCTACGGGCCGATCACCTCGCGCTCGATCGTCGGGATCAGCCGTTCGGACCGAGAGTTCGACGACGGCGAGCTCGCACAGTTGAAGGAACTTACCACTCAGTTGCACATCGAGGCAAAGCCGCCATCCGAACTGACGAAAGCGCAGATCGAAGCGCTGCAATGCCTTGCCAATGGGGATAGGCACGCGGCGGCGGCGGAAAAGCTTGGCATCTCGGAAAGCGCCTTCAAGGCGCGGCTCCTGTCGGCGCGCGTCCGGCTTGAGGCCCGCACCACCTCGGAAGCGATCCGCAAGGCGCGGGAATACCGGCTGCTTTAGTCCATGCCATCCCCTTCCAAAGGTTTTTGAACCAGAAGAAGGAGAGACGGAAATGCAAGCCACCACGTTGTCCTATGACAACCTGCACAATCACGGGGAACTTTTTGCGAACATGTTCCGGGCGCGTCACCGGACGTTCATCCAGAACGCCAAGTGGGACCTGCCCGAATCCAACGGGATGGAGTTCGACCAGTACGACACCCCGGCCAGCCGCTGGGTCTGTGTCCACCAGGACGGCGAGGTGATGGCTGGCGTGCGCCTGACCCCCACCACGCACCGTTGCGGTATCTACACCTACATGATCCGCGATGCGCAGCGCGGGCTTCTGGAAACGATCCCGCGCGATCTTTTGAACTTTGAAGCACCGATTGACCCGAACATCTGGGAATCCAGCCGTGTCTTCGTGTCCGACCAGGTGCCCGCAGCCGAACGCCTGCGCGTTCAGATGCAGTTGATCCACGAGATGGTGATCTCGGCCCGCACCCTTGGGGCGACGACGCTTCTGGGGATCATCCCGGAAAACTCGCCGCGCCTTGCCCGCCGGGTTGGACTGGATTGCCAGCCCTCGGGTCCGGTCATGGACACGGGCGGCACGCGGTCGGTCTGCGTGACGATCAGCATGGCGACCAAGCTGCATTGATGGCGGGATCTCATGCAGGGCGACACGCTGCCTGCGACGCAGGGCAGGTGCCTTTGCCTGCCGCTGGCCGGGGCGACAGGCAGCAGATGCCTTTTGCTTGGGCGCAAGCTGCCCTAGACTGTGCAGATGGCAGACCTGTTCGACACCGTCGCATCGACCCCGGCCCCTGGTCCGCGCCCCCTGGCCGACCGGCTGCGGCCGCAACGGCTGGCGGATGTGATCGGACAGGAAAAGGTCCTTTCCCGCGATGGGCCGCTGGGGGCGATGCTGGCCGCGGGGTCGCTGTCGTCGCTGATCCTCTGGGGGCCGCCCGGCGTGGGAAAGACCACGATAGCCCGGCTTCTGGCTGACGAGACCGACCTTGCCTTCGTTCAGATTTCCGCGATCTTCAGCGGGGTGCCGGAACTGCGCAAGGTGTTCGAGACCGCGAAGATCCGGCGGCAGAACGGGCGTGAAGGGAAGGCGGGGGGCACGCTTCTTTTCGTTGACGAGATCCACCGTTTCAACAAGGCGCAGCAGGACGGCTTTCTGCCGTACATGGAGGATGGCACGATCCTTCTGGTCGGGGCCACCACCGAAAACCCCAGCTTCGAGTTGAACGCAGCCCTTTTGTCGCGCGCGCAGGTCATCGTGCTGGACCGGTTGAACCTGACCGATCTGGAACGGCTGGCCCAACGGGCCGAGCAGGAGCTGGGCCGCGCCTTGCCCCTGAAAGGCGAGGCGCGCGAGGCGCTTCTGGAAATGGCCGATGGCGATGGCCGCGCGCTTTTGAACCTGATCGAACAGATTGCCGCGTGGAAGACCGACGCGCCGCTTGACCGCGACGCGCTTTCCACCCGCCTGATGCGGCGGGCTTCGAAATACGACAAGGCCGGGGATGAACATTACAACCTGATTTCTGCCCTGCACAAATCGGTGCGCGGGTCTGACCCCGACGCCGCGCTGTATTGGTTCGCCCGGATGCTGGAAGGCGGCGAGGATCCCCGTTTTCTGGCCCGCCGCATCACCCGGATGGCGGTTGAGGATATCGGTCTGGCCGACCCGCAGGCACAGGCGGTCTGTCTGGAAAGCTGGCAGACCTATGAACGCCTTGGGTCGCCCGAGGGGGAATTGGCGCTGGCGCAGGCCGTCGTCTACCTGGCGCTCGCCCCGAAATCGAACGCAGTCTATGTCGCCTACAAGGCCGCACGCGCGGCGGCGCGCGATACCGGCAGCCTGCCGCCACCCAAGCACATCCTGAACGCGCCGACCCGGATGATGAAAGACATGGGTTTCGGGTCGGGCTATGCCTATGACCACGAGGCTGAAGACGGCTTTTCAGGGCAGGACTATTTCCCCGAAGGCATGAAGCGGCCGGTCTGGTACCTGCCCCCCGACCGCGGGTTCGAGCGTGAGCTGAAAAAGCGGATCGAGTATTTCGCCAAGCTGCGGGTCAGGCGTCAGGGGGGCTGAGCCAGGGCCGCAGCAGCGCCGAGAACCGGTCCCATTGCGCGGTGCGGATGCGGGTCAGATCGACGGGGGCGGGCTGCCAGTCGACGCTGGTGAAATCCGGGCCCAGGTGCACGGGCAGCAGGCCCTCCATGAAACCGAAGCGGACGCTGGCCTCGCGCCGGACGACGACGGTGGGTATCCCCATCGCAATGGCGGGGGCAGCGGCATGGTGCAGGGGGGTCACGACCAGGGTCGCCCGCTTGCGCAGGCGCTGCAGGATATGGTCGGCGATGTGTTCATTGCTGTCCATCTCGGCCAGCCCAAGCGGAAGCACGTTCATTTCGCGGCGCTGGACCAGAAACTCGGCCCCGGCCAGCAGGTCCTCGGGCATCGCCTGCAAGGCGGCGGCCGGCAGGGCACCTGCGCCCTGGCCAAAGACCACGATGACCCGGCCCCTGCCCGGGGGCGGCGCGGCGCGTCGGCGCGGAAAGGCGAAAGTCAGGCAGCCGGTGACATCGGCGGCGATGCCATGCGATTGCAGAGCCTCGGCGGTGACCGGGTCGCGACATCCGATCAGACCCTGCTGCCCCAGCCAGTCCTTGTGCCGGGTAATTGTTTCCTCGTTGGCATGAAACCCGATCCAGAGCGGCGTGATCTGCGGTGCCAGCGGAAAGCAGTTGCGGTGAAAGACCGCATTCATCGGCAGCACCACGGGTGGGCCGGCATAGGTGCGCAAGGTGTCCCGGTCGATCCGGACAACGCGATCGGGGGCAACCCCAAGCCGCTGATACAGATGCCGCACGGCCAGCGTCTGCATGTTGTCGCCAAGATTGGCCGAATGCAGCCCGGTCCGGGCGAAGGCCAGGCGGCTGGGGGCCATGGTGTCGTAGGAAAACCCGAGTGTACCGAACAGCATGCCGCCTCCGCCGCGGCTAGGTTGACGAATCAGGGGGGTAGGGTCAAGGACGGCAGATGATTTCCGCGCTTCTGCATGTCGCCCTTGGCGGGGCTGTCGGGTCCGTTCTGCGGTATCTTGCCGTTCAGGCGCTGGGGGCACCGATGGCGACGCTGGTCGTCAACGTGCTGGGCAGCTTTGCCATCGGTGTGCTTTTCGTGGTGCTTGGCCCGAAGATGCAGTATGCGCCCCTTCTGATGGCGGGGCTGCTGGGCGGGTTCACCACCTTTTCGTCGTTTTCACTCGACACGCTCCGTCTGGTCGAGGCCGGGCATATCCTGCAGGCCGCCGCCTATGTCGCGGGGACGGTCCTGCTGTCCCTGATCGCCGTCGCCCTTGGCGTCGCCCTAGCCCGAGGCCTTGCATGACCGTCCAGCTTCTGACCGTGACCGAGGATGAGGGCGAACAGCGCCTGGACAAGTGGCTGCGCCGCCGCTTTCCGGAACTGAACCAGGTGGCGGTGGAAAAGCTGTGCCGGACCGGGCAGATCCGGGTGGACTCTGGCCGCGTCAAGGCGTCGGACCGGGTGATGCCGGGGCAGATGGTGCGCGTGCCGCCCCTGCCGGACGCCGCCCCCCGGACGCAGGCGCGGGTGCAGGGCGTGTCGGCGGCGGACGCAAAGATGATCCAGGCTGCGGTCCTGTGGAAGGATGAGCATATCATCATCCTGAACAAGCCGGCCGGCCTGCCGAGCCAGGGTGGCAGCGGTCAGGGCGACCGCCATGTCGATGGGCTGTGCGAGGCGCTGAAGTTCGGCTTCAAGGACAAGCCCAAGCTGGTGCACCGGCTGGACAAGGATACCTCGGGCCTTCTGATGCTGGCGCGCACCGACCGGATCGCGCGTGCGCTGAGCGAGGCCTTGCGTCACCGGGCCGCGCGCAAGATCTACTGGGCGCTTGTGGCCGGCGTGCCGCATCCCCGGCAGGGGTCGATCAAGTTCGCTCTGGAAAAGGCACCGGGGCGGGGCAGGGGGGGCGAGGGCGAGAAGATGATCTGCGTCCATCCCGCCAGGATGGCCGACCATCCCGACGCCAAGCGCGCCCAGACCGACTATTTCACGCTGTGGTTCCTGGGAAGCCGGATGTCCTGGATGGCGCTGGAGCCGGTCACCGGCCGCACGCACCAGCTGCGTGCCCACATGGCCGAGATCGGGCATCCTATCCTGGGTGACGGCAAGTATGGTGGCGGCGAGACCGAGAACCTTGGCGACGGCTGGGGTGCCGGGGCAGGCGGGGACCTGTCGAAAAAGCTGCATCTGCATGCCCGCAGCCTGACGATCGAACACCCGATCACCAGGAAGATGCTGACCTTCACCGCGCCCTTGCCCGATCACATGGCCCGCACCTGGAAGCTTCTGGACTGGAACGAAGCTGACGTTCCGGCCGACCCGTTCGAGGGTATCCGGTGAACACCTGGGCTGCACGCCGGTTCTGGACGACGGCCCGCGTCCTTGCCGCCGACGACGGCTTTGCCGTGCATCTGGACGACCGCCCGGTCCGCACCCCCGCCAAGGTGCCGCTGATCCTGCCGACCGAAGGGTTGGCGCAGGCGATTGCCGACGAATGGCAAGGGGTCGAAGGCAAGGTGAACCCGGCGGTCATGCCCTTTACCCGCATGGCCAACTCGGCCATCGACAAGGTCACGCCGCAGTTCGATGCCGTGGTGGCTATGCTGGCCGACTATGGTGGAAGCGACCTGATCTGCTATCGTGCCGAAGGTCCGGAAAGCCTTGTCCGGCGGCAGGCCGATGCCTGGGACCCGCTGCTGGACTGGGTGTCAACCGCACTGAACGCCCCGCTGGACGCAACGTCCGGCATCATGCATCGGGCCCAGCCGAAGGCCAGCCTTCAGACCCTGCACCGGGTTGTGCAAGGGCTGACACCTTTCCAGTTGACTGCGTTTCACGACCTTGTTGCAATCTCTGGGTCGCTGGTCCTTGCCCTTGCCGTCACGCGTGGCCGCCTGACGGCAGAAGCGGCCTGGCCCCTTAGCCGGATTGACGAAGCCTGGCAGATCGAAGAGTGGGGCGAAGACGAGGAAGCAGCGGAAATGGCGGCCGCAAAACACGCGGACTTCCTGCAGGCAGACCGATTCTACGCATTGTGCGGGTAACAAGTTCGCCCAAGGACTGTGCATGGGGGTGTCCGGGCCGCCATCGCATCGAACAACCAGCCGAAAACATGCGTTTTTCCTGATTTTGACCGGACCCGCTTGACCTTTCAAACCGCTTTAGTCGACAGTGTCGGACACTGGGAGAGAAACCCTCCAACAGTTGCGCTGCCGCGACAGGTTCGTGGCGCACCAAAAACATGCAGCCCTTGAAAGGCTGCGCACTCAGGAAGAGGTAGAAATGAAGAAATCCGTATTCTTCGGCGCGCTCGCTGCCACCACGCTTGTGGCCGGGCTGTCGTCCGCCGGCACGGTTGACGACATCAAGGCGCGGGGCGAACTGATCTGCGGGTCGAACACCGGCCTGACCGGATTCGGCACCCCGGACGCCAGCGGCAACTGGACCGGCTTTGACGTTGACCTGTGCCGCGCCATCGCGGCGGCAGTCCTCGGCGATGCCACCAAGGTCAAGTTCGTTCCGACCACCGGCGAAACCCGCTTCACCGCGCTGCAGTCGGGCGAAGTGGACCTTCTGGTCCGCAACTCGACCTGGACCGCCTCGCGCGACAGCGAACTCGCGCTCGATTTCGTGGCCGTGAACTACTACGACGGCCAGGGCTTCATGGTGAAGAAAGACCTTGGCGTGTCCTCGGCCAAGGAACTGGACGGTGCCACCGTCTGCATCCAGACAGGCACCACGACCGAGCTGAACCTGGCTGACTTCTTCAAGCAGAACAACATCAGCTATCAGCCGGTCACCGTGGCCGACGACAGCGAAGCGCAGCGCCAGTACCTGGCCGGCGCCTGCGACGCCTACACCACCGACGCCTCGGGCCTGGCCGCCAGCCGCGCGACCATGCCGGACGCCGAAAACCATGTCATCCTGCCCGAGATCATCTCGAAGGAACCTCTCGGCCCGGTCGTTCGCCATGGCGACAACAACTGGGGCGACGTGGTCCGCTGGACCTACTACGCGCTTCTGATCGCTGAAGAAAAAGGCATCACCGCTGCCAACGTCGAGGAAGTCCTTGCCTCGACCACGGACGAGGAAGTCAAGCGTCTTCTGGGCGCATCGGGCGACATGGGGGTCAAGTTCGGCCTCGACAACGCCGCGTTCAAGAACGCCATCATGGCGGGCGGCAACTATGGCGAGATCTTCGCCCGCAACATCGGTGAAGGCACCTCGATCAATCTGGCCCGTGGCTTGAACGCGCTGTGGACGCAAGGCGGCCTGCAGTACGCTCCGCCGTTCCGTTGATCCAGTGACCCGGGGGCGCCGTCGTGGCGCCCCCGCTTTCGTTTCAATGAAAACCTGACCGGCAGGGGAGGCCCCCGACCGTCACCGGGAAAACCTGGGGCGCGTGCGTCGGCCAAGGAAGACAGGGGGATGCCATGGCAATGGCAACGGACGTGCCGAAAGATGGCTTTCGGCTTTCGATGCTGGTCTACGATACGCGCTACCGGTCCTACACGATCCAGATCGTGGTGCTGGTGCTGTTCGCGCTGGCGGTGGCCTGGCTTCTGAACAACACCGTCCAGAACCTGGAAGCGCGCGGCAAGGAGTTCAACTTCGGCTTCCTGTGGCAGCGCGCCGGCTATGACATCGGCCAGCAGCTGATCCCGTACAGCAACGACGATACCCACTTCCGCGCGCTTCTGGTCGGACTTCTGAACACTCTGGTGGTGGCCTTCTTCGGCTGCATCTTCGCCACCGTCCTGGGCGTGATCATCGGTGTGCTGCGCCTGTCGAAGAACTGGCTCGTCGGCCGCCTGATGACCGTCTATGTCGAAGCCTTCCGCAACGTGCCCCTCCTGTTGTGGATCCTTCTGTCCTACGTCATCCTGTCGGAAACCACGCCCAACCCCAAGGATTTCCGCCTGACCGACGAGATGGCCGCCGCGGGTGAGGCCCCTGCCGCCTCGATGATGTTCTGGGACAGCGTGGCCGTCACCAACCGGGGCACCAACATCCCCTCGCCGCTGTTCGAGCGGGGCCTCGGGTCGGTCGATCTTGGGCTTTTCACCGTGAACCTGACGCTGCTTGCCGTGATCGCGGTCATTGCCGGGTCGGTCTGGTTCAACCGTCGCCTGTTGTCCGGCGCCCGTGCAAGGCAGGAGTCGACCGGGGACCGCCCGGTCACCTGGTGGAAATCGCTTCTCATCCTGTTTGCGCCGATCACCCTTCTGTTGCTGGCCATGGGCTTCCATCTTGAAGTGCCAACGCTGCAGGGATTCAACTTCAAGGGCGGTATCCTTGTCGCCCACAGCTTTACCGCGCTGCTGATCGCGCTGACGCTGTACACCGCCGCCTTCATCGCCGAAATCGTCCGTGCCGGCATCCAGGCCATCAGCCGGGGGCAAAGCGAGGCGGCCTTTGCCCTTGGTCTTCGCCCGGGCCGCACGATGAACCTTGTCATCCTGCCGCAGGCGCTGCGGGTGATCATCCCGCCCCTGATCAGCCAGTACCTGAACCTGACCAAGAACACCTCGCTTGGCATAGCGGTCAGCTATCTTGACCTGCGGGGCACGCTGGGCGGCATCACGCTGAACCAGACAGGGCGCGAGCTGGAATGCATGCTGCTGATGATGCTGATCTACCTGTCGATCAGCCTTTCGATCTCGGCTGTGATGAACATGTACAACAATTCCGTACAGTTGAAGGCGCGCTAAGATGGACAAGCACTTTGCCCGCTCCGAGATGCTGCCCCCGCTGCCGCCGCCCCTGACCGAGCGTGGCGTGGTCAAGTGGCTGCGCGAGAATCTGTTCTCGACCCCGTTCAACATTGCGCTGACCCTGTTTGGGATTCTGGTGCTTTGGTGGCTGGTCTCGACCTCGCTGCCCTGGTGGCTGAATTCCGTCTGGGTCGCCGACTCGCTGGGTCAGTGCCGCGACATCGTGGCCGCCAATGCCGGGGAAGGTGCCACCGGGGCCTGCTGGGCGTCGATCCACGTCTGGTGGGGGGCCTTCATCTTCGGGTTTTATCCACCAGAGGAATGGTGGCGTCCGATCCTTGCGTTCGGGCTGCTTTTTGCGGCGCTCGCACCAGTGCTGTTCGCTGGCCAAAAGCGCAACCTGACGCTTCTTCTTGGCGTCGTCGCGGCCTTCCTTCTGGTCACGCTCTGGCTGGCCGGAACGCCGACACTGGCCTTCCTTCTGGCCGTCGCGCTGATCGCCGGGCTTGTCGGGCTGGCCCAGGTCGCGCCCGGACGGCTTTTGTGGTTCACACTGGTCTATCCGGCACTGTGCTTCTGGCTCTTGTGGGGCGGGTCGATCTGGTCGCCGCTGGTCGCCATGGCCGGCTTTGCGGTTCTTTACGCCGTGTTCCGTGCCGCGTCCCCGCTTATCGGCCTTTCGCCGGCGGCGGGCGCGGGTTTCGTCGCGGCGGTTCTCTGGTGGCTTTACCTTGACGCGCCGGTGGCTGCTGCGCTGCAGTCTGTCCTGCCGCTGGCGATCGAGGCGATCAATTCCGACCAGTTCGGCGGCTTTCTTCTGGCCACGGTGATCGGTGTCACCGGTATCAGCTTTTCGCTTCCCATCGGTATCCTGCTGGCGCTGGGGCGGCAGTCCGACATGCTGATCGTCAAGACGCTGTCCGTCGGCTTTATCGAGTTCGTGCGCGGGGTGCCGCTGATCACGCTCCTTTTTACCGCGTCGCTTCTGCTGCAGTACTTCCTGCCGCCGGGAACGAATTTCGACATCATCCTGCGCGTCATCATCCTGGTCACCTTCTTCGCCGCCGCCTACCTGGCCGAGGTGATCCGGGGTGGTCTTGCAGCCCTGCCGCGCGGGCAGTACGAGGCGGCCGATGCCCTCGGTCTTGACTACTGGCGGGCGCAGCGGCTGATCATCCTGCCGCAGGCGCTGAAAATCTCGATCCCCGCGATCGTCTCGACCTTTATCGGGCTTTTCAAGGACACCACGCTGGTCAGCTTTGTCGGCCTTATGGACCCCCTGCGCGGTGTCACGACGATCCTGCGCGCCGACATCAACTGGAAGGGCATCTACTGGGAGCCCTACATCTTTGTCGGATTCATCTTCTTTCTCATCTGCTTCGGCATGTCCCGGTACTCGATGTACCTGGAAAAGAAGCTGAAGACCGATCACCGCTAGGGACATATCATGGCTGAAGCTTCAAAAATGCAGATCTCGGACGAGGTCGCGATCCAGATCGTGGGCATGAACAAGTGGTATGGCACATTCCATGTCCTGCGCGACATCAACATGACCGTCCAGCGCGGCGAGCGGATCGTGATCTGCGGGCCGTCGGGGTCGGGCAAGTCCACGCTGATCCGCTGCATCAACCGGCTGGAGGAACACCAGCAGGGCCAGATCGTGGTGGACGGAACCGAGCTGACCAATGACCTGAAGAACATCGACAAGGTCCGGTCCGAGGTGGGCATGGTGTTCCAGCACTTCAACCTGTTCCCGCATCTCACGATCCTGGAAAACCTGACCCTTGCGCCGATCTGGGTCCGCAAGGTGCCCAAGAAGGAAGCCGAGGAAACGGCGATGTATTTCCTGCAGAAGGTGAAGATCCCCGAGCAGGCAATGAAGTATCCCGGCCAGCTTTCCGGCGGCCAGCAGCAGCGGGTGGCCATCGCGCGGTCCTTGTGCATGCGCCCGCGCATCATGCTGTTCGACGAACCGACCAGCGCCCTTGACCCCGAGATGATCAAGGAAGTCCTCGACACCATGATCCAGTTGGCCGAAGAGGGGATGACCATGCTCTGCGTCACGCACGAGATGGGCTTTGCCCAGGCGGTGGCGAACCGGGTGATCTTCATGGATCAGGGCCAGATCGTCGAACAGAACGAGCCGAAGGAATTCTTCAACAACCCGAAAAGCGACCGGACCAAGCTGTTTCTCAGCCAGATCCTGGGGCACTAGCCGCGCCGATGCGCGCGCTGCGGATCGTCATCGGCCTGCCATTGGCCTTCCTTGCGCTGGGCTACATGCTTGTCGGGTCGCTGTTCATGACTGGCGAGGCACCCTTCGACAGCGGGGCAGGGCGAGTCCTGGCGATCACCGGGCTACTGGGCTTCTGCGCGCCGGTCGTTCTCTTTGGCCTGCACCTGGCGTTTTCCGGTCCCGATGCCCCGCGGCGCCTGCGATCGTTTCTGTTTCTGGCACTGACTTTCACGGTCGCTGTCGGGCTTGGCGGCGGCCTTTACGCGCTTGTCCAACCCGGCCTTCAGGCTGATGCCGCCAGCATGCTGGGAACCGTCCTGATCTCGGCCCTCCTGTTCGGCTGGGTCATCGTTCGCGCCCGCTTTTTCGGCCCTGATGGCTGAGGCTGCCTTAGCCGCCCGCCCGTGCCAGCAACTCCTCGACCCTCGGCCCCAGCCCTGCGACGATCAGCTTCACGCCCTCGGGGTTCGGGTGGATGCCGTCCGCCTGCATGAAGGCCGCCAAGCTGGCCGGGTCGCTTGGGTCCGCCCCCGCCGCGCGCAGACCTGCAAAGAAGTCATCGGCCAGAAGCGCGCCATATTGCGTGGCAAGGTCGGCATACATCCCGTCGAACGCCGCCTTGTAACCGGGCCCGAAATTCCCCGGCGCCTTCATCGCGACCAGCAGCACCGGCAATCCCCGTGCCTGCGCTTCCTTCAGGATGCCATCAAGGCTTGCCTTGCTGGAGGCCGGGTCGATCCCGCGCAGAAGATCGTTGCCCCCAAGGGTCACGATCAGCGCATCGGCCTCTGGCCCCAGGGCCCAGCCGATCCGAGCAAGGCCCCCGGCCGTCGTATCGCCCGAGACGCCTGCGTTCTGCACCACCACATCCGCCCCCTTCGCCTTGAGCCAGCCCTCCAGCTGCGGCACCAGCCCGTCGTCCTGATTGGCCAGCCCATAGCCCGCTGTCAGACTGTCGCCCAGTGCCACGATCGTGACCGGCTCGGCGAAAACCGAACTTGACAGTGCCAAGACTGCAATCGCAGCATTGCGCAATCGCCATACTGCGCCATATCCCCTTGAGACGATTACCCGAAGGACCCCGTGCATGACCGATCCCGTTCTCGCGCTGACCGATGCGCGCCTGACCCTTGCTGGCAATGCGGGCCCTGTCGATATCCTGAAAGGCATCTCGCTTGACATCCGCAAGTGTGAAACGGTGGGGCTGGTCGGTCCGTCCGGGTCTGGCAAGTCTTCTCTCCTGATGCTCATGGGCGGGTTGGAGCGTGCCACCGCTGGCCGCGTCCTTGCCCTTGGGCAGGATCTGACCGCGATGGACGAAGACGCGCTTGCCCGGTTCCGCAGGGGGAATATGGGGGTTGTGTTCCAAAGCTTCCACCTTATTCCCACGATGACCGCGCTGGAGAACGTGGCCCTGCCGCTGGAACTGGCTGCAGTGCCGGATGCGTTCCCAAGGGCCGAGGCGGAATTGGCCGCTGTCGGCCTGGGGTCAAGGATGCACCACTATCCCAGCCAGATGTCGGGGGGCGAGCAGCAGCGCGTGGCCCTTGCCCGCGCCGCAGCGCCCCGGCCGGCGATCCTGCTGTGAACGGCCAGGCAATCATGGACCTGCTTTTCGGCCTGCGCGACATCCACGGCGCGACCCTTGTCCTTGTCACCCATGCACCCGAACTTGCCGCCCGCTGTGACCGGGTGATCCGCCTGGCCGATGGTCTTCTGGCCCCCGACGCGCTGGCAAAGGCCGCCGAATGAGCCTTTCTCTCACCATTGCCCGGCGCGAGCTTCGTGGCGGCCTGCGTGGCTTTCGCGTCTTTCTGGCCTGCCTTGCGCTGGGTGTCGCGGCGATTGCTGCCGTCGGCACCCTGCGCACCGGCATCCAGCAGGGCCTGACCGATCAGGGCGCGGTGATCCTGGGCGGCGACGCCGAAATGCGCTTTACCTACCGCGCCGCCGAGGACGGCGAACGCGCCTGGATGGACGGGATCGCCACCAAAGTCTCTGAGGTCTACGACTTTCGTTCCATGGCGCTGATCGAGGGCGACCAGGCGCTGACGCAGGTGAAGGCGGTCGATGGCAACTGGCCCCTGACCGGTGCTGCCACGCTTGACCCGGCGATTCCGGTGGCCGAGGCGCTGGCCACCACCAATGGCCTGCCCGGCGCGCTGATGGACCCGGTCCTGATCCAGCGCCTTGGCCTTGCCATCGGCGATACGTTCCGCCTTGGGACGCAGGATTTCCGGCTGACCGCCGCCCTGACCCGCGAACCGGACAGTGCCTCGACCGGGTTTGCCCTTGGCCCCCGCACCGTGGTGCGAACCGACGCGCTTGCCAACTCCAGCCTGCTTTCTGCCGGCTCGCTTTACGAGACCCGCTATCGTCTGACCCTGCCCCCCGGCACCGACCTTGCCCTGCTGGAAGGCCAGGCCGAGGCGCAGTTCCGCGACAAGGGCATGCGCTGGACCGACAGCCGCAACGCCGCCCCGGGGATCGAGGTCTTCGTCGACCGGATCGGCAGTTTCCTGGTGCTTGTCGGCCTTGCCGGCCTTGCGGTTGGCGGTGTCGGGATCTCGGCCGCGATCCGCAGCTATCTGGACGGCAAGACGGAAACCATTGCCACGCTCAAGACACTCGGCGCCGAGGGCGGCCTCATCTTCCGCATCTACCTTTGGCAGACAGCACTCCTGTCAGGTCTTGGCATCGGGATCGGCGTCGTCCTTGGTGCAGTCGTCCCGCTGCTTGCCGCCCCGCTGATCGAGGCGTCACTGCCGTTCCCCGCCACCATCCGCCTCTCGCCCATGGCACTGGCCGAGGCTGCCTTCTACGGCGCACTTTCGGCGCTCATCTTCACGCTGCTGCCACTGGCCCGCACCGAACGCATCCGTCCGGCGGCCCTTTACCGTGGCGGTGCGGGAACACGAAGCTGGCCGCGCAAGCGTTACCTTGCGGCCCTTGTGATCTCGGCCCTTGCGCTGATCGGCAGCGCCACCTGGCTTTCCGGCATCCCGGAGCTTGCCCTGGGGGCCGCCGGGGGCATTGTCGGCGCACTTCTGGTTCTTGCCCTTGCGGCTTACGCCCTGCGCCGGGGGGCCCGGTGGCTGGCCCGGACCAGGGTCACCCGCGGTCGCCCCGCCACCCGCGCGGCGCTTGCCGCCATCGGTGCGCCACGGTCGGACGCGACGCCTGTGATCCTGTCGCTGGGCCTTGGCCTGTCGGTGCTGGCTGCGGTTGGCCAGATCGACTGGAACCTGCGCGCGGCCATCGCAACCGATCTGCCGACCCGCGCGCCCGCCTTCTTCTTCGTCGATATCCAGCCGGACCAGTTGGAGCCGTTCCTTGCCCGCGTGCAGAACGACCCCGCCGTGACCGAGGTGGAAACCGCCCCCATGCTGCGCGGCGTGATCAACCAGATCAACGGCCGCCCGGCGGCAGAGGTTGCTGGTGACCATTGGGTGATCCGGGGAGACAGGGGCATCACCTATGCCGCCACCCCGGGCGAGAAAACCCGCATCACCGAAGGGACCTTCTGGCCCGCCGATTACACGGGCGAGCCGCAGATCAGCTTTGCCGCCGAAGAGGCCGAGGAAATGGGCCTCAAGATCGGCGATACGATGACCGTGAACATCCTTGGCCGCGATCTGACGGCCACCATCACCTCGTTCCGCGAGGTCGATTTTTCCAACGCCGGAATGGGCTTCATCATGACGCTCAACCCCTCGGCAATTGCAGGGGCGCCCCATACCCATATCGCTACCGTCTACGCCCCGCCCGAGGCCGAGGCGGCGATCCTGCGCGACGTGTCCAGGACGTGGCCCAACATCACCGCCATCCGCATCCGCGAGGCCGTGGACCGCGTGGCCGAGGCGCTGTCGGCCATTGCCACGGCCACGGCCTGGGCCGCGGGCGGAACGCTGTTGACCGGCTTCATGGTCCTGATCGGGGCGGCAGCGGCCGGTGAGCGGGCACGGATCTACGAATCCGCCATCCTCAAGACCCTGGGGGCGACGCGTGGCAAGATCCTGGCCAGCTTTGCCCTGCGCTCGGCGCTGATGGGGGCGGCCGCCGGGGTGGTCGCGGTGGTTGCGGGTGGCATAGCGGGCTGGGCCGTGATGACCTTCGTGATGGACAGCACATACAGGTTCGAGCCGGTCTCGGCGCTTGTCATTGTCATCGGCGGGGTGATGGCCACGCTTCTGGCAGGGTTGGCCTTCGCGCTGCGTCCGCTTGCCGCACGGCCCGCCCGGACGTTGCGCGCGCAGGACTGATACCCGCCTTTCACTTTTGCACAAGTATCCCACGGGGGTGAGGGGGTGTGAAACCCCCGCGGCCTTGCTCAGGCCCGGCGCAACCGTGCCAGCGTCAACCCGACCGCCCGCAATTCCTTGCTGCCGGGTTTCAGGCGGGCAAGGCCATTTGCCAACACTCCCGGGCCGGCAAGCCAGCGCGCAAGGCTTGCCACCCGGTCCAGCGCGTCCGGGGGCGCGTTTGTGCCATAGGCTGCAAGGGCCGCATCAAGCCAACGCTGGTCTTCGGGCCATTGGGTAAAGCAGGTCTGCGCGAACATCACGATATCCGCCGCTTGCCAAAGCCCGCCGTGTCGCCCATGGCGGAACCGCTCAAGGTCGATGAACCGCGCTTCGCGCCCATCCCAGCAGATGTCGCGCACCGCCGGACGGCCATGCACCAGACCGGCCCAATGCAGGCGACCCAAGGTGCGGCCTGCCGCAGCGAAGGCTGCCAGCTTTTCGTCCTCGCTGCGGCCCGGATCGCCCACGACCCGGGGCAGCACGGGCCCCGCATCCGGCATCAGCATCCAGTCCGGCCCCTCGGCCACCACATCGGTCACCGGTATGCCCGCTTCGGCCAAAGCCGCCAGACCCGCGCGTTCCATTTCGAAGGTCCGCGCCGGGTTCCCTTTCTGCAGGCGCAACCGGCCGCTCAGCCGCTCCACCCGCTTCAGCCAGAACCGGCGACCATCGGCCGTGTCCAGCCGCCGCACCCTTTGGGTGGGCTCTGCGAGTGCATCATTCACGATGCTGTCAAGGCTACTGTCGGCCACCATGGACACTCCTGTCCGGGGCACCAATTGTAACCGTTTAACGACGGGGCTGTAAGGCCTTTCCGGGGGCAAAAATCACCCCATGGTGCCACGCAGGCCGAAGTCAGCCGAAAAAGCCCGGCCCCGCCCGGCCCAAGAGGTCATCAGCCAGCGCGCGGCCAAGCGCCGGGCCATCCGCCACAGGCCCCCGCATATCGCCCGCAACCGAGGCTGACCCATCGGGGCGCAGCAATTCGCCCCGCAGCCACAGCGCGTTCCCCTCGATCACGGCCAACCCGGCAATCGGCGTCTCGCAGGACCCGTCAAGCCGGGCAAGAAAGCTGCGCTCGGCTGCCAGCCGCAGCCCGGTGGGCCCATCGTGGATCGCCGCAAGAAGTGCTTCCACCCGCAGGTCCGCCACCCGACGCTCGATCCCGATCGCGCCTTGTGCAACCGCGGGCAGCATCTCCTCCACGTCGATCGGTCCGCGCGCCACACCCGCCATTCCCAGCCGGTTCAACCCTGCCATGGCAAGGAATGTCGCATGTGCGACGCCGTCCTCAAGCTTGCGCATCCGGGTCTGCACGTTGCCGCGGAACTCCACCAGCTGCAGATCCGGCCGACGCAGGGCCAGCTGCGCCCGCCTGCGCAAGGACGACGACCCCACCACGGCACCCTGCGGCAAGGCCGCCAGCGAAGGAACCGTTGGCGACACGAAGGCGTCGCGCACGTCTTCGCGCGGAAGGTAGCAATCCAGGATCAACCCCTCGGGCTGCACCGTCGGCATGTCCTTCATGGAATGGACAGCGATGTCGATGCCGCCGTCCAGCAGCGCCTCTTCGATCTCGCTGGTGAACAGGCCCTTGCCGCCGATCTCGCGCAGGGCCTTGTCCTGGATCTGGTCACCAGTGACCTTGATCACCACGATCTCGAAAGCCGTCTCGGGCAGACCGAACGCCACCCCCAGACAGCGCCGCACCTCATGCGCCTGCCACAAGGCCAGCGGCGAGCCACGGGTTCCGATCTTCAAGGGTTGGGCGGGGGAGGGGAGGTCATCACGCATGGCTCACAGGCATAACGATGTCAATCAAGGCTGACAACTCTTGACAACCTCTCTCCCCCGTCGGACCCATGGGAAAAGCCAAAGGGACCGACATGACCAAGACAATCCTGCGCGCGCTGAAGGGCGAGGTGCTGCCAACCCCCCCGATCTGGATGATGCGCCAGGCCGGCCGCTACCTGCCGGAATACCGCGCCACCCGGGCGCAAGCGGGCGATTTCCTGAAACTTTGCTACAATCCGGACCTTGCGGCCGAAGTCACGCTGCAGCCGATCCGCCGCTATGGCTTTGATGCCGCGATCCTGTTCGCAGACATCCTTCTGCTGCCGCAGGCGCTTGGCCCGAAGCTGTGGTTCGAGACCGGCGAAGGCCCGCGGATGGAGACCACGACCACCCCCGGCCAGCTTGCCAACCTGAAACCGGTCGAGGCGATTCACGACACGCTGTCGCCGGTCTATGAAACCGTCCGCATCCTTGCGCGGGAACTGCCGAAGGAAACCACGCTCATCGGCTTTGCCGGGGCGCCGTGGACCGTTGCCACCTACATGATCGCGGGCAAGGGGTCCAAGGACCAGGCTGCTGCACATGCCTTGAAGGACACCGACCGCGCCACATTTCAGGCGCTGATCGACCGGATCACCGAGGCGACCGTCGAATACCTTTCCGCCCAGATCGAGGCGGGGGCCGAGGTGGTCAAGCTCTTCGACAGCTGGGCCGGAAGCCTGAAAGGCCAGGACTTCCGCGATTTTGCCGAAGCGCCAGCCGCGCAGATCATCGCCGCGCTGAAGGCCCGCCACCCGCATGTCCCGATCATCGCCTTCCCGCGTGAAGGCGGGCAGGGCTATATCGGCTTTGCCCACCGCACCGGGGCCGATTGCGTGGCCATCGACAACTCCGTCAGCCCGGAATGGGCGGCGGCGAATGTGCAGATCGACGGCTGCGTGCAGGGCAATCTTGCACCCGAGCATATGGTGACCGGCGGGCAGGCGCTGGTCGCGGCCACCAGGCATGTTGTCAGCGCCTTCTCCAAGGGCCCGCACATCTTCAACCTTGGCCACGGCATAACGCCTGATGCCAACCCCGACAACGTGCAGTTGATGATCGACACGGTGCGGGCCGGGTAAATGACCGGCAGTCTTTGGGTTCTGGCCACGCTGATCGCCGCCGCAGCCCAGACCGCCCGCAACGCCGCCCAGTCGGGGCTGACCGCGAAGATCGGCACCCTTGGGGCCACACAGGTCCGCTTTGTGTTCGGCCTGCCCTTTGCGGTGCTGTTCCTGTGGATCGCCACGCTGGGGACGGGTGAGGGAGTGCCCACCCTGACTGGTCCCAGCCTTGCCTACACGGCCCTGGGTGCCGTGTCGCAGATCGGGGCGACGGCCCTGATGCTGGTCACGATGAAATCCCGGTCCTTCGCCGTGACAACGGCGTGGATCAAGACCGAGCCGGTGATGGTCGCCCTCCTCGCCACGGTGCTGATCGGCGATCCGCTTACCGGGATGAAACTTCTGGCCATCATCGTCGCCACCGCCGGGGTCGTGATCCTGTCGACAAAACCCGAGACGACCAAGGGCATGCTCCGCGACTGGACCCCCGCCGCAAGCGGCATTCTTGCCGGGCTTCTCTTCGGCATCGCCGCCATCGGCTTTCGCGGCGGCATCATCAACCTGCCCGAGGGCAGCTTCCTGATCCGCGCCTCCACCATCCTCCTGCTCAGCCTGGCGCTGCAAAGCGCGATCCTGCTGTGCTGGCTGGCACTGTTCGACCGCCGCGCACTGACCGCGTCCTTCGGCGTCTGGCGCACCTCGCTGCTGGCGGGCTTCCTTGGCGCTTTTGCCTCGCAGTTCTGGTTCATCGGCTTTTCGCTGACCTCAGCCGCCAACGTCCGCACTTTGGCGCTGGTCGAGGTGCTGATGGCGCTGGGCGTCTCGGCCTTCGTGTTTCGCCAGCCGATCAGCGCACGGCAGAAGGTGGGAATGGCGGTGATCGTTCTGGGTGTGGGCTTGCTGCTGAACACCCAGCTTTAGGCCACGATCTCGCTTGGCACGATGAAATCGACGGTCACCCCGCTGCCGAAGGTGACCTGCCCCCACTCTGCCACGTCGAAATCGACGACAAGCGTGGCCCCGGTCGGATAGCGACCGAATTCCGCACTGACCGGCGGATGCGCCACCAGCCGGGCCGCGAATTCGGCGATGCCGGGGTTGTGGCCGATCATCATCACCGTGTCGGCCCTGGCATGGCGCAGGACCGCCATCATCACATCCGGCCCGGCATGATAGAGCGCGGGCTTCAGCTCCAGCACCGGCGCGCCGGTCAGGGCGGGGGCGATGCCAGAGAATGTCTTGCGGGTGCGCAGGCTGTCGGAACACAGCACTTCGTCCGGGACATAATCACGGCTGGCCAGCCATTGGCCAAGGTCCGCTGCCGCCACCTTGCCCCGGTCATTGAGGGGTCGGTCATGGTCCGGGGTCAGCGGATCATCCCATGAAGATTTTGCATGTCGCGTCAGGATCAACCGCTTCATTTGTGAAACTGCCCCATGTGATAGGCCGACTGTTCCGGCAGTCTTGCATAGGACTGCGACACCGGGCAAGCGCGGCGCACAAGGCAGCCACCGGTCAGGCAGTCCTGCCCCTCGGGCCGGTTCAGAAAGGCGTGGCAGGCGGGAAGGTCATAGCCTGACCGGGTCAGCGCCCGGGGTGGGCAGGCGTGACGGCAGGGTTCTGCGCAACCCTGGCATGGGCTGACCAGGGGTGGCGGTATGGCGACGGCCTCCTTCAGGGCCAGCGCCCCGCGAAAGCTGACCAGCAGACCCTGATCGGCGTGAACCAGCAGACGAACGGGGCTTTCCCAGACCCGCCCCGTCCGCAGCGCCCATTTCTGGAATGGCTGGTAAGGTGCCCCGCCAAAGGGAAACAGCGCCTTTGCCCCCAGATCGCAGGCCAATTGTCCGATCACACGCCGCGACCAGCGGTCCACCGGGTCGGGCTTGCTGTCCAGCCTCTCGGGCTGGCTTTGCAGATGCGCCCAGAAGCCGGGCTCGGATGGGCCCAACATCAGAAGCGTGCGTGTGCCCTTGGGAAAACCTTCCTCGTCCTCGGCCACTGCAAAGCCGCCAAGCACCTCCAGTTGGTGTGCTGCCAGACGGTCCGCTAGCGGCGGAACGGCAGCATCAGGGCCCAGCCCAGGTTTGCCGGTCGTTCGTCCTGCCATTCCAGCCCCACCGTCATATTTGCCTGTCCCGCTTCCGGGTCTGGCACATACGTGCGGAAGATGCGGTCCCAAAGCGACAAGGCAAACCCGAAATTGCTGTCATGCTCGTTTCGCCGCACCGAATGATGGATCCGGTGCATGTCAGGCGTCACCAGCACCAGCCGCAGCGACCGGTCCAGCCAGGCCGGCAGACGCAGATTGGCATGGGTGAACAGGGCGGTTGCGTTCAGGATGACCTCGAACGCCAGCACGGCAAGGGCGGCTGGCCCGAGGACATAGACCAGCCCCAGCTTCAGGGCGGCCGAGGCGATGATCTCGACCGGGTGAAAGCGCAGGGCCGTTGTCACGTCAAGATCGCGGTCGGCATGATGGACGCGGTGGAACCGCCAGAAGACCGGCACCTTGTGCGTCACAAGGTGCTGCGCCCAGATCGCAAGGTCCAGCAGAAGGACCGCCAGCACGCCTTCAAGCCAGAGGGGCCAGTCAAGGTGATTGAACAGGCCGACGCCCAGCCGCCCGGCATCGACCGCTGCCGCGACGGCAAGGATCGGCACCAGAATCGCAAGCGCGCGCAAGGCCAGGCTGTCGATGATCGCGAAGGCAAGGTTGGTCATCCAGCGTCCGGGCCGGGGCTGGACGAGGGGGCGGCGTGGAAGCCACCGTTCCAGCCCGGCAAGCAGCGCGAAACAGCCCAGAAAGACCGACAGGCGGATCAGCAGTTCGTTCGCCATGTTAACCTTTTCGCGAAGCGCAGGAAAAAGCCAGGGTGTCCTAGGGCGTCAGCGGGACGTCTGGCAGCGGGTCCGCAGGCGGTTCCGGCGCGGCTGTCGTGCCATCGGCAGGCAGGTCGGTCGCCGGGTCAGGGTCTGCGCCAGTTTCTGCACCAGCAACAGGTTCGGGTTCCGGCGGGGCCGTCAGGATGCCGCTTTGCCAGATGCCAGTTGCAACGTCACCGCTTGCATAGGTCAGGGTGCCTTGCCCTTCGCGCAGACCGGCCTTGAAGGTGCCGGCATAGACATCGCCCGATGGGTAGGTTGCCACGCCCTGCCCCTCGATCTTGCCCGCCACCCATGTCCCGACATAGCGAAAGCCGTCGGTGGTGGAAAACTCGCCGTCGCCATCGCGCAGGCCGGCCTTGAAGCTGCCCTTGTAAAGGCTGCCGTCGGGGTAGACCGCCGCGCCGACGCCATCGCGCTGGCCGTCCACCCAGTCCCCCTCATAGCGGTAGCCATCGGGCAATGTCATGGTCCCGGTGCCCTGCGGCAGGGCGTTGCGGAACGCACCCTCGTAAACCCGGCCATCGGCATAGGCAGCGCGGCCCTGTCCGCTGATCAGGCCCTTGTCCCAGTTGCCCTGATAGGTCGATCCATCCGGATAGGTGATCGCGCCCTGGCCCTGCGGCTGGTCGGCCAGCATGGCCCCCACATAGACCGACCCATCGGGATAGGTGATGGACCCCGTCCCCTCCATCCGGCCTTCGACCCAGTTGCCCTCGTAGCGAAACCCGTCGGCGGCGGTGAAGATGCCCTGGCCGTGGCGACGGTCCTTGACCCAGCCGCCGTCATAGACATCACCGTTCTTGTGGGTCAGGCGTCCCTGGCCTTCGCGCTGGCCATTGACGAAAGCGCCTTCGTAGATGTCGCCGTTCGGCTGGACCAGGCGGCCCTGACCGCTGATCTGACCGTCGGCCCAGTCGCCGTCATAGATCAGCCCGTCGGGCATGGTCAGCTTGCCCGTTCCTGCACGCTGGCCCTTGACCAGCATCCCGTCATAGGCGGCCCCGTCGGGATAGGTGATCCGGCCGGTGCCTTCCTTGACGCCCAGCACCCACTGGCCTTCGTAGGTATAGCCTGAGGGGTTGGTCAGCTTGCCCTTGCCATTGTGCTGGCCGCGGGTGAAGCCGCCTTCATAGACAGCGCCATTCACATAGACCGCCTTGCCCTGGCCGGTCATCTGACCCTGCACCCAGTCGCCCTCATAGGTCTGCCCGTCCGGGGCGGTGATCTTGCCGATCCCGTCGGGCTGGCCCTGCAGAAACGCCCCTTCATAGACCGAGCCGTTGGGATAGCGGGCGGTGCCCTGGCCGGTGATCTCGCCCTCGATCCAGTCGCCGGTGTATTCAAAGCCCGACGGAAGGCGATAGGTGCCCGTCCCGTGCTGGCGGCCGTTCAGGAACGTGCCCTCGTAGATCGATCCGTCGTCATACTGTTTGGTGATGACCTCGCCATCCTGCGCAAAGGCCGGATTGGCGGCCGCCAGGGCAGACAGGCAAAGGGCAAGGGCAAGGCGGCGCATCGGCGAATCCCTGGCTGGGTCTGGGCGAAGGTAAGGAGTGCGGCGAGATGTGACAAGCAGCGCCACCGACACGGGACCGCGGGCGTTTTCACTTCGTCGTCAGTCTGATAGAACGATGCGGCAGATGGAGGCCACGATGACCGACACGTTCCAACTGATGCTTGCGCAGCTGAACCCGACCGTGGGGGACATCTCTGGCAACATCGCCAAGGCCCGCGCCGCCTGGGAGGCGGGCCGGGACGCTGGGGCCGACATGGTTGCCCTGACCGAGATGTTCGTGACCGGCTATCAGACGCAGGACCTGATCCTGAAGCCCGCGTTCGTGTCGGCGGCGATGGCCGCGGTCGAGGCTTTGGCCGTGGAGTGCGCGGACGGCCCGGCGCTGGGCATCGGCGGACCGGTGCGGGCGGGCGGGCAGCTTTACAACGGCTACTATGTGCTGGAGGGCGGGCGCGTCCATGCCCGTGTCTTGAAGCATCACCTGCCAAACGATGCCGTCTTCGACGAAAAGCGGGTGTTTGCCTCGGCGGATGTCCACGGGCCCTATGTGGTCAAGGGCGTGCGCATCGGCACCCCGATCTGCGAGGATGCCTGGCACCCGGACGTGGTCGAGACGCTGGCCGAGACGGGGGCCGAGATCCTGCTGATCCCGAACGGCAGCCCCTATCACCGGGGCAAGCCGAACCTGCGGCTGAACCTGATGGTGTCGCGCGTGGTCGAGACGGGTCTGCCCCTGGTCTATCTGAACATGGTGGGCGGGCAGGACGACCAGGTGTTTGACGGCTCCAGCATGGTCTTGAACCCCGGCGGGCGGCTGGTGGCGCAGTTGCCGCAGTTTGATGAGACGCTGGTGATGACCACCTTCCGTCGCGGGGCCGAGGGGTGGATCGCCGACCCCGGCGTGATCAGTGAAATCCCGCCCATCGGCGAAGCGGACTATCGCGCCTGCGTCATGGCGCTTGGCGACTACATACGCAAATGCGGGTTCAAGGCGGCGCTTCTGGGCCTGTCGGGCGGGATCGACAGCGCCATTGTCGCAGCGATGGCGGTGGATGCGCTGGGGCCCGGGAACGTGCGCTGCGTGATGTTGCCGTCGGAGTTCACGTCTGCCCATTCGCTAGAGGATGCGGCAGCGGCGGCCCGGGCGCTGGGCTGTCGGTTGGACACCGTGCCGATAGGCGGCGCTCAAGCCGCGGTGGGGGCGGCATTGGAGCCCCTCTTCGCAGGCACAGAAGCCGGGATCACCGAGGAAAACATCCAAAGCCGCCTGCGCGGCGTGATGCTGATGGCGCTGTCGAACAAGTTCGGCGAGATGCTGCTGACCACTGGCAACAAGTCGGAAATGGCGGTGGGGTATTGCACGATCTATGGCGACATGAACGGCGGCTATAACCCGGTCAAGGACATGTACAAGACCCGGATGTTCCTGACCGCCCGCTGGCGGAACGAGAATCATCGGACTTGGATGAAGGGTCCGCCGGGAGAGGTGATCCCGCAGCGGATCATCGACAAGCCACCGTCAGCCGAGTTGCGCGCCAACCAGCGCGATGATGACAGCCTGCCGCCCTATGAGGTGCTGGACGCGATCCTTGAAGGGTTGGTGGAAAGGGAATTGTCAGTGGCCGAGATCGTGGCGCTGGGCTTTGACCGGGCGGTGGTGAAGAAGGTGGAGCATCTGCTTTACCTTGCCGAATACAAGCGGTTCCAGTCGGCACCGGGGGTGCGGCTGACGCAAAAGGCGTTCTGGCTGGACCGCCGCTATCCCATCGCCAACCGCTGGCGGGACGACAGCGGTGCGTGAGGCTGAAATCACCGTTTTCAACCGGTACCGGTTTCTTGCGCCACGCGAAAAGTTCCTTGCTGCCGTCGCCGCGCTGGCGCAACGGGTCGAGGGTGAGGGGCATCCCGGCGTGCTGGATTACCGTTTCTACCTTTCGGCAGCAAAGGCTGAGGGTCGCGCAGTGGTGCGCTACCGCGACGCGGACGCCTGGGTCGGGCATCACGAGATCATCATGGCCTGGCCCGAGATGGCCGCCTTTCGGGCGGTGGCCGCACTGGAACAGGTCGACCTGCACGGCGCGATCACTCTCGCGATGCGGGACTGGATCGACCGCATGGGCCTGACCGACAAGGTAATGTCTACCGGCGCGTCGGTCGCGGGGTTTGGACGGTAGAGGCGCGTCTGCGGGGCGAGGGGGGGGAAAGGCACAGGCCTAGAACGGCAGTCCAAGCTCCAGCGCCAGAAGGCCGGCCGTGGCGATGGTGACCCAGACCCAGACCGGGGTGACCAGCCGCGCGGCCAGATGCGATGCCGGACGGCAAAGACCTTCGGTGATGACGGCGGCCAGGATGACGGCGACATTTCCGACGACGGCAAACAGCGGCTCGGTCAGGCCGGCCCCGACGATCGGGTACAGGCAGCACAGGCAAAGGAGCGCAAGGACTGCAGCTCCGGGCCGGGTCATCTCTGGCTTTGCCCGCTGGACCAGCCAGAAGGCGGCGCCCAGCCCCGCGAAAAGCCCGATCCAGACGAACGGCACGATCCGCGAGATCAGCGCACCCAGGGGACCGGTGCCGGGCAGGGCGTTGTCGATGCTGCCCTCACCGCCGGGCAGAAGGACAATCAGCGTCACGCTGACCAATGTGGCCAGAGCAACCGCGCACAGGACGCAGATGACCAGCCCGACGGGCGTGGGTGACAGTGGCAAGAGCTGAGTCCTCATCTGAACCGCCAGGTCACGCCGATGCCGACGAAGGCCTGCTCGGCCCGGCCACGGTCGGCGACCACCGGGCTGTCCGCCGCATCCCCCAAAAGCGTGCTGAACCCTGCGGACAGGTCGACCGCCAGCCGGTCATTGACCGCGTAGGACGCAAAGGCCCCAAGGCCCGCGTCCCGCACCCCGCCTCCGGCCTGAAAGCGGGCAAGACCAGTGGCCGCGGCATCGGCAGACGAGACGCCGAAGAAGGCATTGGTATAGTCCGCGTCTCCGGCGGCAAGAGTAACCCCGCCGCCGACAGTCCAGCGACCAAGCGGCTTGACCAGCCCGATCTCGGCTTCGGCCAGAAGACCCTCATGCCCGCCGTCCAGACCCTGCACGACCGAAAGCCGCGCCGACAGCAGCAGGGGATCACCGCCTGCCGCGGCAAGGACCGGAACGGCCGCTTCGAGAAATCCCCCGGCCTCGAACGAAGCTTCGACTGGTGCCATGCGGGACACCACGGGATCCTTGACCTTGCTGCCATCGTTGCGGCCGCCATCATAGCGCAGGATCGGTCCCCAGCCGATGACCCCGTTCGCGGCACCGAAGGCGCGGGAAAGGTCGACCTCGACCCCCTGGCCGTTGTTGCGAAAAGTGAACCGATCCGTCGTGATGGCCACGGAAAACAGCGGCGCGATCTCGGTATCATCCGACCCGAGGTAATCTGGTGAAACCCCTATGGCCGCACCAAGCTCGGTCTTGGGAAAGGTGCTGCCCTCTGCCAGCGCCGTTGTGCCGGGCAAGCAGAAGCCGATTGCCATGCCAAAGGCATAGCATCTTGTTCTTGCGATCATTTTTTGCGTTTTCCTTCTGCTGAAGGGTCTTTTCAGTCGTCCCGTCCGTGATAGGCTTTGGCTTCAGAAGCGAGAAGACTTTTGTCTCTTCATTCTCGGGAAGTGAGAGAGTTCATGGAAAATGACCCGCTACTGTCGGCCTGGCAGCGGCATTCTGCGGCAGCCTTCGGTTTTGCCTCACGCGCGGGGCGACGGATGAAACTGGGTCTGGCCGAGGTGGCCGCGCTGGAACTGGTGCAGACGCTGGGGCCGCTCACGCCCGGGCAGATCGGCGCGCAACTGGCGATGCCGTCCGGGTCGGTCACGGCATTGATCGACCGGCTGGAGGCCAAGCGCTTTGTCGAGCGCAAGCCGAACCCGAAGGATCGGCGCGGCTATCTGATCGTGCTCAGCCCGCAGGCCTGGGACCGCGCGGGGCTTGACCTCTTGCCGATGGCCGAAAGGATTGCAAAACTGGCAGCTCAACTGCCAGCGGGCGACCGGGCAGTCGTTGCGGCTTTCCTTGACCGATTGAGCGTGCTGCTTTCGGACGCAGCGCGGCGCTGACCGAATACGGCGTCAGACGGTCGACACCGCACATTCCGGCAAAAGGCGCATCACGTCTTCCAGACGGCAAAGCTGGGTGGCGTCGGTCATGACGGCGGCAGACGCGGCGGCCGAACCAAGCGCCAGCGCCTCGGCATTGGTCTGGCCGCGTGACAGGGCAAGCACGAAGGCCGCAACGAAGCTGTCTCCGGCCCCGACGGTGGACCGGACCCGCACTTTTGCGGCACTTGCGAACAGGCGCTGGTCCTTGTCGGCCAGCACGTTCCCCTCGGCCCCGCGCGCCACGATCACCGTCCTTGCCACGCCATTTCGAACCAGGGACTGGGCGAACTCGGCGGTGTCGGCCAGTGTCGGCAGGGATCGCCCGGCAATTTCCTCGCCTTCCGGCCCGTCCATGCGTAGGACCTCCAGCCCGGGGATCGGGTGGCGTATGGCTTCGGTCAGGGTGGAGCCGGAGGTGTCCAGCACGACGCGCGTCTCGGGCATCGAAGCTGCAAGCTTGGCCGGGAAATCCACCGGGACACCGGGGGGCTGACTGCCCGAGATCACCGAAAGACCGCCAGGCCGCGCGGTGGCGCGCAGCAAAGTGAAGACGCGTGAGCGTTCCGTCTCGCCCCAGACCGGACCGGGCAGCATGAAGCGGAACTGCTTGCCTGTCGTGGCCTCGTTCACGGTCAGCGACTGGCGCGTCTCGCCGGGGCCAAGGATCGACAGGAAGGTGACGCCTTCGCCACGGATAAGCCCGGCCAGCCGGTCGCCGGTCAGACCGCCGATGGCAACAAGCGCCAGGCTGTCGCCGCCAAGTGCCTTGATCGCCCGGCTTACGTTCAGGCCACCTCCGCCCGGATCGAGAAGCGGTTCGGAACACCGCAGCTTGTGGCCGGGTATCATCTCATGCACCTCGGTCGCCATGTCGAGCGCGGGGTTGAGCGTGAGGGTCAGGATCGGGCTTTGGGTCATGCGGCACCTGTGGCTGTTACCGCTATCATAGACCCTTGCCGCAGAAATGGAACTGCCCCCGACGGAGAGCGCCGGGGGCAGAATTCCTGGGCAGAAAGTGTGGGTCGCTCCGATCAGCCGTTCAGCATCAGCTGGTAGCTGGCCGGCACAAAACGGAAGCCGTCACCCGCAGCCTCGACGAAGCCAACCCCCGGAAAGGGCATGTGGTAGCCGACAAAGGGGATGCGGTCGGCGGCGATCTGGCCAAAGACCGCGCGGCGGGTTGCTGCAGCGGCGGGTTTGTCGGCGTCAAAGCGCACTTCCCAGTCGGGCTTTTGCAGCGACCAGACAAAGTGGTTCGCGGTATCTGCGATGATCATCAGGCGCTGACCGTCCGATTCGACCTGATAGACCATGTGGCCCGGGGAATGGCCGAAGGCGTTCATGCCGGTGATCCCCGAGGTCACGCTGCCGCCGTCATCCAGAAAGCCGATCTTGTCGTTGAGCGGCTTGACGTTCTTGTCAAAGCCTTCGTTGGCGGCCCCGGCCCAGTAGTTGTGTTCCACCGCGCCGGTCACGTAGCGGGCGTTCGGGAAGGTCGGCGTCACCCCGTCCGCGCCCATGAGCCCGCCGATATGGTCGCCGTGCATGTGGGTCAGCACCACGACATCCACCATGTCCGGGGTCATCCCGGCGGCGGCCAGCGCGGCAAGCGTGCCTTCGGCGGCAAGGCCGGTATCGAAAAGTATGATCTCTGCCCCGGTGTTCACCACTGTCGGGGTAAAGAAGCTTTGGATACGATCCGCCGGAATGAAGTTGGCGGCGGAGAGGGCCGCGAATTCTTCGGGCGTCGCGTTGGTGCCGAAGGTTTCCTGCGGCTTGTCGCCGGCGCGGGTTCCGGCAAGAAGGGTCGTCACCTCGAAACTGCCCAGCTTGAAGCGGTTCCACGGCGCAAAGCCGGAGCCCTGCATGGTTTCCTGGGCAAGGGCGGGGCGGGTCAGAAGCGTGGAGGCAAAGGGCATGGTGGCACCGGCGAAAAGCGCCTGACGGCGGGAAAGGGTGGGCATCGCGTCCTCTTTCGGTTTGGCATCTCGGGATGGCAAAAGGTAGCGCGGTGAACAGGATTGTCCGCTCGTGGCAGCATCAACGGCTGCGCGACCCTGCACATCGGCTGTGCGGCTGCGCCGAGACCCGGATCATTCCCACCAGCGGTCGACGGCTGCGATGTCGTCGTCGGACCAGCCAAAATGATGGGCGAGCTCATGAATGACCACATGGCCCACCAGGTCCTGCAGGGACACGTCGCCACGTTCGGCCCATTCGTCCAGGATCGGGCGACGGAACAGCCAGACGACATCGGGCCGCGTCATCTGGTCCGCGGTCGATTTTTCGGTCAGGGGGATGCCTTCGTAAAGTCCTGTCAACTCGAAAGGGTCGTTCAGGCCAAGCTCTTCGACCACCTCGTCACTGGCGAAATCCTCGATCCGAAGATGGACCAGGGTCGCAGGCTCACGGAACGGGGCGGGAAGGGTCGACACCGCCTCATGGGCAAGCTGCTCGATCAGCGCGAGGGACGGGGCAATGCTGTCGGGCGAGGGATTGGTCATGCGCGGAAGATAGTGGGCCGTCGGGCCCGGGGAAAGGGGCGCATGCGCGCGACTTTTCTGGCAGGATATGAACCGGACAGGGAGACTGCAATGGCAAAGGACGCAAAGACAAAGCCTGCGCCACTGGACCGGGTGACGTGGCTGGCCGCAACGAACGAGGCTCGGAGGGCAGAGGCCGAGCGGTTGCTGGGGCTTTTTACAGACGTGACCGGCTGGGAGCCCCGGCTTTGGGGGCCCACGATTGCGGGCTTCGGGCGGTAAGTCTATCGGTACGAAAGCGGGCACAGTGGCGAAAGCCTGGTCGCGGGCTTCGCGCCCCGCAAGGCCGAGATCTCGATCTACGGGGTGACGGGCGGGCCAGAGGCCGAGGCCTTGCTGCCAGCACTTGGGCCGCATCGGATGGGGAAGGGCTGTCTGCATGTCAAGCGGCTGGCATTGGTGGACGATGCGGTGCTGCAGGCCCTGATCCGGGCGGGGGTGAAGGACCTGTCGGCGCGCTGGCCGGTCTACCGGGTGTGACCTCCGCAGTGGGTGCCGTCGCGCGGGGCATCGAGCCCCTTGCGACGGCGTTGCCACGGCAAGTGGCAGCGGCGGCGCAAACTGGACAATGCCGGGGGCTTGTGACAGGGAAGAGCCTTCCAAGGAGCCCGCTGTCATGACTGTCACCACCCGCTTTGCCCCCTCGCCCACCGGATGGATCCATGTGGGCAACCTGCGCACCGCGCTGATGAACTATCTGATTGCCCGGCAGAACGCGGGGACATTCATCCTGCGGCTGGACGACACGGATCAGGAGCGGTCAAAGCCGGAGTACATCGACGGGTTGAAGGAAGACCTTGCCTGGCTGGGCATCCGCTATGACCGGATCGAGCAGCAGTCCAAACGGATGGCGCGATACGCCGAGGCGGCCGAGCAGTTGAAGGCGGCGGGACGGTTCTATGAATGCTTCGAGACCCCGGTCGAGCTGGACCTGAAGCGCAAAAAGCAGCTGAACATGGGCAAGCCCCCGGTCTATGACCGCGCGGCGCTGGGCCTGACCGAAGCCCAGAAAGAGGCCTTTCGCGCCGAGGGGCGGCAAGGCTACTGGCGCTTCAAGCTGGACCAGGAGCGGATCGAGTGGGCGGACGGGATCATCGGCGACATCTCGATCGACGCCGCAAGCGTCTCGGACCCGGTGCTGATCAAGGCGGATGGGCAGGTGCTTTATACCTTCGCCTCATCGGTCGATGATGTGGACATGGGGGTCACGCACATTGTCCGGGGCGCGGACCATGTAACGAACACCGCGACGCAGATCCAGATCATGAAGGCGCTGGGCGGGGTGCCGCCGACCTTTGCGCACCATAGCCTTCTGACCGGTCCGCAAGGCGAGGAATTGTCCAAGCGGCTGGGTGTTCTGTCGTTGCGCGACCTGCGCGCCCGCGGGGTGGAGCCGATGGCGCGCTTGTCGCTGATGGCGCGGCTGGGGTCATCGAAGCCGGTGGAACTTGCCGGGTCTATGGAGGAACTGATCGAAGGGTTCGACATCAGCGCGTTCGGGGCGGCACCGACGAAATTCGATGCGGAAGATCTGTTCCCGCTGACACGGCACCATGTGCAGGGGCTGCCGTTCGCGGCGGTGGCAAAGCGGATTGCCGCGCTGGGCGTGCCCGAGGCCGAGGCCGAGGCGTTCTGGGCCGTGGCCAAGGGAAACATCACGATCCTGAATGATCTGGACGGTTGGTGGCAGCTTTTCCGGGACGGCGCCGAACCGGTGATCGAGGAAGCGGACCGGGATTTCGTGGCCCAGGCGCTGGCGCTTCTGCCCGGGCAGCCCTGGACCACGGCGACATGGTCCGAGTGGACATCTGCGGTGAAAGAGGCCACGGGGCGCAAGGGCAAGGATCTGTTCCGCCCCTTGCGCCGCGCGCTTACGGGCCGCGATGCGGGGCCGGAGATGGCGGATGTGATGCCGATGTTGCGCAAGCCGCCAAGGGTCTGAGATCGGGGCTTGTCCCGGGGGGCTGTCAGCCCCCCGGACCCCCCGAGGATATTTGTGCAAATGTGAAAGGGC
>JAPLPF010000099.1:0-10621 GCA_026400325.1 Rhodobacterales bacterium
ACCGGCTTAGCTTGCTGGGCGCGCGCCTGATCATCGAGGCTTTGCGCAGCCTGCCCCAACTTGCAGCGATCCCTCAACCGGCAGACGGCGTCACTTACGCAGCCAAGATTGACAAGGCCGAAGCACGCGTCGATTTTTCCAAGCCCGCGATCGAGGTTGACCGACTGATCCGCGGCCTGTCGCCGTTTCCCGGGGCCTGGGTCGAGATCGCAGGTGAGCGGGTGAAACTGCTGCGATCCCGGCTTGCGTCGGGCAACGGCACCCCCGGGCAGGTGCTTGACGGCTTCATTATTGCCTGTGGTGATGGCGCTGTCGAAATCACCGAGGCGCAGCGCGAAGGCAAGCGCCCGATGCCCGCCGTTGAGGTTTTGAAGGGCTTGTCCCTGCCCCGTTTGATCGGGTGAAGGTCAAGGCGGTGCTGCCCCGATCATGACCCAGCCTATCAACTTGAAATTCTTGGTAAAGCCGGTGTTCCGGTCGTGCATCATGACCGGAACGCCGCCGGGGTGACCCGGAAAAGGGGCCAAAGCGCTGTTCAGACCGCGGGCTTCGGCAGCCCCGTCGATGTCACGGTCAGCGATTCCGCCCCTCGCGGCGCGGGTGGACAAGGCGCATCCGAAGCGCCGGATCTGCTGTCGCAATGGCGATGACGGCCTTGAATGACAGATTTCCACCGCTCGGCCCGCAAAGCACTGGCGGTGCCATCGCCAGGTCCCCATATGACGGAAGGAAACAGGGGAGGATCGCATGCCTTTTCTTTGGCTCTTGATCGTCGGGGTGGCCGCAGGGTTCCTTGCCACAAGGATTCTGCGGGTCGATCTTGATACGCCCTCCACCATTGCGTTGGGGGTTCTGGGAACGCTGATCGGCGGGCTGTTGTTGCGCGGGCTGGTCATGATGGCCGGGATCGGCGCAGGGTTTGCCGGCGCGCTCCTGGGCGCCTTGCTTCTGATCTGGGCATGGAAGACCTGGGCGAAATAGGGCTTTCGTTCAGGTCAGCCGCTTCACCGCATCCTTCAGCTTGACCGGACCGTTGCCATCCGGGTGCCAAAGCGCCTGACCCTGCCAGACCGAAAAGAGCATGGCCGCGGATTCGCGGGCCCTTTGACCAGTACCAAGCCGAAGGGCGAGGGCCGCTTCGACGGTCACCCGCCAGACATTGGCGCTTTGGGCAAGGTCCGGATCGCGCAGATCGCCCGCAATGGCACGGACATCAACCGCGCCGATCGCCTTGATCAGGGCCTGCGGCCCCTTGTCGGCGGTGGCGGCAATCGCCGCCTGGGTGCGCGCCCCGACCTTGGCCCAGGCGTCCTGGCGGGCTGATCGGACCATCCCCGACAGGCTGCCATAGCGCTGCACAAGCGTCGGTGGGGCAAGGCCGGTGGCGGCTGAAACGGTCGAGAAGGACACTGCCTTTTCGCCCCCTTCGTGCAAGAGGCGCTGGACAGTCTGGAAGACCCGGGCGTCAGGAATGATGCGACTGCGTGGCATGACTCGCATCGTAAGCGAATGGCCGTTCACTTTGCAATCCTATCGCTTGGGTGCCCCCGGGCGCGGCGGCTGAGAGCGGTAGACCGGCAGCCGCCACCCCAGGGCAAGACTACCCGCACGCAGGGTAAAGACAAGACCGGCACAAATGGTCAGCGCCAGGCCCGGGGCCAAGCCCGCCCGGACGGCCAGCATGCCCCCGACTGCCCCGGCGAAGGCACAGGTGACGTAAAGCTCGCCCTGCTTAAGCACCAGCGGCACCTCGTTACAGACCACATCGCGCAAAAGGCCGCCCATGCAGCCAGTGATCATGCCCATCACCAGGACGATGGGCCAGCCCTGCCCGTCCGCCAGCGCCACCGCAACCCCTGCAGGAACGGCGGCGGCAAGCGCAAGCGCGTCGGCCCAAAGCAGCACCCGGTAGCGGCTTTCCAGAAGATGCGCGGTAAAGAATACCAGCACGGCGACAGTCGATGCCACGGCAAGAACAACGGGATCGGTCATCCAGAACACATCGCGATCCAGGATGATGTCGCGCAGCGTGCCGCCCCCGACTGCCGTCAGGCAGGCGATGAAGATGAAGCCGACGATGTCCAGTTGCGACCGTGACGCCACCAGCGCCCCGGTCAGCGCAAAGACCGCAACCGACGCATAATCAAGCGATTGCAGCAGCGTCACCCGCCCGCCCCCGGCTTGAAGGGTGCCATCCCGGCGCGGGCCAGTTCATCGGCGCGTTCATTCTCGGCGTGGCCGGCGTGGCCCTTGATCCAGCGCCAAGTGACCGTGTGGCGGGCCTGGGCTGCATCAAGCCGTTGCCAAAGCTCGACATTCTTGACCGGCGGGCCGCCTGCCGTGCGCCATCCCTTGCGCTTCCACCCGGTGATCCATTCGGTGATGCCGTTCTTCACATAGGCGCTGTCGGTGACGATGGTGATTGCGCTGGGACGATCGAGCGCCTCGAGCGCCGAGATCGCCGCCATCAGCTCCATGCGGTTGTTGGTGGTCAGCGCCTCGCCGCCTTGCAGCGTGCGCTCTTTCACCACCGTGCCATCGTCGCGCGCCAGCATCAGCACACCCCAGCCCCCGGGGCCGGGATTGCCGGAACAGGCGCCGTCGGTGTAGGCGAACAGATCGGGCATCGGGCTCAGGCCTGCAACGGGATGGCCAGGCAGGCCAGCACCACGACGGTCAGCATCACGCGCAGCCGTAGCCACCAGCGGGGCGCAAGGCCCCAGGCGGAATACACGGCATCAAGCAGCAGCAGGCCGACAAATCCAGCGGCAAGAAAGATGGTCGAATTGGCGCTGGAATCCGTGACCATGAGAAAGGCCCAAAGTGCGGGGACAACCGAAAGGGCGTAGGCAGCAGTCGCTTCGCCTCCCTCGGCCTTTGTCGCCAATCCCCAAAGGACGCCGGACATGAACGACAGGATAACCGTGCCATATGTCAGCCCGACATAGGCACCAAGAAACATCGGCGGCAGCCACTGGCTGGCCCAGCCGGACAGGGCCGGGGACAGATGCGTGGCGGCAGACCACAGGAACGGGATCAGCCCTGCAAGGCCAAGGATCAGGGCAGCGCGGGGGATACGGCGGTCGTCTGTCATGGCGTGGTTCATGGCCGTGATCTAGCCCGACCTGCGACGGTTTGCCAGCGGTCAGTCGCCAACGCGGCACCAGACGTGGGGACTTTGGATCAACCTTTACCAGTCGACCGTCCGTGCCCGCATGGTTTCGCCCATGCGGTACCGCAAAACCAACCGCTCATGCAGGCTCACGCAGAATCCTCGGGACCTTGAACTCGATATCCTCGACAGCGGTTTCGACCAGTTCGACCGTCACATCGAACCGGTCGCGGAAGGCGTCGATCACTTCGTTCACCAGCACTTCAGGGGCGGAGGCTCCGGCAGTCAGGCCGACAGCTCTCGCGCCTTCCAGCGCGCGCCAGTCGATGTCGGCGGCGCGCTGGATCAGCATCGAATAGCCGCAACCCGCCGCTGTGCCCACCTCTACCAGCCGCCTGGAGTTCGACGAATTCGGCGCACCGATGACGAGAAGCGCGTCGATCTTCGGGGCCACTGCCTTCACCGCTGCCTGGCGATTGGTGGTGGCATAGCAGATGTCATCATGCGCGGGCGCGTGGATCAGCGGGAAACGCGCCTTCAGCGCGGCGGCAATGTCGGCGGTGTCATCCACTGACAGGGTGGTCTGGGTTATGAAGGCAAGCTTCGCCGGATCGCGGACGGAAAGGCGCGCCACGTCGGCGACGGTTTCGACCAGCAGCACCTCTCCCGCAGGAAGCTGGCCCATGGTGCCCACCGTCTCGGGATGGCCGTCGTGGCCGATGTAGATCATCTGGGTGCCGGCCTCATGGTGGCGGGCGGCCTCGTTGTGGACCTTGGTGACGAGGGGGCAAGTCGCGTCAACCGCGATCATCTGGCGGTGGGCGGCCTCGGCAGGAACGGACTTCGGCACCCCATGGGCGGAAAAGACGACAGGGCGGTCATCTGGGCACTCCGCCAGTTCTTCCACAAAGATGGCTCCCTGGGACCGCAGCGCATCGACGACGAACTTGTTGTGTACGATCTCGTGCCGGACATAGACCGGCGCGCCCCACTTCTGGATGGCCATCTCGACGATCTTGATCGCGCGGTCCACGCCAGCGCAAAAACCGCGAGGGGCGGCGAGGTAAAGGGTCAGAGGCGGAAGCTTTGTCATGCAGACACCGGACTTGAACGCTGTCAGGGTTAAGGCCTTGGTTGTCCAAGGTCCAGTCATGAACGCGTTCATCAGCCCAGCGCCGCCCCGGTGACCAGCGCAAGAACGGCATAACGCCCGGTCTTGGCCAGGCTGACCAGAAGCACAAACACCGGCAGCGGCACCCGCAGCAGCCCCGCAACCGCCACCAGCACATCGCCGCCCGGCGCCCAGGCCAGCAGCAGCGACCAAAGCCCCCAGCGGCGGAACCAGTCTTCCGCCCGGGCCATCTGCGCGGGCCGGATCGGAAAGCGCGGGTGGTCGCGGTAACCGCCAAGCCCCCGGCCAAGCGCATAGGTCACGCACGACCCCAGCACATTGCCTACCGATGCGACAAGGACCAGCGTCACGGCAGGCCATCCCGCCGCCTGCAGCGCAATGAACGGCACTTCCGAGTTGAAGGGCACGGGTGTCGCGGCCAGAAGGGCCGCTACGAACAGGCCGGCAAGCGCGATCACGCGATCTGCCGGCCGATCAGCGTCACTTTGCGTCGACGGAAGCAGTCTCGTCCATCATCGGGCGCGGTTCGCGCGGCGGACGGCCGATGACGTCGCGCAATTCGTCCAACTCGATGAAGTTGTCGGCCTGACGGCGCAACTCGTCGGCAATCATCGGCGGCTGGCTGCGGATCGTGGAGACGACTGAAACGCGAACCCCCTGGCGTTGCAGGCTTTCCACCAGCGGGCGAAAATCACCGTCGCCGGAAAACAGCACGACATGGTCGATCCGGGCGGCAAGTTCCATCGCATCGACGCAAAGCTCGATATCCATGTTGCCCTTGACCTTCCGGCGGCCCTGGCTGTCGGTGTATTCCTTCGCGGGCTTCGTGCGCATGGTAAAGCCGTTGTAGTGCAACCAGTCCACCAGCGGGCGGATCGGCGAATACTCGTCGTTCTCCAGCAGTGCGGTGTAGTAGAAAGCCCGCAAAAGCTTGCCGCGCCGCATGAATTCCATCCGCAGAAGCTTGTAGTCGATGTCGAAGCCAAGCGCCTTTGCCGCCGCATAAAGATTCGAGCCGTCAATGAACAGCGCAAGCCGTTCGTCTTTGTAAAACATCCCCTGGGTCCCCTCAAAGCCGTTGCGCCGATCGAACTTCCGTGTCTGGACCACGTGTTGTAGTGAGGTTCGTCAGCCAACGATTGTCGCTCAATATCAGGCGAAATGGGGAGCGGACAAGTCAACTGTGGGAATAATTGCGTGCGCGACGGGATTTTCGGACAAGCTTTGGTTGCATTCGGCGCGAACTTGCCCTTCGGCGGCGACAGTCCTGCGACGACCATCAGAGCAGCCGTGGCGGCGCTGGAAGAGGAAGGCCTTGCGGTTCTTGCGCTTAGCCGATTTTTCGCCACCCCCTGTTTTCCAGTGGGGGCCGGACCGGACTATGTGAACGCGGCGGCGGTTCTGGATTGCATGCAAGTGATTGACCTTGCGTCAATTCTTGCCAGGTTGCACCGGGTCGAGGCCAGGTTTGGCCGCGAAAGGGCCCAACGCTGGGGAATGCGGACCCTCGACATCGACCTTTTGGCCATGGGTGATTCGGTCTTGCCGGATGCGTTGACCCAGGATCAATGGCGGCTTCTGCCCCCCTCCGAACAGGTGCGCGCCACGCCCGACCGGCTGATCCTGCCGCACCCTCGGTTGCAGGACCGCGCCTTTGTGCTGGTGCCTTTGGCCGACGTAGCCCCTGACTGGGTTCACCCCCGCACCGGGCAAAGCGTGCGGCAGATGCTTGGCGCCCTTCCGGCGGAAGATCGCGACGCCGTGAAACCGCTTTGATTTGCTGCGATTCAGCGCTTGTCATGGCAAACCCCTTCGCCTAAATAAGCCACTTCCTGCGAAACTTCCGGATTGGAGTTCCCCCATGGCCCGCGTGACGGTCGAAGATTGCGTTGACAAGGTTCCGAACCGGTTCGAACTGGTGATGCTTGCGGCCCACCGGGCGCGGGAAATCCAGTCCGGCTCGCCCATCACCATCGACCGCGACAACGACAAGAATCCTGTCGTTGCCCTGCGCGAAATTGCGGACGAAGCCCAGTCTGCCGAAGTCCTGCGCGAACGGATGATCGAAAGCCATCAGACCCAGATCGAAGTCGACGAGCCGGAAGACGACGAAATGGCGCTTCTCATGGGTGGCGACATGGATCGTCCGATGGTCGATGACATGTCGGAAGAAAAGCTGCTGCGCGCGCTGATGGAAGCCCAGGGCGAGCTTTGAGGCCTTGAGCCCAGCCAAGCGGGGCGGTGATGATTGACGTCGAAGACCTCATCGCCCTGGTTCGCAACTACAACCCGCGCTGCAATGCCGATCTGATCCGCAAGGCCTATGCCTACGGTCTCAGGATGCATGACGGCCAGATGCGCAAATCGGGCGAGCCCTACTTCACGCACCCCGTTGCGGTCGCCGCAATCCTGACCGAACAGAGGCTGGATGACGCGACGATCATCACTGCCCTTCTGCACGACACGATCGAGGATACCCGGTCGACCTATACCGAGGTTGCCACGCTGTTCGGCAACGAGGTTGCGGAACTGGTTGATGGCGTGACCAAGCTGACCAACCTGCAGCTGTCCAGCACCGAAAGCCAGCAGGCCGAGAACTTCCGCAAGCTGTTCATGGCGATGTCCAAGGACCTGCGGGTGATCCTGGTCAAGCTGGGCGACCGGCTGCACAACATGCGCACGATCAGGTCGATGAGCCCGGAAAAGCAGGCGCAAAAGGCCCGCGAGACGATGGAGATCTTCGCCCCGCTTGCCGGTCGGATGGGCATGCAATGGATGCGCGAGGAGCTGGAGGATCTGTCCTTCAAGGTCCTGAACCCCGAGGCGCGCAATTCCATCATGCGGCGGTTCCTGACCCTGCAGCGCGAAACGGGGGATGTGGTCCACAAGATCACCGCCGACATCCGGCACGAGCTTGAGAAGGCCGCCATCGAGGCTGATGTCTATGGCCGGGCCAAGAAACCCTATTCGATCTGGCGCAAGATGCAGGAAAAGGATCTGGCCTTTTCCCGGCTCTCTGACATCTACGGCTTTCGGGTCATCTGCGGGTCGGTGGCTGATTGCTACCGCATCCTTGGCGTCATCCACCAGCGTTGGCGTGCGGTGCCGGGACGGTTCAAGGACTATATCAGCCAGCCGAAGAACAACGGCTACCGGTCGATCCACACCACGGTTTCAGGCCGCGACGGCAAGCGGGTCGAGGTGCAGATCCGCACGCGCGAGATGCACGAAGTGGCCGAGGCCGGGGTCGCGGCGCACTGGTCCTATCGGGAGGGGGTGCGGGCGAAGAACCCCTTCGCCGTCGATCCGGCCAAATGGATCGCCACACTGACCGAACGGCTGGATGAAGGCGATACCGACGAGTTCCTCGAAAACGTCAAGCTCGAGATGTACTCCGATCAGGTCTTCTGCTTCACGCCCAAGGGCGACGTGATCCAGCTGCCACGCGGGGCGACGCCCCTAGATTACGCCTATGCGATCCACACGCGGATCGGCAATTCCTGCGTGTCAGCCAAGATCGACGGCATCCGGGTGCCCTTGTGGACGCGGCTGAAGAACGGCCAGTCGGTCGAGATCATCACGGCGGAAGGTCAGCGCCCGCAGGCAAGCTGGATCGACATCGTGACCACAGGGCGCGCGAAGGCGGCGATCCGGCGCAGCTTGCGTGAGGAAGACAAGGGCCGCTTCGTCAAGCTGGGGCATGAACTGGCGCGGGCCGCCTTTGACCACGTCGGCAAGAAGGCCACCGACAAGGCGCTGCGCACGGCGGCCAAGATGTTGGGGCTGTCCGACGAGAATGACCTTCTGGCCCGGCTTGGTTCCGCAGAGATGCCAGCCCGGCGCGTGGTCGAGACGCTGTATCCCGAACTCGCCCAGGCCACCGCCGAAGAGGTGGATGCAAAGCGCCCTGTCGTCGGTCTGACCGCAGACCAGACATTCAAGCGGGCCCAATGCTGCCAGCCGGTCCCGGGCGAGCGGATCGTGGGCATCACCTATCGCGGCCAGGGCGTCGTGGTCGACGCCATCGACTGCCCCGCGCTGGAGGAGTTCGAGGACCAGACCCAGCGCTGGGTCGACCTGCATTGGCACTCGGGCCGGCACGCGCCGGTCTACACAATTGCGCTGGATGTGACGATTTCGAACGATGCCGGGGTCCTTGGGCGTATCTGCACCTTGATCGGTGAACAGAAGGCCAATATCTCCGATCTGAGGTTCACGGATCGCAAACCCGATTTCTATCGACTTATCATTGACGTGGACCTGCGCGATGTCGAACATCTGCATATGGTCATGACCGCACTTGAGGCCGAGACGGACGTGGCGCAGATCGCACGCCATCGGGATTTGACACGGCGGCCTTAGGGCAGGACAACGGGCGCGAAACCCGGGCAGAGAGGCGGCGACGTGGTCTTCAAACGCAGGGAACCGTTGGGCTGGTGGGCATGGCTGCGCGAGCAGGTCTACCCTCGCGGCGGATTCAAGCGTGCCATCCGCTATGTGGTCTACCGGATGCGCCGTCTGCCCGATCAGCCGCACCGTGTTGCGCGTGGTGTGTTTGCCGGGTCGGTGATCGGTTTTCTGCCCTTGCCGGGCCTGCAGTTTCTGGCGGCCTGGGGGGCGGCACGGCTGGTACGCGGCAACGTGCTGGCGGCGCTGCTGGCCACGTTCAACACAAACCCGGTCACCACGCCGTTCTTTGCCGTGCTGGCGATGACCCTTGGCCACTGGCTGCTGGGGATCGAAGCACCGCTCAACGCCGAATACATCGGCAAGGCCTTTGCCAATGCCGGTGGTGACCTCTGGTACAACGTCCTGTCGATCTTCGGGCCGGAAAAGGCGCGCTGGGACGGGCTGATCCAGTTCTGGCACGAAATCTATCTGCCCTATTTCATCGGGGCGCTTGGGCCTGCGCTCTTGATCAGTGGCATCGCCTATTATGTCACGATCCCTTTGGTCGAAGCTTACCAGAAAGCCCGCGCGGCAACGGCCAAGGAACGCGGCGAACGCCGGACAAAGATGCGCGCCAAACTGGCAGAGGCGGCAGCCAAGCTGAAGCGCCGTGGTGACGACCATCAAGGCGGGTTGCCGGGCGGGCAGGATGACGCAACAGGTGACGACAGTCCCGGCGCGCCCTAGATTGCACCAGGACCAAACTGTGAGGGCAGGACAATGACATTGGGGGTGCTTACGCCCGGGCAACTGCGGCTGGGGGTCAACATCGACCATGTGGCAACGGTGCGAAACGCGCGCGGCAGTGCCTGGCCTGATCCGCTTCGGGCGGCGCTTTTGGCCGAGACTGCCGGGGCTGACGGCATCACCGCGCACTTGCGCGAGGACCGCCGCCACATCCGCGACGCCGATATCGAGGCGCTGATGGCGGGCATCGCGATCCCGCTGAACTTTGAATGTGCGGCGACGGCGGAAATGCAGACCCTTGCGCTGCGGCACCGGCCGCATGCCGTCTGCCTCGTGCCGGAAAAGCGCGAAGAACGCACGACCGAGGGTGGGCTTGACGTCGCAGGCGACCACGCCCGGTTGACCGACTACGTCACCCCCCTGCGCGAGGCGGGCTGCCGCGTCAGCATGTTCATCAGCCACGATCCCCGGCAGATCGAGGCCAGCGCCCGCATCGGCGCGGCAGTGGTGGAGCTGCACACCGGCCTGTACTCCGACCTTCTGGCCGCGGGCCATGTCGCATTGGCAGACCGCGAACTTGCGCTCTTGCGCACCGGGGCAGAGCGGGCGGCAAGCTGCGGTCTTGAGGTTCATGCCGGCCACGGACTGACCTATGAGAACGTCGAACCCATCGCCGCAATCCCGGAACTGGCCGAACTCAACATCGGTCACTTTCTTGTGGGCGAAGCGATCTTTCGCGGCCTTGGTCCCGCGATCGAGGAGATGCGCCGCCGAATGAACCTCGCGCGCGGACCTGCTGCATGATCCTGGGTATCGGCACCGACCTTGCCAACATCGAGCGGATCGAGGCCACCCTTGCCCGTTTCGGCGACCGGTTCCGCAACCGCGTCTTCACCGAACGCGAACAGCAAAAGGCCGAAGGTCGCCCCCGGGCCGTTGCGGCAACTTATGCCAAACGGTGGGCCGCGAAGGAAGCCTGCTCCAAGGCGCTTGGCACCGGCCTGCGGATGGGCATTTCCTGGAAGGACATGGCTGTCACGAACCTGCGCTCCGGCCAGCCCGTCATGCATGTGACCGGCTGGGCGGCCGAGCGCCTGCGTGCGATGACACCGGCAGGACATGAGGCCGTGATCCATGTCACGCTGACCGATGACCACCCCTGGGCGCAGGCTTTCGTGGTGATCGAGGCCCGGCCCGTCGCCGCGCGCGGCTCTGGCCACGCTTGACTCCCCACACCCTCA
>JAPLPF010000099.1:10635-21458 GCA_026400325.1 Rhodobacterales bacterium
CGCGCATGTAGCACCAAAATCGAAGAGGCAGGACAAAGCATGGCGACGGACAAGGCCGAAGGCGGCATCTTCGAAACGGTCAAGACCGTCTTCTGGGCGCTGGTGATCGCGGGCGTTTTCCGGACACTGCTGTTCCAGCCCTTCTGGATTCCTTCGGAATCGATGAAGGACACGCTTCTGATCGGCGACTTCCTCTTCGTCAACAAGATGGCCTATGGCTATTCCAAATACTCCTGCCCCTTCGCAATGTTCCCGTTCTCGGGCCGCATCTTCGCCAGTGACCCGGTTCGGGGCGATGTGGTGGTATTCCGCCATCCGGTGAACGGGTCGGACTTCATCAAGCGGCTGCTCGGGCTGCCAGGCGACAAGATCCAGATGAAGAATGGCGTGCTCTTCATCAACGGCACCGAAGTGCCGCAAAAGCCGGACGGGACGTTTGAAGAGGTCTACGAGCCACAGGGCCCGATGCGCAACCTGCCGCGCTGCGAAAACGGGGCGGTCGGCGCGGGCGGAAGCTGCACGAAATCGCGTTTCATCGAGACCCTGCCCGGGGGCCGCACGCACAACATCCTGAACATCGACATGGATGGTTTTGGCGACAACACCGATGTGTTCACCGTTCCCGAAGGACATTACTTCTTCATGGGTGACAACCGCGACAACAGCCAGGACAGCCGCTATGCGCAGGCGGCTGGCGGGGTCGGTTTCGTGTCGTCCGAATTCCTGATCGGCCGTGCTGACCGGATCATCTTTTCCTCGGCCGGCAGCCGCATGCTGTACTTCTGGACCTGGCGCTCTGACCGGTTCTTCAAGGCGATCGAGTGAGCGCGCCCAAGTGAGATTGGCGACCGAGCTGAAGGCCTTTCAGGGCCGTCTGGGGCATCAGTTCCGCCAGCCTGATCTTCTGGTCCGCGCGGTCACCCATGCCTCCATCGGCACGGCCACCCGGCCCGACAATCAACGGCTGGAGTTTCTGGGCGACCGGGTGCTTGGCCTTTCCATGGCCGACGCGCTGCTTGGTGCCGACACCCTTGCCCGCGAAGGGCAGCTTGCCCCCCGGTTCAACGCGCTGGTCCGCAAGGAAACCTGCGCGGCCGTCGCCCGCGAAATCGGGTTGGGCGAAGTGCTCAAGCTGGGCCGGTCCGAAATGCTGACCGGTGGCCGCAAGAAAGAGGCGCTTCTGGGCGATGCGATGGAAGCCGTGATCGCGGCAGTCTATCTTGATGCCGGATTCGAGACTGCACGGGCGCTGATCCTGCGGCTTTGGGGTGACCGGATCGCCGCCGTGGAACCCGACGCGCGGGACGCCAAGACCGCGCTGCAGGAATGGGCGCAGGCGCGGGGGATGGCTCCGCCCGGTTACACCGAGACGGCCCGTGCAGGGCCGGACCATCAGCCGGTCTTTACGGTGCGGGTGTCGCTGAATTCGGGCGAAGCGGCCGACGCGACCGCGGGATCAAAGCGGATCGCCGAACAGCAGGCGGCGAAGGCGTTGCTGGCCCGGCTGGACGGCGAAGCGCCTTAATCTGGCAGTTTCGGGGGCATTCGTCCCTTTTGCCGCGCCTCACAGCGCCAGAGCTTTCTGCGGATTCCCGGCAGCTCCAGCCCGGAGTATTTGCCGCGTGAGAATTTCGGCCAGTCGATTGCCATCCCGGCCTTGACCATTTCGGCAGAAAGGTCGCGCCCGTCTTGCAGGTAACAGGTCGCGACCGTGCGATCATGCGAAAGATCACCGTCAAACACCGCACGAATATCCTGCCCCTTGCACAAGTTCACCAAGGCCCATTTTGCAGTCTTGCCATAGGGATGATCCATTTCCGGCGCGTCTATGCCCGCAAGGCGGATCCGGGTGCCGTTGATGTCGATCGTATCTCCGTCGATCACCCAGGCCCGGCCACGCAGCTCCAGGACTTCGGCGATCCGGATTTCGGTCGTTTGCCGCACGGCAACGCGGGTCGCCCATGGCTTTAGGTCCTCCACGACCGTCTCGCGACGGACCTCGACCCGTTTGGGGCGTCGGTTTCCTGACAGGGCTCGAAAAATCAGACGTAGCAGTCCCATCGTGGTCTCCCGCAGGATCGGTCAGTTTTGCGGACGTGACGTGGGCTCAGAGGCAACTGGTATCAAGGGCACGAATACCTTAAAGCAAAAGACGTCACGTAAGGACGGTCCATGACAAACAGCACACGCGCGGGCTTTGTTGCCCTTATCGGAGAGCCGAACGCCGGCAAGTCCACGCTTCTGAACCGGATGGTCGGGGCGAAGGTTTCCATCGTCACGCACAAGGTGCAGACGACGCGGACCCGCATCCGCGGGGTCTGCATGGAAGGCCAGGCGCAGATCGTGTTTGTGGATACTCCGGGGATTTTCCGGCCCCGCCGGCGGCTGGACCGCAGCATGGTCAAGGCGGCCTGGGGCGGGGCCTCGGATGCGGACGTGATCGTCCTTCTGATCGAGGCGCAGCGCGGGCTGACCGAAGGCGTGAAGCTGATCATCGACCGGCTGGCGGACGAGATGCCGAAGGGGCAGCCGGTGGCCCTTGCCATCAACAAGATCGACCGGGTGAAGGCCGAGACGCTGCTGGCGCTGGCAGAGGAGGCGAACGCTGCCTATCCGTTCCGCAAGACCTTCATGATCAGCGCCGAAAAGGGCTATGGCGTGGCCGACCTGCGGGAATGGCTGGCGGGAGAGGTGCCCGAGGGCCCGTGGTTCTACCCCGAGGATCAGATCGCCGATGTGCCGATGCGGATGATCGCGGCCGAGATGACCCGCGAAAAGCTGACCCTGCGCCTGCATGAGGAACTGCCCTACCAGCTTACGGTCGAGACCGAAAAGTGGGAGGACAAGCCCGATGGGACCACCCGGATCGACCAGATCGTCTATGTTGCCCGCGACGGTCACAAGGGTATCGTCCTTGGCAACAAGGGCGAAACGATCAAGAGCGTTGGTCAGGCAGCCCGGGCCGACATCAGCGAATTCCTGGGCCGGACGGTGCACCTTTTCCTGCAGGTGAAGGTGCGGCCAAACTGGCTGGACGAGCCGGAGCGGTATTCCGAGATGGGTTTGGATTTCAAGGACGGCGATGCCTGAGGCGCCACGAGTTTTCTGCGAAACCTTGTCCAAATCTTCACAGAAGATTTGTGCGGGGCGGGTCTGATGGCGCCGCGCCTGGCCTCGGGGGTTTGGGTCGCGGCCTACCTCACCCGCCTGCGACTGGCGGATATACCGGCCTATGTGACGGCAAAAGGTGACGCTACTGCAGGCGCGGTGGTGGTCAAGGTGGCACTTCTGGACGGCACCGCGCGAGCCCATGAGCGGCGGTCGGACCTGATGACCGGCGCGCGGGCCTGGATGCTGCTGGCCGAGGGGCCGGAAGCCGAGGTAGACGCCCTTCTGGCGCGGGCGCGGACACGCGATCCCGATCTTTGGGTGATCGAACTGGAAGACCGGCACGGTCGCACCTTGCTGGACCAGGACGGGTTGTCGGATTGAGTTGCGCTGTCCCCTCCGCCCGCCGATAGTTGCCGGATGGATTGGCGCGACGAAGGCGTTCTTCTGGCCATGCGCCCGCATGGTGAGACCGCCGCAATCATCGAGGTACTGACGGCAAGTCATGGCCGCCACGCCGGCGTGGTGCGCGGCGGCGCTTCGCGCAAGCTTGCGGCGACATTGCAACCAGGCACAGGGCTGCAACTTGAATGGCGCGCGCGGCTGGATGACCACATCGGCACCTTCACGGTAGAGCCTGTGCGGTCGCGCGCGCATCTTATGGAAGACCGGATTGCTTTGGCGGGTCTCTTGTCGGCCTGTGCCCTCTTGCGTCTGGCGCTGCCCGAGCGTGAGCCCCATCCCGAGCTTTGGACGGTTTCGCTGGCGCTCTTCGATGCGCTTGGCGCTTCGGGTTGGCCCGGCGCCTATGTGCGGTGGGAATTGCGGCTGCTGGAGGAGTTGGGCTTTGGCCTTGACCTTTCCGCCTGCGCGGTAACCGGGGCGACCAAGGGGCTGGCGTTTGTCAGCCCAAAGTCTGGCCGGGCGGTGACGCGCGAGGCGGCGGGCAACTGGACGGATCGACTGCTTCCGCTGCCTGCCGCGCTTCTGTCCGAGGGGCCGTTTTCTCCGGCGGCAGTGGTCGAAGGATTGACGCTGACCGGGTTCTTTCTTGATCGGGGCCTTCGTCCCATCTTGCAGGATCGCCCCTTGCCCGAGGCACGATCGCGGTTGCTGGACCTTCTGGGTCGGCAGGCGGGAAAAGACCCTGTCATGTCGCGCCTGTGACAGCGCGGCCGTCCCGGTCCGGGCCAGTGTAACACCATGGCGACGCGGTATCTTCCCCTTGCGCTGAAGCACAGCCCTACCCCCCGGATCGAGCATTTCGCCCTGCTCTCGGGACTTGATGCCGCGATCCGGGGCATCTTGATCTCGACCATGCCGCTGGTGGTCTATGATGCACTGGGGACCGCGCAATCGACGTCGGTGATCTACTTCATCTCGGGGATCGTGGCTCTGGTCTGGGGGCTGATGGTGCCCTGGGCCACGCGAAAGATTCCGCGCCGCTGGGCCTACACCGGTGGGGTTTGCCTGTATCTGGTGGGCAATTCTCTGGGGGCGCTGGGAACGTCCTGGTCGGTGCCTCTGGCACTGATGTGCAATGCGATGGCGACGGTGACGATCCTCGTCTGCCTCAACGCCTATGTGCTGGACTATGTGGACCGCGTCGACCTTGGGCGCAGCCAGTCGACCCAGATGGCCTATGCCGCCACCGCCTGGAAGCTTCTGGGTCCTGCGCCTGGGCAACGGCAAGCAGATCACCCGCGCCAAGCGCGCGGCGGTGAACCCCTTGGGCTATCTTGGGCGGTTCTTCAGCCAGCCCCGGCTGATTGCGGGCTGGATGTTCGCGGTGATGCGCAGCTGTGGCTGGTGGGTCTATGTCGTCTACCTGCCGATCTTCTGCATCGAGGCGGGCCTGGGCGACAAGGTGGGCGGGATCGCCCTGTCGATCACCAACGCTCTGCTGTTCGCGGCTCCGGCGTTGAACCGGCTGGTGCGGCGGTTGTCGGTGCGCCGGTCGGTGCGGGTTGCCTTCGGGATCTGCGGCACGCTTTTCTGCCTTGCGGGCCTCCTGGCCTTCCTGCCCTGGGTCACGGTCGCGCTGGTGATGGTGGCGAGCATGTTCCTTGTCATGCTGGACGTCGTTGGCGGATTGCCGTTCCTGATGTCGGTCAAGCCCAGCGAGCGGACCGAGATGTCGGCAGTCTATTCCAGCTTCCGCGATGTGTCGGGTATCCTGACACCGGGCGCGGCCTGGCTTGTGCTTTGGGTGGCCCCCCTGCCGGCGATCTTCGTTGCTGCCGGGGCCGGGCTGCTGGCCGCCTGGACCGTTGCAGGGCGTCTGCATCCCCGCCTTGGCACGCTGCGCCCGTCGCGCGGTGGGGAATAGGCGCTACTTCCAGACCTTGCCGTGCCGGGCCAGCCAGTCGGCCGAAGCAAGAAGCGCCGCCTTTGGTGCGGTGAACTCCATTCCCATCTCCTTGACTGCGCGTGCGTTCGACACCCGGACGTGGTGGCCGATGCTTGGCAGAATCGCCCGTATCTGCGCATCGAACAGTGACAGGATCCGCAAAAGCACCATCGGGGCCTTGCGGGTCGGGATCCGGCGGGTCGGGTATGCAGCCTTCAACGATTGTCCCATGTCGATCATCGACAGGGATCCAGCCACCGCAAGATAGCGCTTGCCCGCCGTTTCGGGGCGTAGCAGCGCACGCAGGTGCATCTCGGCCACATCACGAACATCGACCGCAACAAAGCCAAGGTCAGGCATCGCCGGGTCGCGGCCCAGCATGATCCGCTCGACCAGACCAAGCGACGAGCCATAGTGCCCATCCAGCGGCGGCCCAAGCACCAGCCCCGGGTTGATCGTGGTCAGTTGCAACCCCATGGCCTTGGCAATGTCCCATGCCGCGCGTTCTGCAAGGGTTTTCGACTTGGCATAGGCCGTGGTCGAGGCAAGTGTCACGTCGCACCAGTTGGCTTCGTCCTGCAACACGTCCCGCTTGTTTTCGTCAAACACGGCGACCGTGGAAGAGGTCAGCACCACCCGTGTTACCCCGGCAGCGACAGCGGCCTTCAGCACACGCTCGGTTCCTTCGACCGCCGGACGGATCAGCACCGAAGGGTCCTTCGGCTGCGCTATCGGAAAGGGCGAGGCGGTATGGAGGACTGCAGCAACCCCCTTGACCGCCTCGGACCAGCCTGCGTCGGATTCAAGGTCGGCTTGCACAAAGGTCAGGCTGCCTGCGCCCGGCGTCAGATGCGGTGTCACGGCGGCTCGAACCTCATCGACCCGGTCCAGGCGCCTTACCGTGCCGCGCACGTCGTAGCCGGCGTTCAAAAGCCTTACCGCGACATGCTTGGCAATAAAGCCTGACACGCCGGTCAGAAGGACGGTTTCCGCCATGGACTTCCCCTGTCTTTACACTGTCAACATACCCCGATGTGGGGTGCTGATGCCAAAGGACAAGAGCGTGACTTGAAATTCAGTCCAAAAGCCTGCGCGCGATGACGGTAGCCTGAATCTCGGCCGCTCCTTCGAAGATGTTCAGGATGCGGGCATCGCACAGGATGCGACTGATCCGGTATTCCAGCGCAAAGCCGTTGCCGCCATGGATCTGCAGCGCGTTGTCGGCAGCAGCCCAGGCGACGCGGGCCCCCAGAAGCTTGGCCCAAGCTTTCCCGCCACCCGGGGAAACGCGATCAGGGGCTTGCCGAACTGCTTGCGGTCCTCGGCATATTGCATGCCCGTTTCCAGCGCCGATTGCGCGACACCCACGGCGCGGGCCGCGGTCTGGATGCGGGCGCTTTCGAACGTCTGCATCAGCTGCTTGAAGCCCTGGCCTTCGACACCCCCCAGAAGGTTCGCCCCATCGACGCGGAAATCGTCGAAGTTGACGGTGTATTCCTTCATCCCGCGATAGCCCAGAACCTCGATCTCACCACCTGACAGGCCGGGATCGACAAAGGGCGTCTCGTCAGTGCCGGGTGTCTTTTCCGCCAGGAACATCGACAGGCCGCGATAGTCATCGGTGCCCTCGACCGACCGCGCAAGAACCGTCATCACATGCGTCCGGGCGGCATGGGTGATCCAGGTCTTGTTGCCGGTGATGATCCAGTCATCGCCGTCCTTGCGGGCGCGCGTGCGCAGCGCGCCAAGGTCAGACCCGGTGTTCGGTTCGGTGAAAACGGCCGTCGGCAGGATTTCCCCGCTTGCCAGCCCGGGCAGCCACTTTGCCTTCTGCTCGTCCGTTCCGCCACACAGGATCAACTCGGCCGCAATCTCGGTTCGCGTGCCAAGCGACCCGACGCCGATATAGCCGCGCGACAGTTCCTCGGACACGACCACCATCGACGCCTTGGACAGACCGAAGCCGCCATAGGCCTCGGGGATCGTCAGGCCGAAGACACCCATTTCGGCCAGATCGTCGATGATCCCCATCGGGATCAACTCGTCCCTCAGATGCCAGCCCTGCGCTGCGGGAATGACCTTTTCGTCGGCATAGCGGCGGAACTGGTCGCGGATCATCTCCAGCTCAGGCTCAAGGCCGGTTGCGCCAAAGGTTGCGCGCCCGTGGTTGTTGCGCATCAGCGCGACCAACGCATCGCGCGTGGCGGGGGTATTGCCATCGGAAATCAGGCGCGCCGCCGCGTCGCCGGGGGTCCAGGACAGGCCAAGATCGGACAGCCGGGCAACCTCGCCCTGGCTCATCGGGATGCCACCGGCGATCTGCGCAAGGTATTCGCCAAAGCCGATCTGAAGGATCAGACCCTCCATCGCGCCGAACTGGCCGTCCGCGTCCAGCCGACCGGCCCATGCTTTCAACTGGCGCAACGCCTCGACATAGGTGGCAAGCCAGGCAAGCGCATGGGCCTGGAACTGGTGCGCGTCCAACGCCTGGGCGCTGACTTTTCCCGCAATCGAAACCTCGGCTTTCAACCGGTCGCGCGCCTGGGCAAAAAGCACCTCGACCTCGGGCAGGGCCGCAGTTGCAAGCGTGCCAAGGTCGGCAAGGATCGGGGACGCGGTCATGGGTTGTCCATCATGCGGCATCAAAGGGCTCCGGCGGGATTCTGCACCTGGGATGAGCTAACGCCTTCGCAGTCGCAGCGCAATAAGATTTCGCTTGGAAAGTCTGGTGCGACCGAAAGTGTCGCAGAGAGTTCTTTCAGTGCGTTTGACGCCTTGCGCAAGATGCTGTGGAATTGACACCGGCAACCCGCCCTCTGGAGCGGACGGTTCACGACAAAAGGTCACAGTTGGAGCTGATGCCCGGCAGGTCGCTGGCGGGCTTCACCTCCCATTCGACGCTGTAGAGCAGAAGGTCACCGTCAAAAGCATCCATGCGCCAGATGCCGGTCACCAGTTCATCCTCAAGCTCGAAGACAAAACCGCGTGCCCTCGGGACCTTGGCCGCAAGCTCGGTGAACCAGACCTCGGGGCGGGTGGCACCGGGTTTCCAGGTCTCGTTTCGCACGACGGCGATGTCGCGGTCCGACACGACGACAACCCCGAAGTGAACGCCCAGCCGCGCCGGCACTTCTTGCTGCGAAAAGGCGATCCTGGGCTGGTTGCGAAGGATATGGACATAGCCAAGCGACGTTCCGGGGGCGGCTTCGGTCTGGGTGTCGTCCTCGTCGCAATAGACCCCAAGCCCGGCAAAGGAGATGCCGGATGCCGTGAAAGGCGGGACGGGGCCAGCAAGGACAATGGTCGCGCAAATCGCCGCGAAAAGCACCGCAAGAAGATGTCGGACAAGCAGGGGCATCGGCTGTCTCCACGCACGGTCTGTAGATCAGACCTGCTTGATTGCGCCGCGTCAACGCCGTTGGGCCAGTTGGCATCAACCGATGGCGGCCGCCTTCACGTCTGCGTCGATATGGGGCACATACTGGGCAAAGTTCCGTTGGAACATGCCCACCAGTCGCGCCGCCTGCGCGTCATAGGCAAGGGGGTCGGCCCAGGTCCGGCGCGGATCAAGAAGCGCCGGGTCCACCCCCGGAACCGCGGCTGGAACGTCAAAGCCGAAGACCGGATCCTTGCGGAAGGTCGCCCCGTTCAGCGACCCGTCAAGCGCTGCCGCGATCAGCGCCCGCGTCGCCTTGATCGGCATCCGCTTGCCCGTGCCATAGGCACCCCCGGTCCAGCCGGTGTTGACCAGCCAGCACGACGCACCGGTCCGGGCGATCTTGGCTTGCAATAGCTTGCCGTAAACCTCGGGGCGGCGCGGCATGAAGGGGGCGCCGAAGCAGGTGCTGAACGTCGGCTGCGGTTCGGTCACACCGCGTTCGGTGCCTGCGGCCTTTGACGTGAAGCCAGACAGGAAGTGATACATCGCCTGCGCAGGTGTCAGCCGCGCGACGGGGGGCAAGACACCGAAAGCATCGCAGGTCAGCATGACGACATGGCGCGGAGGCCCGCCAAGGCCGGTGGCGCTTGCGTTCGAAATGGCCTCAAGCGGATAGGCGCAACGGGTGTTTTCGGTCAGGCTTCGGTTCGAAAAGTCCAGTTCCAGGGTTTCGGGATCGTAGACCATGTTTTCCACCACGGTCGCAAAGCGATGGGTGGTGGCGTGAATCTCCGGCTCGGCCTTGGGGTCAAGGTCGATGGTCTTGGCGTAACAGCCCCCCTCGAAGTTGAAGATACCCCGGTCGGACCAGCCATGTTCATCATCGCCGATCAGCGTCCGGTCGGGGCTGGCCGACAGCGTGGTCTTTCCGGTGCCGGAAAGACCGAAGAACACGGCGGCATCCACGGGATTGCCCGGCGCGTGGTTCGCGCTGCAATGCATCGGCATCACGCCCTTTTCGGGCAGCAGATAGTTCAGTACGGTAAAGACCGCCTTCTTGTTTTCCCCGGCATAGGCCGTGTTGGCGATCAGCACGGTCTTTTCGTCGAAGTTCAGAGCGATCACGGTTTCCGTCCGGCAGCCATGCCGCGCGGGATCGGCCTTGAAGGACGGCAGGTTGATCACGGTCCAGTCGGGAACAAAACTGTCCAACTCCTCCCGCTCGGGGCGGCGGAGCAGGTGGCGGATGAAAAGCCCGTGCCAGGCAAGCTCCGTCACCACGCGCACGTCAAGCCGGTGCAGCGGGTCGGCGCCAGCGTAAAGGTCCTGCACGAAAAGCTCGCCCCCCTTCACATGGGCCAGCATGTCGGCCTTGAGGAGGGAATAGGCATCCGCCGACATTGCGGCGTCAGGGGTACGGACCACGAACTTGTCCTTGGGCGAGCGCCCGGTGAATTGCCCGGTCTGGCACAGGAAGGCCCCGCCTTTGCCCAACCGCCCTTCGCCCCGCATGACCGCCGCTTCAACCAGCGCCGCCTCGACATAATTGTAGTGGGCCACAGCCACACCCGAAATGCCCTGCTGGTCCAGCTGATGAAGCGTGTTCACGCGTCCCTTTGTCATCCTGCAAGCCCCCTTTGCCGTGCCATTCTGACCGGCAGTTCCAAACCTTGCCCATTCCGGCGACGGAATGCCGTGACACAACTTTTCGGGTCAGGTCACATAAGCGCTATAACATGATGATTCTTCAAAGTAATGGCATGATTTCAAAGCGTTAGCGCAATCATTCCGGCGTTAGCGCCACCATCGCTGCCAAGATGTCCCGGAAGATGGGGTGCGGTGATTGTGTCGGCGAAATTGCCACCCTTTGCCGCAGTTCTGCCAAGGTGATTCGGTTTCTTGTTGCTTATCGACGCCCCAGGTCCGACTATGAGATAAAAATATGCTTGCTGCAGTTGCAGTTACAGAGAGGCTATACGATGTCGC
>JAPLPF010000075.1 GCA_026400325.1 Rhodobacterales bacterium
GATGCCCTTCGTCCCCTCGCCCCCATCCGGCAGACGTGCCAGCACCAGATGGCATACGTTCGACACCAGGTCACTGTCGCCCCAGGTGATGTAGATCTTTTGCCCGGTGATGGCATAGGTATCGTCGCCCAAAGGTTCCGCCCTCGTGCGCAGGGCCCCGACGTCCGACCCGGCCTGCGGTTCGGTCAGGTTCATCGTGCCCGACCATTCGCCCGAGGTCAGCTTTGGCAGATACAGGGCCTTCAGCGTGTCGCTTGCGTGATGCTCCAGCGCCTCGATCTGGCCTTTTGTCAGGCAGGGCTTGAGTTGCAGCGCCAGACATGCGCCGGACATCATGTCATCCACCCCCAGCGCCAGCGAGATCGGCAGCCCCATGCCGCCATGGTCGGGGCTTGCGGCGATGCCGACCCAGCCGCCACTGGCCAGCGCGCGATAGCCTTCGGCAAAGCCGGGAGTGGCCACAACCGCGCCGTTTTCCAGCCGTGCAGGGTGCTGATCGCCTGCCCGGTTCAACGGGGCGATGATGTCGGTGGCAATGCGCCCGGCTTCGGTCAGGATCGCTTCGGCAAGATCGGGCGTGGCGGCAGCAAAGCGGGCGGTGGCCGCGACCTGGGCAAAACCCACCACATGATCAAGGATGAAGCGGATGTCGCGGACCGGGGCGCGATAGGGCATGGGGGTCTTCCCTTCCGAAGGCTTGGCAAAGCGGGGGGTCTGTCATAAGGACTGGCCCGGCGCGGACGCTATCGCTTTCGCGCCGCCCTTCAAGCCGGACGCTACGTCAAACCGATGACCCGCACCCTTGCCCCCGATGCCGACGGGATCGCCAAAGCCGCAAAGCTTTTGGCCAAGGGCGCGCTTGTCGCCTTCCCGACCGAGACGGTTTATGGCCTTGGCGGTGACGCAAGGTCTGACCGGGCAGTTGCCGAGATCTACGCGGCCAAGGGACGGCCCAGCTTCAACCCCCTGATCGTGCATCTGCCGGACCTTGCGGCAGTCGAGGCGATTGCCGTCCTTGGCCCCAATGCGCGCAGGCTGGCGCTGGCGTTCTGGCCCGGCCCGCTGACGCTGGTCCTGCCCTTGCGCGACGGGGCGGGCATATCTCCGCTGGTCAGCGCAGGCTTGCCCACTGTCGCGGTCCGGGTGCCTGCGCATCCCTTGGCGCAGGCGCTGCTGGCTGCGTTCGACGGGCCGGTCGCGGCACCGTCGGCAAACCCCTCGGGGCGGGTGTCGCCGACGCGGGCAAGCCATGTGCTTGACGGACTTTCGGGCCGGATTGCCGCCGTCCTTGACGGTGGCCCCTGTGCCGTGGGGCTGGAGTCGACAATCGTGCTGGCTGACCCCACGCCCATCCTCTTGCGCCCCGGAGGTGTGCCGGTCGAGATGCTGGAAGCCGCGCTTGGGGAAAGGCTGTCCATCGGCGGCGACACGGCCAGGCCAACCGCGCCGGGCCAACTTGCGTCGCATTATGCGCCCCTGGCCGGGGTGAGGCTTGAGGCGACGGAGGCTTTGCCGGATGAGGTTCTGGTGGGCTTTGGCCCGGTCAGAGGCGCGCTGAACCTGTCCGAAACCGGCGATCTGGTCGAGGCGGCAAGCCGCCTGTTCCAGACCCTGCGCGATGCCGACGGTCTGGCGGGTCCGGGGGGGCGGATTGCTTTCGCGCCGATCCCCGAAACCGGCCTTGGCCGCGCAATCAACGACCGGCTGCGCCGCGCCGCAGCACCCCGGGGCTAACGACCGGTCACGTCAGCCGCGCGGCGGCTGCACCAGCCCGCGCTGAACGGCAGGACGCGCGAGAAAGCGGTCCAGATAGGCAGGCACATGTTTCAGCTGATGCCAGCCAACGATATCCGCCACCTTGTAGAAGTCGCGCAGGGTGCGAAGCCAGGGGCCAATGGCGATGTCGGCGATGGAGTATTCGCCCACGATCCAGTCCTTTCCGGTCAGCGCGCCATCCAGCACCTTCAAAAGCCGCTCGGCTTCGGCCCGGTAGCGTTCCTTGGGGCGGGGGTCGTCAATCTCTTTCCCGGCAAAGGTGTGGAAGTAGCCAAGTTGCCCGAACATCGGGCCAAGGCCGCCCATCTGGAACATCAACCACTGCACGGTTTCCCAATGCTTGCCGTCGGGCACCAGCTTGCCGGATTTTTCCGCCAGATACAGCAGGATCGCCCCGCTTTCGACCAGCGCCAACGCGGAACCCCCCGGCCCCTGCGGGTCGATGATCGCGGGGATCTTGTTGTTGGGGTTGAGGCTCAGGAAATCCGGGCTGGTCTGATCGTTCTTCGAAAAGTCGATCAGATGTGCATCATAGGGCAGCCCCATTTCTTCCAGCGCGATGGAAACCTTGACGCCGTTCGGGGTGGGCAGGGAATACAGCTGGATCGCCGCCGGATTGCGCGGCGGCCAGCGACGGGTTATCGGAAAATCGCCAAGATGTGACAAGGCAGGCTCCTTTCTGGGGCAACCAACAGCTTAGGCCAATTTTCCGGGTTCGGAAGCCTGTTAACCTGTGCGATAGTTCGGTCGGGCCTGTGCGCCTTTGCAACCACAATGCCCGCCGGAGCGGTGGGTAGATCAAGGGAACTGCGGAATGCTTAACGAATTCAAGACATTCATTGCGCGTGGCAACGTGCTTGACCTTGCGGTCGGCGTCGTGATCGGCGCGGCCTTCACCGCGATCGTGACCTCTCTGGTCGGTGATCTGATCACGCCACTGATCGGCCTGCTGATGGGCGGGGTCGATTTCAGCGCGCTCAGCTTCGGGGTGGCCGATGCGCAGTTCATGTATGGCAACTTCATCAACGCGATCATCAAGTTCCTGATCGTGGCCTGGGTGGTGTTCCTGATCGTCAAGGCCGTGAACAAGGCCCTGCCAAAGAAGGAAGAGCCGGCCGCAGCCCCGGCCGGTCCGACGGACAACGATCTGCTGAAGGACATCCTGGCCGAGTTGCAGAAACGCTAGGCCCGCGTGCCCGGCTGCCGGGCAAGGCCCTTGTCGGGCTCGCTCAGGGCTGGTCCAGTCCGGCCATGGCCCGGATCTCGGCAATCCGGCGCACGACCAGGGCAGCCTCCGAGGCCGTGCTTTTCGGGGGCGGCCCACCGCGCAGATGGTCAACAAAGCAGCGCAACTCGGCAAGCAAGGGCATGCCGCTGGCGATGGGCAGGCGTTTCTCGGGCTGGTCATGGCGGCGCAGAAGAACCACGTCATCATAACTGCCGCCAAACTGGGCCGAGCCCTCGGTTCCGATCACCACAACCGATCTGCGGTTGATCGGGTGGCAGCTTGAGATTTCGATTCCGACCCGGGGACCCGTGTCATCCTGCAGGAAGGCCGAGATTTCACGGTTGCGGCCAAAGGTGGCGACGCCGGTCGCAAAGCGAAGCCTGGGCAGAAATCCCAGAATTTCCAGAGCGATGGAAAGATCGTGCGGCAAGAGAACCCAGGCGGCATCGACGTCATCGTGTCTGTTTTCCCAGTCCAACCGCCAGCTTTGCACCTGCAAGACAGTTCCCAGGGCGCCGGACCTGGCAAGCTCTGCCAGTTGCAGCACCCCGCCGTGATACCGCCACTTGTCCATGGCAAAGACGCGCTCGCCGGCGCGGGCCACAATCCGGTCCGCCGCAGCGGGATCATTGGTCATGGGCTTTTCGGTGAAGATCGGGCGTCCGGTCGGGATCAACGCTTCAATCACTTCTGCATGGATCGTGGTCGGTGTCGCCACGACATACCCGTCCAGCAGTGGCAGGTCTGCGACCGAGACGTGGACGCTGGACGCGCCCAGCCCAAGTGCCGTCGCCCGGCTTTGCGGGCTGGGCGAGGCAACGGCGACCTTGGCACCCAGGGTGATCAGGTCCCGCAGGATAAGCCTTCCCCACGAACCGCAGCCGACCAGGCCGATCCGCATCACGCCCCTCCCTGTGTCGCAATCCAGGCAGCGCGCATGCCGGCGTAGTCGTATGCAGGGCTGGCATCGCGCTGCGAAAGGATCGGCGTCTCCGTCGGCCAATCAAGGCCAAGCGCCGGGTCGTCAAATCGGCATCCCAGTTCTTCGCTCATGCTCCAGCCCGTGCTCAGGCCGTAGACATAGCTGGCCGGTTCGGAAAACCAGAAGCCATGGCAGACCCCCTTAGGAATGTAGACCGTGGTGGGATCGTCGCCGCTCAGCGTCAAAAGCCGGCTTTTCCGCCTTGCCGGGTCGTCGGGCCGCAGGTCATGCAATCCCAACACAAGGGTCCCGGACAAGACGAACAGGTAGTCGCTGTGCGACGGATGGACATGGACCCCGCGCAGGACGTTCCCGCGACTCTGGACAAGGTTCCACTGCAGGAAGGCGCCGACAGGCGTCCACTCGGCCCGGAACAGTTCGGAAAGGCTGCCCCTCGCATCGGAATGCTGGACGAGACGGCGCTGGATGACACCCTCGGGCAAGTCGCTTTCGTGCATCGAACACTCGCTGGGCGGGGGCAGCACGCCTGTGCCGTCGCCCGGAAGGATTTCACGACGACTGGATCGCATTATTGCCAGGTTGGCAAGGCAATCCGGCGGCGGCAGGCTGCCGTGTCAAACGGATGGGGCAGGGCCGCCCACCCGTTCGCTAGGCCGGCCGCCGAGCTGGCTGGCGCAAGTACCAATACCACAACCGATAGGCCCACAGCCCGACCAGCGGGCCGAAATGGACGGCGGCCGGGGGCCAACTGCCCCAGTTGTGCAGGGCCGCCCAGTGGATCAGCACCAGCACCGCCGCTGGATATGCCATGCGCTGCAGTGTTTTCCATCCCGTGTGCAGCCAGCGTTGCGATGCGTTGTTCGATGTGATCGCCAGCGGCACGAAGATCAGCATGGCCAGCCAACCCGTCCAGATTTCGGTCCGGGGCAGGGCCTCGACGATGCGGTCCAGCGTGCCGCGGTCGATGACATAGACCAACGTGTGCAGCGGCGATGATGGACCAGCCAGCGCGGCCAGCTTTGGCCCTTGAACAAAAGCATCAGACCCGAGGCCATCATGCCCACGATCATGAACCGCGCCGCCCATTCCCCCGAGGGGTGCAGAAGGCGGTGAAACGCCTGCGTATCGTCACCCAGCAAGGGCGCAATCATCGTCAAGGCTGGCAGGGAAAGGACAACCCACAAGACAATGGTCGAGGGCTTGTAACCAAAAAGAGTCATGTGGCACCTGTACTTGGTGCCGATGATACGCCGTCACAGCCCGGTTCCGTCGCCGTCACAGGATCTTTTTTGGCTCGATAAGGTCGAAATCCCGCCGCCGCGCACCGGGCCGTCCGTTATGCGGAAAGGCCTTACGTCCTGCGGTGCGGTGGTCGCCCCGCCGTTCTGCACGGCAGGGCCGGTAACGTCAAAGGCTCAAAGCCTCGACGCCCGAGATCGTCGGCAACCCCAGCGCCACGCCGACAGCTTCATAAGTCAGCTTGCCCGCATGGACGTTCAGGCCTGCCAGCAGGTGCTTGTCCTCGGCGCAGGCGCGTTTCCAGCCCTTGTCGGCCAGGGCCAGCATGAAGGGCATCGTCGCATTGCCAAGGGCAAGGGTCGAGGTCCGCGCCACCGCCCCCGGCATGTTGGCCACACAGTAATGCATGATCCCGTCCACGTCATAGATCGGGTCCTGGTGGGTGGTGGCTTTCGAGGTCTCGAAACAGCCACCCTGGTCGATGGCAACGTCAACCAGTGCCGCCCCCGGCTTCAGCTCTTTCAGCTGGGCCTTCGAGATCAGCTTGGGCGCAGCGGCTCCGGGGATCAGAACCGCACCGATGATCAGGTCAGCCTCCCGCGCAAGGGTTATGGTGTTGCCGGCGCTGGCATAGGCGTTCTTGAACTGCCCGCCAAACACATCATCCAGATAGCGCAGCCGGTTGATCGACCGGTCGATCACGGTGACATCCGCGCCCATCCCGGCCGCGATCTTGGCGGCATGGGTGCCGACGACACCGCCGCCGATGACAAGAACCTTGGCCGGCAGCACGCCGGGCACGCCGCCCAGCAGGACGCCACGTCCGCCGTTGGCCTTTTGCAGGGTCCAGGCCCCGACCTGCGGGGCCAGACGGCCGGCAACCTCGGACATCGGGGCCAAGAGGGGCAGGCCGCCCCGGTCATCGGTCACGGTCTCATAGGCGATGCAGGTGGCACCGGATTTCAGAAGGTCCTTGGTCTGCGCCGGATCGGGCGCAAGGTGCAGGTAGGTGAACAGCAGCTGCCCTTCGCGCAGACGCTTGCGCTCCACCGGCTGCGGTTCCTTGACCTTGACGATCATGTCGGACTTTTCGAACACCTCTTCGGCGGTATCGACGATCTTCGCCCCGGCGGCCTTGTAGTCGGCATCCGAGAAGCCCGCGCCAAGGCCGGCGCCTTTCTCGATCATCACCTTGTGGCCGTGGGCCACCGCCTCACGCGCGGCGTCGGGCGTCATGCCGACACGAAACTCTTGCGGCTTGATCTCTTTCGGGCATCCGATCTTCATGTGTCCCTCCCCCGGGAGCAGGTCTGCTACCACATCAATTTCGTCCCGTTTCCCTGGCAATGCTTTGAATTCTGGATGGCAAGAGGCCCATTTCGTCGCGACTTCTTCGATAGAATCGCACTTAGGCAGAACAATCTTGCGCCAAGGGAACTGATGGCGCGCGGCTGTGTCATCATCCTTGGCACGAAATGTCGCGCGTTCGTTGAATGACTGTCACCTCGAAACGGCAGACTGATCACTTCAAGCCAGGGAGATTGACCATGTCGGACCGCCATACCACCAGCCGGGACATCCGCACGATCATAGCCGACCGCGTGTCGCGCCGGGGGTTTCTGCTCGGCTCGGCCGGGGGGCTGACCGCCGTTGCAGCCACGGGCTTTGTCGGGTCGCTGTTTTCCGGCGCTGCCCATGCGCAAGCCGCGCAATCAAGCCTGACCTTTACCGAACTCACACGTATCTTCGACCAGACCCATCACGTCGCCGACGGATACAAGGCGGATGTCGTCGCAGCCTGGGGTGATGCGATGCTGGCCGGGCAAAGCGCCCCTGACCTGCGCGCGATGACTGCCGCCGATCAGGCCACGCGGTTTGGCTACAACGCCGATTTCATCGCCTTCATGCCGCTGCCGAAAGGCTCGCAGAACTCGGACAACGGGCTTTTGTGCGTGAACAACGAATACGTCAGCTTCAACGTGATGTTCGACGATCTTCCTGACGACGGCGAAGGTGGCGCGAAGATGACCGCTGAACAGGTGGCGATGTGCAACGCCGCGATCGGCCATTCCATCGTCGAGATCAAGCGCGAGGGCGGCGTCTGGTCGGTGGTGCAAGACAGCCCGATGAACCGCCGGATCACGCTGGACACACCGATGGCCATTTCTGGCCCGGTCGCAGGGCATGCCTGGATGAAGACCTCGTACGACCCGGAAGGCCGCATGGCCAAGGGCACGAATTACAACTGCGGTGGCGGCACGACCCCCTGGGGGACCGTGCTGACCTGCGAGGAAGGCGCTTCGGACACCTTTGGCGGCGACCCCACGAAATCGCCCATCGCGGCGGTGCTGGAACGCTATGGCTATGACGGGTCGGACTACTATGGCCGGGCGCGGTTTGATGACCGCTTCAACGTCGAAAAGGAAGTGAACGAGCCGAATCGCTTCGACTGGGTGGTCGAGATCGACCCCTATGACCCTGCCTCTACCCCGGTGAAACGGACGGCGCTTGGCCGGATGGCGCATGAAGCCGCGACCACGGTACTGAACAAGGATGGCCGCGTGGTCGTCTACATGGGCGACGACGATTACTTCGAGTATGTCTACCGCTTTGTGTCGGATGCGGCCTTTGACCCGGCGAACCCGGGCTCGGGCAAGGACATTCTTGACGCGGGTACTCTGTCGGTCGCGCGTTTCGATGCCGACGGCACGGTCGCTTGGCTGCCGCTGGTGCATGGCCAGGGGCCACTGACCGCCGAAAACGGCTTTGCCGATCAGGCCGAGGTGCTGCTGAAGACACGGCTGGCGGCGGACGCGCTTGGTGCCACCCCGATGGACCGGCCCGAGGACATGGAGACGAACCCGGTCACCGGGCGGGTCTATGCCGTCATGACGAAGAACAAGAAGATGACGGCCGACAAGCTGAACGCCGTGAACACCCGGCCCGAGAACTTTTTCGGCCATATCGTCGAGATGATCCCGCCTGGCGGCGCCGGGGCGGACGCTGATCACACCGCCGACAGCTATGGCTGGGACCTGTTCGTTCTGGCCGGGAACCCGAAGGAAACGGGACAGGGTGCAACGTTCCATCCCGCAACCTCTGAAAACGGCTGGTTTGTCACGCCGGACAACCTGACCTTCGACCCCAAGGGCCGGATGTTCGTGGCAACCGACGGGGCGAATGACTTCGACCTCGCCGACGGCATCTATGGCGTTGATACCGATGGCCCCGCGCGGGCATTGCCAAAGCTGCTTTTCGCGGCACCGCTTGGGGCCGAGTGTACCGGTCCCTGCTTCACTCCGGATGGCACCACCCTGTTCATCAGCGTCCAGCATCCCGCCGAAGACAGCGAGACGCTGGCCAGGGCCACGACGCTTTGGCCCGACTTTGCCGAAGGCGGCGTGCCGCGTCCGGCCGTTGTGGCGATCCAGCGCATGGACGGTGGCGAAGTGGCCGCCTGACCGCAGGCGGGGCTTGCTTGCCCCGCCACTTTAGCAGACCCTATCGGCCAAAGCCGCTTTGGCCGAAGGATTTCTTGCGATGACTGACCTTGACGCAACAGACCGCCGCATCCTGACCGTCCTGCAGAAGGATGGACGCGTGACCAATGCAGAGCTGTCCGAGAGTGTGAACCTGTCACCTTCGGCGTGCCACCGGCGTGTCCAGCGGCTTGAAGAAGAAGGGTACATCGCGGGCTATGTGGCACTTCTGGATGCGCGGCGGATGGGCCGCATGACCACGGTCTTTGTCGAGATCACCCTGCAAAGCCAGGCTGAGGATCTTCTGGACGCGTTCGAGCGCGAGGTGGCAAAGGTCCCCGATCTCTTGGAATGTCACCTGATGGCCGGAACTGCGGACTATCTTCTCAAGCTGATGGCCGAAGACACCGAGGATTTCGCCCGCATCCACCGCCAGTTCCTGTCGCGCCTACCCGGCGTGCGGCAGATGCAGTCCAGCTTTGCCCTGCGCACCGTGGTGCGGACGACGGCGCTATCAGTTTAGACCCATGAATCTTCTGCGAAAATTCCGGGTATGAGTTTTCGCAGAAAATTCGTGGTCAGACCTGGTGATAGTCGCGATACCAGGCAACGAAGGCAGCCACTCCGTCCCGCACCGAAGTTTCGGGGCGGTAACCGGTCAGGCTTTCCAATAGCCTGCAGTCGGCCCATGTTTCTGGAACATCGCCCTTTTGCATGTCGAGATAGGTCTTGCGGACCTTTACCCCAAGGGCACGCTCGATCTCGGTGACAAAGTCCATCAGGGGCACTTTCGTGCTGTTGCCGATGTTCACGACTCGCCAGGGGGCAACCGGGCTGAGGCTGTCGCCGGGATTGATGTCCGCAGGGGTGTCGGGTTGTTTTGGGACGACATCCAGCAAAAGGCGGATGCCGCGCACCAGATCGGTGACATAGGTGAAATCCCGCGCCATCCGGCCGTGGTTGTAGATCTCGATCGCCTCTCCCTCCAGCGCGGCCTTGACGAACTTGAACAGCGCCATGTCCGGCCGACCCCAGGGGCCATAGACGGTAAAGAACCGGAACATGGTTGTGGGCAGCTTCCACAGATGCGCATAGGAATGCGCCATCGCCTCGTTCGCCTGCTTGGTTGCTGCGTACAGCGTCAGGGGATGGGCGGTCTGCTGCACTTCGGCAAAGGGCATGCTGGTGTTTGCCCCGTAGACCGAAGAGGTGGACGCCATCATGAGATGTTTGACATCCAACGCACGCGCGCAATCGAGCACGTTGAAGGTGCCCACCAGATTCGCGTCGATATAGGCGCGCGGGTTTTCCAGCGAGTAGCGCACCCCTGCTTGTGCAGCGAGGTGGACAATGACCTCGGGTCGGTTGCGTTCGCACAGCGACTGAAGGCGAGGCATATCCTCCAGCATCCCTTCTTCGCAGGAAAAGCCGGGCGACTGCAGCAGGATCTGGTGGCGGGCGCGTTTCAGCGCGGGGTCATAATAGGGCGTCATCCCGTCATAGCCGACGACGCGGAACCCCTCGGCCAAGAGCAGCCGTGCAAGGTGAAAGCCGATGAACCCGGCAGTTCCGGTGATCAGGACAGTGCGCATGCGGATGGTTCTCCTCTCACGCCTAGCGGTTCCCTGTCCGAGGTGCGAAAGTCAAGCGCGCAACGAAAAACCCCCGACCGTTGGGGCGGGGGTTGATCGATCGGGCATCGCTGCCCCAGTGTCGCTGACGCCTTAAAGGCCGCCTTCACGCTGAAGCTTCTTCCGGGCAAGTTTCCTTGCCCGACGCACGGCTTCGGCCTGTTCGCGTGCTTTCTTGACGGAGGGTTTTTCGAAATGCTGCTTGAGCTTCATTTCCCGAAACACCCCTTCGCGCTGAAGTTTCTTCTTCAGGGCACGGAGAGCCTGTTCGACGTTGTTGTCGCGGACGCTGACCTGCATGTGGTTGTCACCACCTTCCTAGGTTAAAGTTGCACTGACTTGTGCAGGCTGGCGCGCTATATCAAGCGCAGGGTGGCTTGTCCACCGTGAAGCAAAAGGGCCCTTGACTATGGACAATGTGAAAGACCGGGTGCTGGACGCAGCCCTTGCCCATGTGCCCTTTGACGGCTGGTCCGACCGGACATTGCGCGCCGCTGCCGCCGAAGCCGGCGTTGATGCCGGGCTGGCGCGGGCGCTTTTTCCGCGCGGTGGCGTTGATCTTGCGCTGGCCTTTCATGCGCGCGGCGACGGCGACATGACCCGGCGTCTGGCTGAAACCGACCTTTCGGCCTTGCGCTTTCGGGACCGGATCGCCAGGGCGGTCCGCCTGCGACTGGAGGATACCGATCAGGAACTGGTGCGGCGGGGCACAACGCTTTTTTCGTTGCCGCAGCATGCGGCAGCAGGCGCAGGCGCGATCTGGGGCACCGCCGACCGGATCTGGACCGCACTTGGCGACACGTCACAGGATCTGAACTGGTACACCAAGCGGGCGACCCTGTCGGCGGTCTATGGTTCGACCGTTCTCTACTGGCTTGGCGATACCTCGCCCGGGCATCAGGCGACGTGGGAGTTTCTGGATCGTCGCATCGACGGCGTCATGCAGTTCGAGAAGCTGAAAGCCAGCTTCCGCGAGAATCCCCTGGGCAAGGCGATGATGGCCGGTCCCGGCAAGGTTTTCTCAACCCTTCGTGCGCCTAAACTGCCAGACAACCTGCCCGGCCGCTTTCCGCGCTGACCTGAACGGATGGACCTGAAATGACCCTGTCGCACAGCATGCTCGCCGTCGAGATCTCCACGCCGGGCGGACCGGATGTCCTGCATCCCTGTTCGGTTCCGGTTCCGGTGCCCGGCCACGGCCAGATCATCATTCGGGTCGCCTATGCCGGGGTGAACCGTCCCGATGCGCTGCAGCGCGTCGGGGCCTATGCGCCGCCACCCTCGGCGTCGCCCTTGCCGGGACTGGAATGTTCGGGAACGGTGGTCGAGATCGGGCCCGGGGTTACCCGCTGGCAGATTGGCGACAAGGTCTGCGCCCTGCTGCCCGGGGGCGGCTATGCGGAATACGCGGTTACCCACGAAGCGCACGCGCTGCCCATTCCGCCCGGCCTTTCAATGCGCGAGGCGGCCTGCCTGCCGGAAACCTGCTTTACCGTCTGGTCGAATGTGGTGATGCGCGGGGGGCTGCAGGCTGGTGAACGCTTTCTTGTCCATGGTGGCACCAGCGGTATCGGCACGACGGCGATCCAGATTGCCAGCGCCCTTGGGGCCAGGGTCTTCGCCACCGCGGGCACCGATGAAAAGTGCCAGGTCTGCATCGACCTTGGCGCCGAACAGGCCATCAATCACCGAACGGGCGATTTCGTTGCCACGCTGCGTGAGGCGGGCGGTGCGAACCTGATCCTCGACATGGTCGGCGGGCCCTACATCGAGCGCAATATCAAGGCGCTGGCCGATGACGGAAGGCTGGTGCAGATCGCCTTTCTGCAGGGACCCAAGGTCACGCTGAACTTTGCCGAAGTGATGATGCGGCGGCTGACGTTGACCGGATCGACCCTGCGTCCGCAGTCCGACCTAGCCAAGGCCAGAATAGCCCGGGCGGTCGAGGAAAATGTCTGGCCAATGATTGCAAGAGGAGCTGTCAAGGTGGTCATGGACAGCGAGTTTGCCCTTGCCGATGCAGCCGCCGCCCATTGGAGGCTGGAGTCCGGCGCGCATGTCGGAAAGATCGTCATGAAGGTCGAAGACTGATCGCCTTGCGAAACGGTGGCAGTTCGTCATTCCGATCCCTCCCGTTCTGTCGGCGCCAAAACGCTTAATTGACGCTGGGGAAGCGGATTGACGGTTCTTTCACGCGCAGTCGCAAAAGAGGTTTGGTAGAAAGGGCTTAGGCGGGATCGAAGGTTATTGATCCAGACTTGAGCTGCAGGCGGATCCCCAGCCGCCGTGGCACCGGGCATTTGAAAAAGTCATTTAGGTTTCCCTTTCTGCGTGGTGACGTTTCCTTGTGCCGGTCCCGCCAACCCTTTCTTCAGCGCAGCGCTTCCAGAACTGCATCCTGCAGCCGGCAGTCGGTCAGGGCGTCGGCCCCGCAACGGCGCGGGGCCAGATCCCTGGTAAGGCAGATCCGCACTTCCTGAATCAGCCCTTCCTTGCAGGTGACGGTGATCCGGTCGCGGGAAAGGCCGGGATTGGCCTCAAGAAACGCATCCTCGATCACACTGGCGGGAAGGGTCAGGGTGCGGTCCACCCTGGAAAAAAGTGGCGGGATCGTCACAGAGGCAAGCGCCTGGCGCGCGGTTCGGTAAAACGCTTCTGCAGACAGACCGGAACAGCGGCCATGCTTCTTCCACTGGTAGAAGGCCGGGCCCGCCCCGCCCATGATGTCTGCCATCGCAGCGGTCTGGCTGCGTGAGGGGTCACGCTCTACAGTTCGGCAGAAGGAAGGCCAGCCAACTTCGTCTTGCGGCCACAGACCATGCAGGATGAAGGTCAATCCCTGCCCGTCATCGCATTGCGGATCATTCTTGGCGTCGCCCTCAAGGGCGCACCAGGCGGCAGACCAGGACAGCGACAGGACATAGTAGTCGAAGTCACCGGCCCGCTCGCCTTCGGCCCGTGCATCGGGGGTCAGGCAGGTGGCAAGACCCATGGCCGCAAGGACGATCAAAAGACGGCGCATTTCCGCTTTCCCTTCCGGCGGCGAGGCCTTATAGAGCCTTGGTGAATTCCCCGAAATCGCGGAACTCGCGGGCCTTGCCCGCAGCCGTTTTCCCGGCCCGGGGAAGATTTGTAAAGGAGAGATCCGATGTCAAAGCCGCTCATGGCCAAGGCCACCGCCGTCTGGCTGGTGGACAACACCACCCTCAGCTTTCCGCAGATCGCCGATTTCTGCGGCATGCACGAGCTTGAGGTTCAGGGCATCGCCGATGGCGACGTGGCCACCGGGGTCAAGGGCTTTGATCCGGTCGCGAACAACCAGCTTGACCCGATCGAGATCGACCGCGCGCAGGCCGATCCGCTGTACCGCATGAAGCTCAAGTTCAATGCCGCCGCCGTGGGCGAGGAAAAGCGCCGCGGGCCGCGTTACACGCCCTTGTCCAAGCGTCAGGACCGCCCTGCGGCGATCCTGTGGCTGGTCAAGTTCCATCCCGAACTGTCGGATGGCACCATCGGCAAACTTGTTGGCACGACGAAGCCGACGATCCAGTCGATCCGTGAGCGCAGCCACTGGAACATCTCGAACATCCAGCCGATCGACCCGGTCGCGCTTGGCCTTTGCCGCCAGACCGAACTTGACGCTGCGGTGCAGGCCGCCGCCCGCAAGAAAGCCGCCGAAGGCACGGTCATGTCGGATGACGAACGCCGCAAGCTTGTGTCCACCGAACAGTCGCTGGGCATGACGCCTGCGCCAAAGGTTCCCTCGGGGTTTGAGGTGTTCGGCGACGACGAAAAGGATGATCGCCCGGCTGGTGACTTCTCGGACGCCGAAAGCTTCTTCAACCTGCCCGCCGACAGTCAGGACAAGGCCACCTTGAAGCCCCGGTCCATCGTGTCCGGGGTTTCTCTTTCAGGACAGATCAGATTCGGCCGGGCCTCTTGATCATCCTGGCCGAAGTCCCGGATGCCGAACCCGATCCACGGTCCGCGCAATTCCGGCGCATGTTCGAACGGCCCGTAACTTCGGTGTCTGTTGGTTTGCGGGATATCCAGGCAACGGGACAATTGGCGTGGTGCAGCCCTTTGGCATCGGACACAAAACTCTTGCAACCGGTTGTAAGCTTCTGGATGAATTCACTTGTTGAAGGGCCGCTTCATCGCGGTGGCGGGGACCTTGATGCCTGATGGCTCAGAGAGTGGTTGATGATGCGTCCGAACGAACCTTTCCGTCACAATAAGTCCCTGTCTGAAATCCTGCACCCCTTGGCGTCAATGCAAGCTGGGGCTGCCGGCGCCTGGATGGCACCTCTGGCCGTTGCCGCGCTGATGGTTTTTCACGCCAGCCCGTCGCAGGCAGTTGAAGGCGGCACCAGCACATATCTTCTGGGGTCGCGGGATTCGCTTGCCGGAATCGTGCCGCCGCCCGGCACTTATGTGACCACTCAGTTCATTCACCTTCAAGGTGACGTGTCTTTTGCGGCCCTTGGTGGAAAGCCGCTGATCGATCTTGAGACCTCGACCAACATCTTTGAACTGATCGGCACGCAGGTGTTCGAGGGTGACGTTCTGGGCGGTCGGCCGGCGATATCGTTCACGCTCCCGGCCGTTTCGGGCGAGGTCAGCTTTACGGGCACTTTGGGTCCGCTGACTGGCGGCTTCACGGACCGCAATTCGGCCTTTGGCGACCTGACTGTCACGCCAATGCTTGGCTGGTCCGAGGGCAATTCTCACTGGCTTGTCGCTGCGTCTTTCTTCCTGCCGACGGGGCAGTATGAACTCGGGTCGGTCAGTGCGGCAACCGGGGTGCAGGTTCTGAACTTCGGACGCAACCGGTTTGCGGTAGATCCGGTGGTGGCCTACACCTATCTGGATCTGCAGAAGGGACGCGAATACAGCATCGCCGGGGGGGTAACATTCTCGTCCAGGAATGACGCCACGGATTATCAGTCGGCGCCGGAAGCCCATATCGAGGCGACCGCGATGCAATATCTGCCAAGCAAGCTTGGGTTCGGGTTGACCGGCTATGCCTACAAGCAACTGGACGAGGATAGCGGCGCAGGTGCTGACCGGCTTCGCTTTACCAGCGGATCCGACAGCCTTCAGGCCGAAGTCTATTCCATCGGCCCTGTGGTCAGCTATGCCACCAAGATCGGCGCAACCTCGGTGTCGATGAAGGTCAAGTACGTCCATGAATTTGGCGCGAAGCGGATGTTCGAGAACAATTCCTTCTGGGCCGGGATGACCTTTTCATTCTGAGTATGGCCATTCCTTGCCGAAGGGGGTGATCGAAGTCGCTACGCCGTCTGGGCCACCTGCTGCCGTGCCGGGGTGGACTGGACACTCTCGGGCCGAAATGGCGTGACGTTCCGGTCGTGCTGCCGGACATCGGGCGGCGTCAGCAGGCGCAACCAGCCCTGTGCCGACGCGTGGCGCTCTGCCGGGTGAACGGCCATCGCCTTGTCGACGCTTTCCAGAAACCCGGGCGGATACCCGGGAAACCGACCCGCGAGCGGACGCAAGGGGTCAGGCCGCGCCTCGGCGCCAAAGGATTGCCGACTTTGCCCATCGACCGGGGCGCTGCCGCTGATCGCGTGATACAGCGTGGCCCCCAGCGCGTAGATGTCGGTTTGCGGTCCGCAAGGGCCCTCGGATGCGTAAAGCTCGGGCGGGGAATAGCCGTCCTTCACCATGGTAAAGCCGCCATGATGCCCCGCCATCCCGGGCGCAAACGACCGGGCCGAGCCGAAGTCGATCAGCACCGGTTCGCCATCGCTGCGGATGCAGACATTGTCTGGAGAGATGTCACAGTGCAAAAGCTGCCTGTCGTGAACATGGGCCACCGCCGACACAAGCTTGCGCGCCATGGCAACGATCCTGCCAGGGGTCAGCAGGACATGCCCCTCATCGACGATTTCCAGAAGGTCGTGGCCCTTGATGTACTCAAGCGCCATGTAGGCGGTTCCGTTGTCTTCGAACACCTGATGGACATGCACGATGTTCGGATGCGACAGCCTGGCAAGCATCCGTGCTTCGTTGTGAAAGCTGCGCATGACTTTCTGCAGGTGGTCTGGGTTGCTGTCCGGCCGTGGTGACACCCTGGTCTGGCAGCGATGGCTGAAGGCGGGAACGAAACATTCCTTCAAGACGACATCGCGGCCAAGGCCATCCTGGGCCAGATAGGTCAGGCCGAAGCCACCACCGTTGAGGAATGCTCCAACCCGGTACTGGCCATGAAACAGCGAAATGCCAGCTGGAAGTTCGACGGAGGCACTTGCAACGCCGTCGCAGTCTAAAGCCTTGTCAAAAGCCATTTTCGTTCTTCCCCCATCAGCAGAACACTGGCCCGGACCGACTCGGCAGAAATCAACCGGGCTGATAGGTTAATTATGTGGCCACAACCATAGATTGCAACATTTTTCGGGCAGCGTTGAGGCGTTATCGCACATCTGGCCCTGCAAAAGCCTGATTCGGGGCAAAGTTTCTGTTGACCATTTGCCTAAAACTGCGCGTTGCAGCTGAAATGGCCAAAGCCCGGCCCCTTTGCGGTGCCGGGCCCCATGGTCCGGGCAGGCCCGGAAGAAGTGAGCTGATGCTCAGCGTTCCTCGACAAGGATCTCGCGTTTGCCGACATGGTTGGCGCGGGTGACGACGCCTTGATCTTCCATCTGCTCCACCAGCCGGGCGGCCTTGTTGTAGCCGATGCCAAGCTTGCGCTGGATGTAGCTGGTCGAGCATTTGCGATCCTTGGCCACGATGGCGACCGCCTGATCGTAAAGCGAATCGTCACCTTCGCCGTTCAATCCAAGAACGGCGTCGATCTCGTTGTCGCGTTCGTCATCGACGCTTTCGACCACGCCGGACATGTAGACCGGGGGACCGTAGGATTTGAGGTGGTTGACGATTTCCTCGACCTCCTCGTCGGAAACAAAGGGGCCATGGATACGGGTGATTTTCGATCCGTTGCCCATGTAAAGCATGTCACCCATGCCAAGAAGCTGTTCGGCCCCCTGTTCGCCAAGGATCGTGCGGCTGTCGATCTTGGAGGTGACCTGAAAGGAAATCCGGGTCGGGAAGTTTGCCTTGATCGTGCCGGTGATGACGTCAACGCTGGGGCGCTGGGTGGCCATGATGAGGTGGATGCCGCTTGCGCGGGCCATCTGGGCAAGACGCTGGATGCAGGCCTCGATCTCTTTCCCGGCGACCATCATCAGATCGGCCATCTCGTCCACGATCACCACGATGTAAGGAATCGTGACGGGCTGGAATTCATCGGTCTCGAAGATCGGATCGCCGGTTTCTTCGTCAAAGCCGGTCTGGATGGTGCGCTTGAACATCTCGTTCTTGGACAGCGCCTCGCGGACACGGCCGTTGTAGCCTTCGATGTTGCGCACGCCCATCTTGGACATCTTGCGATAGCGTTCCTCCATCTCTCCCACGACCCATTTCAGGGCGACCACGGCCTTTTTAGGGTCGGTCACGACGGGGGACAGAAGATGCGGGATGCCGTCATAGACGGACAGTTCCAGCATCTTGGGGTCGATCATGATCAGGCGGCATTCCTCGGGCGTCAGCTTGTAAAGCAGGCTCAGGATCATGGTGTTGATGGCGACAGACTTGCCCGAACCGGTTGTCCCGGCGATCAGAAGGTGGGGCATCTTGGCCAGGTTGGCGACGACAGGTTCGCCACCGATATCCTTGCCAAGGGCCAGAGGCAGGCGCATCTGGCTGTCGCCAAAGTCACGGGCTGCCACGATCTCGCGCAGGACCACCTTTTCGCGGTAGGCATTCGGCAGTTCGATGCCAATGACGGTGCGGCCCGGAACGGTGGACACGCGCGCCGAAAGCGCCGACATCGACCGCGCGATGTCATCGGCAAGGCCGATCACGCGGCTGGCCTTGAGGCCCGGTGCCGGTTCCAGTTCGTACATGGTCACCACGGGACCGGGGCGGACGGCGGTGATCTCGCCCTTGACGCCATAGTCGTCAAGGACGGATTCCAGCATGCGGGCGTTTTCTTCCAGCGCCTCGTCGGACAACTGACCACGGGTGATCGCGACCGGGCTGGACAACAGACCAAGCGGCGGAAGCTCATAGGCCGGGGCCGCATCCTCGAACCGAAGGGCGGGCTGGGTTTCGGCCATCGCCTGACGCGAGGGGGCGGCCTTCCTTGCGCTGTGCTGAACCACGGCGCGACGGTCGGTATGATATCCGGCAAGGGGAAGAAGGCCATCGTCATCACGGGTATCGTCGGCCAGGCAGTCAGTGTCGTCCCCTTCCAGATCATCCCAGTCGGCACCGTCAGTGAACATGTTGACGGGGGCTCCGGTCCGTTCCTCCCCCTCAAGCGGATTGCTGCGGGTGACGGGTGGCTGTGCCGCCAGACGGGCGACCGGGCCGGTGTCGGCAATCAGTGGCGTCGGCCCGCGCGGACGCATGACCGGCGGCTCCACCCGGGTGGCGGGGGAAGATGCTGCCATTTCGGGCGCACGCTGGCTGCGGTTGCGAACCACATCGGAAATGCGCGCGCGAATCCTGTCCTCGGCCGGCATCGACATGTCCCAGGCCGGGGTCTCAAGCTCGATCAGTTCCGGTTCCGGCGCAGCAGAGCGACGAAGCCGGGCAAGAAACCCCTGCTTTTCCCGAACCAGCTCGGGCTGGGTCTCGGGACGAAGGGACGCAGGCATTGCCCTGGACGGGCTGGCGCGCAACGGTTCGGGGGACATGCTGCCAGTGACGGGGGGAATGGCCCGGCGGTGTGCGCCCTCTCCCACTGGACCGGAAGCGGATGCCGCACGGCTGCGGGCGCGATCCTGCAACGCCAGCGCCCCGTTGGCCGCCCCGCGCGCGCCTGACCCCAGGGCCCCGGCAAGGGCATTATAGCCAAGAACTGTTCCAAGAAAAAGAAAGCGCCGGATCGCCCGCAACTCGGCCATGTCGAAACCGGTGACATAAAGCATCATCACCAGAAGCCCGGCAAATGTCAGAAGGGAAAGCAATTTCAGCCCAAACCCGGCACTGCCCGGCAAGACGCCGATCAGCGACCCCAGAACGGTGTCGCCGAAAAGTCCACCCAACCCGAAGGTCTGGGACCAGCTGTCGCCCGGGACCAGCGTGGCGCAATGCACCGCCGCGAAGGCCACGGCAATCACGGCAAAGACCACCCGGCCCAAAGCGCGTTCGCCACCACGATGCAAAAGGAAACGGCCACCCCAAAGGGTGAAGATCACCGGAATGGCCCAGGCCCCGCGCCCGATCAGGATGGTCAGGGTGGAAGCCACGGCCGCCCCAAACCTGCCAAGAAGGTTCTGTGCCGGCTCTTCGGTTGCAACCATCCAGCCGGGATCCTCGGGCGAGTAGCTGGCAAGCATCAGCGCGAAGGCCACCCCGACAAGGATCAGGGCCAGCCCCAGAAGCTCGCGCCCGCGGCGCTCGAGCATTGCCTGCGTGCCCTGGTCCAGAAGCGGATCGCGCTGCCGTGCCTGAAAGGAAGCCATGGTCACCTCACCCGTAAAGACAATCGCGAAGCTGGGTCAGCCCGCGCTGCGTTTCTGCTGCCGGGGCCACAAGAGCGACCCGGATATACCCTTTGCCGGGATTATCGCCCCCGACCTCACGCGACAGGTAGCTGCCGGGCAGGACCCGCACCCCCGTCTTTGTCCAAAGCTTTAAGGTGGCAGCCTCGCCATCGTCGACGGGCATCCAGAGAAAGAACCCGCCGCCGGGGGGCTGGTAGCCCTGCACGCCGGCAAAGATGCGGTCGGCGGCGGCGAATTTGGCCTGATACATCGCGCGGCTGGCGGTGACGTGGCCCTCATCTTCCCAGCAGGCCTTGGCCACCATTTGCAGGGGCAAGGGCAAGGGCGCGCCCGCAAAGGCGCGAAGCTGGCGCAGGCGAAGCATGGACTGCGGTCCGGCAGCAACGAAGCCCGAGCGGAGGCCGGGCAGGTTCGACCGTTTCGACAGGGAATGGAACACAACGGCGCGTTCCGGGTCGGCCCCTTCTCTGCCGGCGACCTGTAACAGGCCGGGCGGCGGAGCGTCGCGCCAGATTTCGGAATAGCATTCATCGGCCAGCACCTTGAAGTCGTGCTTTTCAGCCAGCGCCAAAAGGTCGGCAAGGTAGTCTTTCGACGCCACCGCCCCCTGCGGGTTGGCGGGTGAGCAGATGTAGGCCAGCGCCACCCTGTCCAACACGTCCTTGGGCAGGCTGCCGTAGTCGGGCAGGTGGCCAGTGGCCGCCGTCGCTGGAACATAGACCGGTTCCGCGCCGACAGCCAAGGCGGCGACGGCATAGACCTGATAGAACGGGTTCGGCATCAGGATGACGGGCTTCTTGCCGTGCTTGGTTTCCGGGCACAGAGCGATGGCCGCGTTGAACAGACCCTCACGCGTGCCGTTCAGCGCCATCAGGCAATCTTCGGGGATCGCCACCGCATAGCGCCGGGCGATCCAGGCAGAGATCGCCGCCAGCAGTTCCGGCGTGCCGTCGTTCGGGGGGTAGACGCCGAAGCCGTCAAGGTTCGCGGCCAGGATCGGGCCGACGAAATCGGGCATCGGATGCCGCGGCTCGCCAATGGTCATGGCAATGGGTTCGCCGCCTGGGGCGTGCGCATCGAGAAGCTTCCGCAGACGCGGAAACGCATAATCCGGCAGGTTCGAAAACCGCTCAGGAAACGCCATTACTGCCTCAGGTCCGGGGTCTGATCGCCCCTTTTGAAAAACGATAGCGATCCGCAAGCGCAAGGTCCAGAAAAACCCTTCGCCCTTAGCGGTTTGACAGGTCAGGCTGTGACTTTTTCGCAGAGCCGCGCCTTCAGGGCGGTCTTGCCCGGTATTCTAGCGCAGCGCCCGTTCCGCAGCCGCGCCCAGCCGAAGCAGCCGCCCCTCTTCGCCCGGCCCCGCCATGAAGCTGATCCCGCAGGAGGGTTGCGACGTTGGCAGCGTCAGCGCGCACAGGCCCAGCATGTTGCCGATGCGGGTATTGCGCATGGCCAGCAGATTTTCCGAGACGTAGTACGCGCTGTCGGACATCAGTTTGCCAGCGTCTGGCGGCAGGATCGGTGAGGTGGGCAGAAGCACCGCGTCAAAGGCGGCGGTCCTTTCGGCCCAGATTGCGCGCAACTGGTGCAGCCGACGCCAGCCTGCAACATAATCCACCGCCGTGTATCCAGCGCCAGAGCGGAAGCGTTCCAGGATGGGGGGAAACATCTTTTCCGGCGCAGCTTCAATGGTTTCACGCCATGTCCCGTAGGCTTCTGCGGTGCATAGCATCGTAGAGAGGGCCATTGCTTCGGCCACTTCGGGCGCGGTCACGCGATCAATCCTGGCCCCGGCACGGCCAAGGCGCTGGATCGCATCCTCGAAACCCTTCGCTGGCCTGTCGCGGACGTTGTCCATGGCAACGTTTTCAAGAATGGCCAGGCGAAGGCCTGTCAGGGCGGACCCGGTCAGGTCAGCGGGTTTGGCGCCGTGAAGGGCCGCGAGGAGGAGGTTGCAATCTTCAACCGAATGGGCAAGCGGGCCGATTGTATCAAGGGATTCAAACAGCGGCACTGTGCCGGTCATGGGCAGGCTGCCGGCCGTTGTCTTGAGGCCGACAAGGTCGTTCCACGCCGCCGGGACACGGACCGAGCCGCCAGAATCAGACCCGATCGCCGCCGGAGCAAGACCGAAGGCGACCGAAGCCGCCGCGCCAGAGGACGACCCCCCCGGCACGGCGCGGTCATCGTTCAGGCAGGGCGGTGTCGCGGTCACCGGGTTCAGGCCAAGGCCGGAGAATGCCAGTTCCGACATGTGGGTCTTGCCCAGGCAAACCAGCCCTTGCAGGGTTGCCGCCTCAAGCACCGCCGCGTCCCGCGTGGGTGTGCGGTTCTTGAGCAGGGCAGATCCCGCCTCGGTCGCGACGCCGGCGGTGTCGAAAAGGTCCTTCCAGCTGATCGGCACGCCATCCAGCAGGCAGCGACGAAGCCCCGACTTGGCGCGGGCGGCGGCGGCCATTGCCTCACCCCGGGCGCGGGCCGGGGTGGTGCGGGCATAGATTCGGGGCGCAAGGGGATGGGTGTCGATGGCATCAAGGAACGCCTCGACCAGCTCGACCGGATGGATGCGGCCCTTGTCGATTTCGCGCCCAAGTTCGGCCGCCGTCATGTTCGCCCAGGTTCCGCTCATTCCTGCCCCCCCGTTTTCCGGCAACGGTAGCGGCTTGGAGACGCATGGACAATCCATCCGCCGCAGCTAAGAAAGGGGAATGACCTGGGACACCGACATCCTGATCGCCGGAGGGGGGCTGAACGGCCCGGCCTTGGCCCTGGCGCTTGCGCAAGGCGGGTTTCGCGTGACGGTCGTTGACGGACGTCCCGCACCCGCACGCGCCAAAGCCGGGTTCGACGGTCGCGCCTATGCGCTTGCCATTGCTTCAACCCGACTGCTGAAGGCAATCGGCGTCTGGTCAGCCGTGGCCGACAAGGCCCAGCCGATCCTTCAGATCAAGGCCAGTGATGGCCGCGCAGGCGAAGGGGCCGCCCCCTTCTTCCTGCATTTCGACCATGCCGAAATCGAGGAAGGCCCGATGGGCCAGATGCTTGAAGACCGCTTCCTTTACGCGGCCTGTCTTGACGCGATGCGGGGTGCACCCGGCATAACCCTGCTTTCGGGCGAGACTGTCGTTGGACAGGACGCAGGACCTGCGGGCATCTCGGTGTCGCTTGCCAGTGGTCGTGTGCTGACGGCGGGACTTCTGGTCGGCTGCGATGGGCGGGGGTCCGGCGTTGCTGCGCGGGCCGGGATCAGGCGGGTAGGCTGGGGATACGGCCAGACGGCACTGGTGACGGCCGTCCACCACGAGCAGGACCATGGCGGCGTGGCGCAGCAGTATTTCATGCCGTCGGGTCCGCTGGCGATCCTGCCCTTGAAGGGCGGCCATCACTCCAGCATCGTCTGGACCGAAAGCGTCGAGATGGCCTCGGCTATTCAGGCGCTGCCCGATGACCGGTATCTGCAGGCGCTGCAACCGCGCTTTGGCGATTTTCTGGGCGAGATCAGCCTGGCGGGGGCGCGGTTCACCTATCCGCTGAGCCTTTCCCTGGCCGAGCGTTTTGTCGCCCCGCGCGTGGCGCTGGTTGGGGATGCCGCGCATGGCGTCCATCCGATTGCCGGCCAGGGGCTGAACCTTGGCCTGCGCGACGTGGCGGCGCTGGCCGAGGTATTGATCCTGGCCCGTCGCCGGGGCGAAGAGCCTGGCAACCCGGTCGCCCTGGAAGAATACCAGCGCTGGCGGCGCTTTGATGCGACCGCACTCGCCCTGGGGATGGACACGGTGAACCGGGTGTTTTCGTCGGACAACCCGATCCTTCGGCTGGGGCGGGACCTTGGGATGGGGATCGTTTCGGCGATACCCGGGCTGCGCCGCGGTTTCATCCGGCAGGCGGCGGGGCTGACCGGGGAGCTGCCAAAGCTTCTGCAAGGCCGGCAGGTCTAAACACCGATGCGGCCCGGTTCCGCTCTGTAACGCATCCCGCAATGAGGCTGGCGTCAGTCAGCCACGAAGCCCGCGGCCTTGTGACTGCCATCGCAGTAGGGTTTGTTCTTCGACTGGCCGCAGCGGCACAGCCAGACCTTTGTGACCTTGTCGGTGGTCCGTCCGGTGCCCGAGACGATTTCAAGGTTGCCCGTCACCATCAGCGACCCGTTCGGCTGCGGCTGAATGTTCACCGGGCCATTCCTGACCTCCAGCGCCGGGACCTCTTTCGCAGCAGGCTCGCCGGTGGCGGCGAAACCGGCGGCAGTGTGGGCGCCGTCGCAAAAGGGCTTGTTCTTCGACTGGCCGCAGCGGCAAAGCGTGGCGCGGGGGGTGGCTTGCGCCTCGCCCCGGATCAGAAGCTCGGCCTCGATGGCGAGGGGGCCGTTCTCGCGGACCCTGACGGTGTTCACGACCGGGGGCGTGTCGGACGTGGCGCTGCCGTTGTTCCGCGCAACGCGGATCGCCCCGGACGGACAGGCGAGCGCCGTGTGCATCACGACCTCGGCACTGGCCGCGTCAGGGTGAATCCATTCACCCTGCACATTCGGGACATAGACCTCGGGATGGCCCAGAACGCAGGTGCGCGAATGGATACAGCGGCTGGCGTCGAAGCGGATGGTGACGTCGCGGCCTTTGACAACTTCCTCGGTCATGGGTTGGCTCCGGGCTTCTGAACTGGGCCTGGCCAGAAGATGCCGGAAAACGGATTCGGGCAAGAGAAACGACGAAAGATCAAGGCGAAGCTGGGCTGCCATCCGACACGTGTCAGTCGACCTCACGCGCCTCGCTGATCAGCATCACGGGGATGCCGTCGCGGATCGGAAAGGCAAGGTGGGCGGCCTTCGAGATCAGCTCCTGCTTTTCCGCATCATAGGTCAGGATCGCGTGGGTCACCGGGCAGACCAGCGATTCCAGCATCCGGCGCTCGGCCGGGTCGGTCATTGCAAGACCTCTTCATCCGCCCCGCCGCGCAGGGCGAATTCAATAAGCGTCACCAAGGTTTCGCGCCGGGTGTCAAGCGAGGGGGCCTCAAGCAGCGCCTGCTTGTCCTCGGGCGAGAAGGGGCAAAGCATCGACAGCGAGTTGATCAGCATTTCGGGTTCGGCCTCCTTCAGACTGTCCCAGTCGGTCGACAGGTCCATCTTCACGAAGTAGCGGCCAAGCAGCGCCATGAATTCACCCCGGCGAAATCCGGGGTCCTCTTCGGTTGCCCCCAGGTCACGGGCAAAGGCGGCCCAGTCCACCTGGCAGCGGCGATAGGGGGTGAACCCCTGCACCTCTTCCTTGACGCGAAAGCGCGAGGCACCCGAAAGCGTGATCATGTAGCGCCCATCCTCGGTTTCGGAAAACCCGGTCAGACGGCCCGCGCAGCCGATGGCCTGCAGGCGCTTTTCCGCGGGGCGATTGCCCGAGGCGGGTGTCTCGCGCGGCTGGATCATCCCGATCAGGCGGTGCTTGGTCTTCAGGCAATCCTCGATCATCGCAAGATAGCGCGGCTCGAAGATGTGCAAGGGAAGCCGGGTCCGCGGCAGCATGAGCGCCCCGGGCAGCGGGAAGATGGGGATTAGGTCGGGCAGGTCGGCGATTTTGATCATGGCAGGCAACCTAGCCCTCGCAAGCGGTCAGGCAAATATCATTGACGACAGGCGGCGACGACCGCTCAGAACGATAGGGTCCTGCGGTTTCAACGCGTCGAAGATGATGAAAAGCTGGGTCCGCGCCGCGCCGTCGTTCCATTCCCGGTCGCGCCGGAACAGCTCAAGCAACTGGTCAACGGCCTCTTGCGGCTTGTCGGCGGCCAGAAGGGCAGCTGCCAGGTCAAAGCGGGCCTGATGGTCGTTCGGGTTGGCCTCGACTGCGGCACGCAGGTCAGCCTCGGGCCCGGCATTGGCAGCCTGCCGCGCCAGCTCCAGCTGTGCGCGGGCGGCATCAAGATCCTTCGATTTGGCCATGGCGGCGGGGGCGGCGGTCAGGAAAACCTCGGCCTGGTCAAGGTTGCCAATCGCGATGTGGGCGCGGACGAGACCCCCGTAGGCCGCAGAGTTCTCGGGCTCTTCCTCCAGGATCGCGGCGAAGGTTTCGGCGGCGTCCACCGAGGCTCCTTCGGTCAGCATGTCCTCGGCCGCCTGCAGCGCGTCGGCCAGCCCGCCGTCACCGCCAAGGGCCGACACACGGTCGACAAAGGCCTTGAGCTCGGACGCCGGCACCGCGCCCTGAAAACCGTCAACCGGCTGGCCCTGCCAGAAAGCATAGACGGTGGGAATGGACTGGATGCGCAGTTGCGCCGCGATGCGCTGGTTCTGGTCTACATCGACCTTGACCATCTTTACCCGGCCGCCGGCACCCTTGACGGCCGCCTCAAGCATCGGGCCAAGGGTCTTGCACGGCCCGCACCAGGTTGCCCAGAAATCCACGATCACCGGCACGGTCTGGCTGGCCTCGATCACGTCGGCAAGAAAACTTGCCTCGGTCGCGTCCTTGATCAGATCGTCCTGCGCTTGCGGTTTGTCGCCCAGACCCAGCATGTCGGCCCCCTTTCGGTTCGTATCGCGTCTATATGAGCGTTCGATGTGAAAAGGCCAAGGGGCCTACCGCTGCGGGCATGACACAAGATGATCGTTGACCATGCCCGCCGCCTGCATGAACGCATAGGTGATGGTCGGCCCGACAAAGTTGAAACCCTCGGCTTTCAACGCCTTTGACATCGCCTCGGACTGCGGGGTCCGCGACGGGACATCCGCCATGCGGATGGGGCGGTTCTGCAAGGGGGTGCCGCCTGTGAACGACCACAGGAAAGGGGAAAACCCCTCCCGTGCCTCGATTCGAAGCCAGGCCCGCGCGCCACGAAGGGTTCCCTCGATCTTGCCGCGATGGCGGACGATGCCGGGGTCGGCCAGAAGGCGTGTCACCTCGGCTTCACCCCAGGTCGCGATGACCCTGGGGTCAAAACCGTGAAAGGCAGTGCGAAAGGCCGTGCGCTTGCGCAGGATGGTGATCCAGGAAAGGCCTGCCTGAAAGCCTTCCAGGATCAGAAGCTCGAACAGGCGTTGCGGGTCGCGTTCGGGGCGGCCCCATTCTTGGTCGTGATAGGTCACATAGAGCGGATCGGTGCCGCACCAGGGGCAACGCGCTGATTCGCCTTTGTTTTCCATGACATCACTAACCGGAAGGGAATGTAGAAAATTAGAACAAAATGGCAATCTTAGCGTCGGGTTTACCAATGCAGGCCTAGGTTGTCGACAGGGATTCTCTGTGGCCCCGGGGGATGTGCATGAGCTTTCTGAAAGAACCGAAGCCGTCGAAGTTTGATCGCGATCCGGCGCTGGTCAGCCCGCTGGATGCGGCGATCTCGGCGCAGGACCGCGAAACGATGGCTCTGGTCGCCTCGGCGCTGAAGGAACGGCGGATGCGGCTGGCCTTCCAGCCGGCGGTCTATGCCAGCGACCCGTCGATCATCGGGTATTTCGAGGGGTTCATCCGGCTTCTGAACCTGCGCGACATGGTGATTCCGGCGCGTGACTTCATGGGAGTGGTTGAACAGAACGAACTTGGCCGTGAGATTGACTGTGCCGCCTTGCAGATGGGCCTGATGGCCATGCAGCGAAACCCGCAGATCCGGGTGTCCATCAACATGTCGGCCCGGTCGGTCGGGTATCAGCGCTGGACGACGATCCTGCGCAAGGCGCTCCGTACCTCGCCGCAGTTGGGGCAGAATCTGATCCTTGAAATCAACGAAGCCTCGGCCCTGCAGGTGCCGGATGTGCTGAAACCCTTCATGGTCGAGATGCGAAAACACGGCATCGTCTTTGCGCTGGATGACTTCGGCGCCGGCATGACTTCGCTGCGCCTGCTGCGCGACCTGCGCTTTGACATCGCCAAGATCGACGGGGACCTGGTGAAGGCGGTGGACCAATCCCACGACGGTCAGGTGGTCGCCCGCGCTGCCATCGCGCTGGCGCAAGAGATGGGCATGTACATCGTCGCCGAAGCCGTCGAGACGGAGGGTGAGGCGAACTGGCTGCGCGCTGCAGGCGTTGGCTGCATGCAGGGCTATCTGTTCGGCGCGCCAACAGTAACCCCGGATTTCCGGGCGTTCCGGCATGGCCGGCCCAACCTGGCCGCTGCAACCGGCTGAAGCGGCTGTCGGTTGCTTCTTGTACCGTCGTCTGACGCCGGTGATTGCGCCAACAATCTTGCGCTTGCGACCGGATGTGCTTAGGGCAGGATCAACGCGGCGCAAGCCTCCTTGGGCCGCCGGGCAAAGCACGGGCGAACGGGAGAGAGCTCAGATGACCAATGTCGTAATCGTGGCCGCAGGCCGCACAGCCGTCGGCAGCTTCAACGGCGCATTTGCCGCCACCCCGGCCCATGATCTGGGCGCCGCCGTGATCGAGGCCGTCGTGGCCCGCGCAGGCATCGACAAGGCCGAGGTCGAAGAGACGATCCTGGGCCAGGTGCTCACCGCCGGTCAGGGTCAGAACCCGGCACGGCAGGCGCATATCAAGGCTGGCCTTGCGAAAGAGGCAAGCGCCTGGTCGCTGAACCAGGTCTGCGGGTCAGGACTTCGCGCCGTGGCGCTGGGCGCACAGCACGTGCAGCTGGGCGACGCGAAGATCATCGTCGCGGGCGGGCAGGAAAGCATGAGCCTTTCGCCCCATGTGGCACACCTGCGCGCCGGGCAGAAAATGGGCGACCTCAATTTCATCGACAGCATGATCAAGGACGGATTGTGGGATGCCTTCAACGGCTATCACATGGGCCAGACGGCGGAAAATGTCGCCAACCAGTGGCAGATTTCCCGGGACATGCAGGACGAATTCGCGCTGGCCAGCCAGCTGAAGGCTGAAGCCGCGCAAAAGGCCGGCAAGTTCAAGGACGAGATCGTGGGCTTCACGGTGAAGACCCGCAAAGGCGACATCCTGGTCGATCAGGACGAATACATCCGTCACGGGGCCACGCTGGAAAGCATGCAGAAGCTGCGCCCGGCCTTCGTCAAGGACGGGTCGGTCACGGCGGCGAATGCTTCGGGCCTGAACGACGGCGCGGCGGCGGTTGTGCTGATGACGGCGGATGAGGCTGCCAAGCGCGGGTTGACCGTGCTGGCACGGATCGCGTCCTACGCGACGGCGGGGCTGGACCCGTCGATCATGGGCGTCGGCCCGATCCACGCCAGCCGCAAGGCGCTGACCAAGGCAGGCTGGAAGGTGGGCGACCTTGATCTTGTCGAGGCGAACGAAGCGTTCGCCGCCCAGGCCTGTGCGGTCAACAAGGACATGGGTTGGGACCCGGCAATCGTGAACGTGAACGGCGGCGCGATCGCCATCGGCCACCCGATCGGGGCCTCGGGCGCACGGATTCTGAACACTCTCCTGTTCGAGATGGGTCGGAGCGGGGCGAAGAAGGGCCTTGCGACGCTGTGCATTGGCGGCGGCATGGGTGTTGCCATGTGCCTTGAACGGGGCTGATCGCGCCTCGGCTTTTCAACGATAAGTTCAAGGGCGGACGCGCAATAATCTTGCGCGTCCGCTTTCATTTCGGTAACGGTATTTCAAGAAATACAACGGTATGCTGGGAGGAAGCAAAATGGCGCGAGTGGCATTGGTGACCGGTGGGTCACGCGGAATTGGGGCGGCGATCTCGGTCGCGTTGAAGGCGGCGGGCTACAAGGTGGCCGCGAACTACGCCGGCAACGATGAGGCGGCCGCGGCCTTTACCAAGGAAACCGGCATCCCGACCTACAAGTGGTCCGTGGCCGAGTATGAGGCGTGCCAGACCGGCATCGCCAAGGTCGAGGCCGACCTTGGCCCTGTCGAGGTGCTGGTGAACAACGCCGGCATCACCCGGGACGCGATGTTCCACAAGATGACCCCGGGCCAGTGGAAAGAGGTGATCGACACCAACCTCACCGGCCTGTTCAACATGACCCATCCCCTGTGGTCGGGCATGCGGGATCGCAAGTTCGGCCGCGTGGTCAACATCAGCTCGATCAACGGGCAGAAGGGCCAGGCGGGTCAGGCCAACTATTCGGCGGCCAAGTCGGGTGATCTTGGGTTTACCAAGGCGCTGGCGCAGGAAGGCGCACGCGCCGGGATCACCGTGAACGCGATCTGCCCCGGCTATATCGGCACCGAAATGGTCAAGGCGATCGACGAAAAGGTGCTGGCCGAGCGCATCATCCCGCAGATCCCGGTGGGCCGTCTGGGCGAGCCGGAGGAAATTGCGCGAATCGTCGTCTTCCTGGCCAGCGATGATGCAGGTTTCATCACCGGGTCCACGATCAGCGCGAACGGCGGGCAGTTCTTCGTGTGAAGCCTCCTCGTTCAACTTTGTTTCCTTGTCGGACGTCATCGACGAGCCTCAGGCAAGGGCCGCCCGTCCGGGCGGCCCTTTTCCTTGCGCGGGCACTTGGCTAAGCAAGCCGGACGCAAGTGGGAACAGACATGACCAGGGGACGTGCGACGCTGATCGGCTTCACAGCTGTCCTGATGTGGTCACTTCTGGCGTTGTTCACCATTGGCAGCACGCCAGTGCCGCCGCTGCAGTTGAACGCCATGTGCTTTGCCGTTGGCGGGCTGATCGGGCTGATCTGGACCGCGCGGCAGGGGTTTGGCGTGTTGCGCGGGGTCAGCTGGAAGGTCTATGCCTTTGGCACGCTTGGGCTTTTAGGTTACCACCTTCTGTACTTCACCGCCTTCCGGCTGGGGCCGAATGCGTCAACCGGATTGATCGCATATCTCTGGCCGCTGTTCATCGTTCTGCTTTCGGGTCTGCTTCCGGGCGAGCGGCTGCGCCTTCCGCACATCCTTGGCGCATTCATCGCCCTTTCGGGCGCAGCCGTGATTGTTTTGGGTGCCAACACCGGACCGGGTGGCGTCAGTCTGCCGGCTCTGGCGCTGGCGTTCCTGTGCGCGCTGACCTGGGCTGGCTATTCCGTCCTGTCGCGGCGGCTGGGGGCTGTGCCGACCGAAAGCGTGACGGTCTTCTGCGTGGCAACAGCGGTCTTGTCACTGGCGGCGCATCTTGCGGTGGAAACAACGGTCTGGCCAGAAGGCGCGACAGGCTGGGCTGCCGTGCTGGCGTTGGGCCTTGGGCCGGTGGGCGCGGCCTTTTTTACCTGGGACATCGGGATGAAGAAGGGCGACATCCAGTTGCTTGGCGTGGCGTCCTATGCCGCACCCCTGCTGTCGACCCTGGCCCTTGTTGCGGCAGGAATTACCCGGCCATCATGGACAATCGCCCTTGCGGCGGTGCTGATCGCGTCAGGGGCGGCGCTGGCCGCCCGGGCCAGCGCAAGGCGTTAATTCGTGCTGAGGCGGGTGATCTCTTCCTTGATCCGCAGCTTCTGCTTCTTCAGTTCGGCGATCTTCATGGCATCCGAGCCCGGGCTGCGCTGAGCCTGTTCCACCGTTTCAGACAGCGAGTCGTGCTTTCTGCGCAGTTCCACCAGATGCGAAGCGATCGTCATGGTCGTCCTCCTGTCAAAGCCACCGATAAGAAGATTGCACCACGAAACCCGAGTCGTGTCATCACCTGTTACAGACTTGTGACGATGTAATAAGTCGGATTAGCGGAAATGCGCCCGCAGGTCGGCACCCTCGCGCAGGACGGCATTGGCTTCGGGCGTGTAGCTTTCGCGGTCGCCGTCATGCACGGGGCCGGCGTGAATGACAAGCGGTGCAAGCAGCCGGAATGGCGCCTTGCCACCCTTGCGCGCCTGAACGATCACCCGCAGGGCCGGGCGGCCTTCGCGCGGCGCAAGTGGCAAAAGCGCGGCCGACCCAAGCTTTGGCGCCAGAGCCGCCAGAACCTCCGGCACGCCATCCGTGCCGCAGATCAGCGTCAGCCATCCCCCGGGCCGCAAGCGCCGACCGGAAGCAGCAACCCAGTCGCGCAGGGGTGTGCCAACCTGCATTGCCAGCGCGCGGCCCGTCAGGGGCGAAGGGCTGCTCTCGGCTGGATAATAGGGTGGATTGGCCATCACATGATCAAAGTCCCGGCGCAAGCCAGGTGGCATGCGGGACAGATCGCCCTCATGCACCTCCAGCGGAATGCCGTTTCGGTCGGCATTGCGGCGTGCAAGGTCGGCATAGTCCGGCTGAAGTTCCAGACCTGAAAGGGCAAGCCCCGGCACGCGCAACCCCAGACACAAGGCAGCAGCCCCCGCGCCGCAGCCAAGGTCAAGGACAGCTTCGCCGGTTGCCACCGGGCAGGCCGCCGCCAGGAGCACCGGATCTGTGGCAGCGCGATATCCCTTCAGCGGTTGCAGAAGGCGCAGGCGGCCGTTCAGGAACTTGTCGTCGGACAGCGCGTCCCCGGTAAACATCACGGGCTGACCGGCAGGTCGTTATCCCGAAGGATTGCGCTGGCTTGAAAGTGGTCACGGTCTGCGACCATCAGCCGCTGGGGCAAGATGCCAAGGCTTCCGTCCAGGATGCTCATGTGGACGTCCAGCGGAAAGGTGGCTATACCCTCGCCGGTCAGAAGGTGCGTGGCGAAGGCGATGACCGTCGGGTCGGTCGTGCGTAGAAGTTCCCTCATGGCAAGAGGTTAACCCCGCCTGCACGGCGGGGGCAAGGGTTGCGAAGGACGGGTATGGACGGGTCAGGCGACGAAAAGGCAAAACCGCCGCAGGACAGGCTTGCCGACCTGCTGGCCGACGACATGGCCGCAGTCAACGTTCTTATCCGCGAGCGGATGGCGTCACGCCATGCCCCGCGCATCCCCGAGGTGACCGCCCATCTTGTCGAGGCCGGGGGCAAGCGGCTGCGTCCGATGCTGACGCTCGCGGCGGCGCGGATGCTGGGCTATGCGGGCGTGGACCATGTCAGGCTTGCCGCCACGGTAGAGTTCATTCACACCGCCACGCTTCTGCATGATGATGTGGTTGACGAAAGCCACCGTCGGCGGGGGCGGCCAACCGCCAACCTATTGTGGGACAACAAATCTTCGGTTCTGGTCGGGGACTATCTCTTTTCCCGCAGTTTTCAGTTGATGGTGGAAACCGGCAATCTGCGCGTGCTGGACATCCTGGCCAATGCCAGCGCAACCATCGCCGAAGGCGAGGTGCTGCAACTTACGGCGGCCCAGGACCTGGCGACTGACGAAGCGGTTTATCTTCAGATCATCCGCGGCAAGACGGCTGCACTTTTCTCAGCCGCGACCGAGGTTGGCGGCGTTATTGCCGGCGCATCCGAAGCCCAGGTGCGCGCACTTTGGGATTATGGCGATGCGCTGGGGGTGGCCTTCCAGATTGTCGATGACATTCTTGATTACGGCGGGCAGGACGCGGTGATCGGCAAGAACACTGGCGACGACTTCCGAGAGCGCAAGCTGACGCTGCCGGTTATCAAGGCCGTGGCGCTGGCCGATGCCGAAGAGCGCGCGTTCTGGACGCGTGTTATCGAGCGTGGCGACCAGCGTGAAGGGGATCTGGACGCAGCACTTGCAATTCTGCGGCGACATGGATCGATCGACGCGGCGCGCAGGGAATCATTGGACTGGGCCGCGCGGGCAAAGGATGCTTTGCACAACCTGCCCGTGCATCCATTGCGGAACTTGCTATCCGAGCTTGCAGATTATGTGATCGAACGCGTTTTGTGAGCATATTCAACGGCAAGTGATCGTGAAATGACCGGAAAGACATCACTTTTTGGTCAAAGTTTCCGTATAACTCCAGATACAAATAAGGCGTGAAGAACTGCGATGACCACCTGAGGTGCACCTGAGTCACCCCTTGAAATACGTCGGTGCAGGACTTTCATGGTAATTGGACCCGCGTGCTTTTGGCTGTCGTTCGCGAAAGCCGGCAGTCGCGCCGCCCTTTCGGGGTGACAGGCGGGGCCATGTTGAAGCAGAGCCTCGCAGTCAAGCGCGGGGAGGGAGAGTGAGGCAATGCGGATCCTCGACTGGCTTTTGCGCAGAAAGCCGAAAGGCCGCCGGTCCGGCAAGTTTCGCGGCTCCGAGACCGAGCAGATCAGGGCGACCAAAGAGGCGATCGCGACGGTCGCTGCGGGCGATGGCCCCGCGGCCGGGCGCTTTCCGAAGCTTGCCGATGCCTCGCCCGAAGTTCTTACCCAGACACCTACCAGCGCGACGGTTGCCAAGGATGGCCCGGCCCCGGCGGTAAACATCTGGGATATGGACGACAACGGCGGCACCAGTCTGCCGGGGCTGGAGCCTGTGGTGGCGGCGCCAACTGTGGTGGAACCCGGCGTTGAAGGTACTCCCCGTCGTCGTCCGACACGGACCAAGACCCGGGTCCTCGGGTTCGAGATGCAACCTGCGTCAGTCGTTCCGCTGTTCGACGAAGGCCGCATGGACGACCTTGGTGAAGCAGGCGACAAGGCCGGCGTCGTGATGTATCCGACCGGCTGGCTGGTTATTGCCTCGGGTCCTGGACGGGGTGCAGCGTTCCCTGTGACCCAGGGTGTTTCGCAGATTGGCCGTGGGTCTGACCAGACGGTTGCGCTGGATTTCGGGGACATGGCGATTTCGCGTCAGAACCACGCGGCGGTGGCCTATGACGGGTCGACGCATCAGTTTCACATCGGTCACGGCG
>JAPLPF010000041.1 GCA_026400325.1 Rhodobacterales bacterium
GCAAAAGCGCCTCGCGCAGGTCGGGGGCCGCAGCGACCACCGGTTCGTTGAATGGATGCCAGATGCGCCAGACCGGGGCCTTTGCCGCCAGACCGGGCGAGACCATGATGAAATCCAGCAGGGCCTCGAAATACCGCTTCTGCGGCGAAAGGTAGAAGCGGGCGGTTGTGGGCGTCAGGCCAACCTTCCGCTGCAGGGCCATGGTGGCGTGGGGGTCGGTCAGTTGAAGCGCGGGGTCAAGTGTCGTGCCCAGCACGATCTCGACCCCCGAATGGCCGAACAGCTTTTCGAACTCATCAATCCCAGGGCCGTCGTTGAAGTCCCCCATCACCACCAGGCTATCGCCCGCGGCAAGATGCCCCTCGACCCGCTGGCGCAGCCACAGGCATTGCGCCAGCTGCTTGCGTCGGTTTTCGATGGTTCTTCGACTTGGCATGCACACCGATCAGGCGCAACGCCATGCCGGCAGAGGTGGAAACCGCAAGTTCCAGCGGTGGTTTGGAAAAGCGGATGGTTTCCGTCACCATGTCGGCGTCAAGATCATAGCGGAAAGTGCCGTCGAAACGCGGCGCTTCGGTGGACCCATGGCTGGTCGAGGGCAGGCCTTGCGGGTCATGGCGAACCGTCAGCCGGTCGGGATCGTACAGAAAAGCGATCTCTTGTTCGGTGTCACTGGGAAAGCCGATCAGGGCTTTTCTTGCGCGCAGACCATAGGCGTGGGCAAAGGTCTGCAGCGCCTTTGTCGTGGTCCGCTTTCCGTTGGTGTCCGGGGCCTCGATGATCATCACCCCATCGGCGTCGAGGGCCGAGAAGACGATGCCAAGCGCCCCCAACTGCTCGCCCCGCGAAAGCTTGTAGCGGCTTGACGGCTCTCGGTCCTCCAGCATGCGGCCATTGTCATCGAAGAGGGCGTTGAACCATTCGACATTGTAGGTCGCAAGGCGCAAGGCGCGCGGGCCGGTCACGCGGCCTCCTTGTTCTGAATCTCGCGCCAGGCCTCGTTGATCAGCTGCAGACGGCGTTCGGCCAGCTTCATCGCCTCAGGCGGCACACCGCGCGCCTGCATCACGTCGGGATGCGTCTCATGCACCAGGGCCTTCCACGCCTTGCGGGCTGCGTCCCTTGTCGCACCCTGGGGCAGGCCAAGAACGTCATAGGGGTCACGCGGGGCACCTTCGACCAGCCGCGAGCGGACGATGCGAAAGCATCCGTCATCCAGCCCGAACGCATCGGCGACATGGGTCAGGAAAGCATCCTCGCCAGGGTGATAGGACCCATCGGCAAGGGCGATCTGAAACAGGGCTTCCAGAATGTCGACCAGCACATGATGGTCATCGGCGCAAAGCCTTCGACCCTCGGGGTTGAAAAGCCGCGCGATCTTGCGGGCATAGGCATCGAACCCTGCCACGTCCTGCCGCGCCAGGTTGAAGACATGGGCTGCATGTTCCTCTTCGCCTTCGGGAAAGGTGAAGATGCGGCGAAAGGCGGTGACCTCGTCCTTGGTGACGGTTCCGTCGGCCTTGGCCATCTTGGCCCCAAGGGCAAGGACTGCAATGGTAAAGCCGACCGACTGCTCGGGTATCGCACTGCCGCGCAGCCGGTCGAACACAACCGACAGCGGCTCGCCATTGGCAAGGGCGGACAGGGCTTCGGCGATACGGGTCCAGATCGACATGATGGATCAAGCTTATCCGGCCCATTGGCAGATGTCAGAGGAATTTCTGCATCAGCGAAAGTCGCTGAACAGGAGGTGTGTCGGCGGGGTAAGGGCCGCGCCTGCAACCCCGATACCGGCCGAAAATGGGCCGGCACCGCCCCAGGGGACCGACGCGGTTGCCGGGAACCGGGTCCGGGTGCCGCGTTTCATGCCAGCAAGCGCGGTCCCACAGGTGTGTCGATCCAGGCGCTTATCGCAGGGGCCGGGCCGTCAACGAACGTCACGCGCGCATCGTCCAGCCCGGCAAGTGCCGTGCGGATGGCCCTGGCATCGGGATGCCGGATTTCCAGCCGCTGCAGGCGAAGGCCGGTCTCGGGCAGGGCATTGGCCGGGTGCAGGGCGCCCTCCCACCGGATCAGAGCGGGAAAGATGCCGTCGAAGGGCAATCGTCCATCGTCAGGCACCGCCATCTGCCAGCGGTAGTCCCCCCGCGCCAGCGCCATGGTCTTGCCCCAGCCGGGCGGTCCCGCTGCAAGGGTTTTGGGCATGTCATCGCAGCCGACAACCCAGTTGGTCAGTCGGGGTGGTCCGGAAAAGTGGTCAAGGTCGAACCAGCGGCGACGTGGCGGGGGCGGGGTATCTGGGTCGATTGCGATGACTTCAAGATAAAGGTCGCCAAGACCCAAAAGCCGGTTGTGGGTCGCCATCAGGGGATGCTTCCCCCCGCCGGACATCGAAATCCCAAGCGCCGCCTCGACCGCTGCGACGCCGTCGTCCAGCCGTTCGGCCGAAATCGCCAGGTGATCCAGTCGCAGCATCAGGCGATCTGGGGCAATCTGGTCTCGGCCTTCATGGCCAGGGCCAGTGCGTTGAAGCGGGAGCGCGCCACTTCGCCGAAAAGACCTTCGCCATCCGGGGTCAGATCCAGTTCAAGCAGGCGTTTTTTCGGCTGCCAGACCAACCTGCCGGCCTTGGCCGGATCGCCGATGGAAAACATCGCCCCGAAACGCATTGCCTTGCCCAGAATTTCGGCCGCCTGGATATCGTCTTCCGAAAGAAGCCGGAACATCGGCTCAAGCCGCGACCCGGAGCGGCTGTTCTTGTAGCGGTGCAGAAGCGCCAGACCCAGAAACACCCGCCCCGGATGGTCAAGCCCGCCAAGGTTGGCGCGGGTGGCATTGTCAAAACAGGCTTCTGCCCGGAAATCGGGATGCGCGCGCCAGGTGGTGTCATGCAAAAGGCAGGCCGCCTTTATCAGGCGCAGCCGGTCCGGGCCGACGTCGGGAAACAACGGCAGAAGGAATTCGAACAACTTCTTGCCAAAACCGGGAATACGGGCCTGAACGACCTCGGCCATGCGGGCAGCCTCGATCAGGGGGTCACGGGCGCGCAGTTTTTCGGGCATGTGTTCGTACAGCAGACCCTCGCGGATCCCATAGGCCGACACGTCGATTTCCGACGGACGGAAGACCTGCACCACCTCGCGCAGCACTTCACACGCAAGGGGAACCAGTTCCATCCGTTCGGCGCTGGTGCCGGTGCGGCCACGCAAGGCCGCAAGGTCGGTGGCCGCCAGCCAGGACAGGGTGTCGTCAAGGCCCCGGGGCGTCATGCGGTATTCATGCAGCACGGTCAGGGGGTAGTTGCGCCGTTCCATGTCAAGGCGCGCGATCACCCGCCAGCTGCCGCCGACAAGGTAGATGCGTTCGGGTCCGCCGAGACCTGCTGCAACCGGAACGGCCCAAGCGGGGTCGAGATCCGCTTGCCCACCTTGCCGTCGCCGATCCGCGCCAGTTCCATCGAGTTGCCGCCGATGTCGCAGACGATGCCCTTGGCGTCGGGCCAGCCAAGCAGGACGCCCTGCGCCGAAAGCCGCGCCTCTTCGTCGCCGTCGATCACATGCAGCCGCAGCCCGGTCACGCGCAGCACCTCGGCCTGGAATTCGGGCCCGTCCTCGGCCTCGCGCGTGGCGGCGGTGGCGACCACGGTCATCGGGTCGATCTGCATACCCGCAGCCAGAAGGGCAAAACGGCGCAGGGCCGCAAGCGCCCGCACCCGGCCCTGCGGGTTAAGCCGTCCGGTTTCAGCCAGGCCCTTGCCCAGACCACACATGATCTTTTCGTTGTAGAAATAGGCAGGGGATCGCGCAGCGCCGTCAAAGACCACCATGCGGACCGAGTTCGATCCGACATCAACCACCCCCACGCGGGAAAGGGCACGGGCGGAAGGGTCATCGAACAGCGGGCGGCCAAACGGGCCATCGTCATCGTCTTCGGTCGCGGGGCTTTGTCCGTCGGCCGCCATGGCGGGAATCCCTTGCTGTCTTCGCGCGCATCGTGACGGTCGACATGCATGGGGTCAACCACGCGGGCGACGCAAAAGTTTTCGAAAACATTTACAAATTCCTTCGAAGGAATTTGGAATCGTCGACACAGGCCCTGACCTATCCGGAGGCCGCCGCGGACGCGTCGTCCTCTTTGACCGAAACCAGCCGAGGCGCGTCTTTGGCACCCGCCGTGCCCCGCCCGGACAGGGACGGGTTTTCCATGAAGAAATGGTGGCAATTGAACAGCTTGCCGTCACGCGGGGCAAGGTCGCGGGCATAGCTGCCGTCGGGCGACAAGACCCAGCTTTGCGCCTCGTCCGCCAGGTTCGCGGCCATGATCTGGGTCAGGATCTGGCTTTTCACGGTCGGGTTGTGCGCCTCGACCAGGGTTTCGACCCGCCGGGTCAGGTTCCGCCCCATCCAGTCCGCGCTGGAAAAGAACACCCGCGCCTTCTTCGACGGAAGCCCGTGCCCGTTGCCGAAGCACACGATGCGGGAATGTTCCAGGAACCGCCCGACGATGGACTTTACCCGGATGTTCTCGCTCAAGCCTTTCACCCCCGGACGCAACCCGCAGATGCCGCGAATGACCAGACTGATCTTCACCCCGGCCTGGCTGGCGGCATAAAGCGCGTCGATCACGTCCGGCTCGACCACACTGTTCATCTTGGCCCAGATCTCGGCCGGACGCCCGGCGCGAGCATGGTCGGCCTCGGCCGAGATCAGCTCCAACAGGCGCGGTTTCAGCGAAATCGGCGAAATCGAAAGGTTCTCCAGCCCCTCGGGCTGCACATAGCCGGAAAGGTAGTTGAACACCTTGGTCGCATCCCGCCCCAGCGCCGCGTCACAGGTGAAGAACGACAGGTCTGTATAGATCCGCGCGGTGATCGGGTGGTAATTGCCGGTGCCGTAATGGGTGTAGGTCACCAGATGGTCGCCCTCGCGCCGGACCACGGTGCTGATCTTGGCATGGGTCTTGTAGTTCACGAAGCCGTAGACGACATGCGCGCCGGACCGCTCCAGCCGTCGGGATTGCCGGATGTTCGCCGCCTCGTCGAAGCGGGCCTTCAGTTCCACGAGGGCGGTCACCGATTTGCCCGCCTCTGCCGCCTCGCACAGGGCGGATACGATCGGGCTGTCCCACGAGGTTCGGTAAAGCGTCTGCTTGATCGCCAGCACGTTCGGATCGCGTGCCGCCTGTTCCAGAAACCGGATCACAAGGTCGAAGGTCTCATAGGGGTGATGCAGCAGCATGTCCTTCTGCCGGATCGCGGCGAACATGTCGCCGTCGTGATCTTCCACCCGTTCCGGCACGCGGGGGCTGAAGGGCGGCCACATCAGATCCTTGCGGCTGGACAGGATCAGTTCCTTCAGGTCGGCCACGCCCAGAAGGCCCTTGACCTCGACCACCTCGTCCTCGGTGACAACCAGTTCGTCCATGATCAGGCTGCGCAGGTCTTCGGGCGCGCCCGCCGACATCTTCAGACGGATCACCTCGCCCCGGCGGCGTCGCTTCAACGCGGTTTCGAACTCGCGCACCAGATCTTCGGCCTCGTCCTCGACCTCAAGGTCGCTGTCGCGCAGGACGCGGAAGGTGCAGTGGCCCTTGTCTTCATAGCCGGGAAACAACATCCCGAGGTGCAAAAGCAGCAGCTCTTCCAGGGGCAGGAACCGGTGTTCCCCCGGCTTGCCCGGCAGGGCCACGAAGCGGGCAATCTGCTGCGGGATCGGCAAAAGCGCCTTGAGCTGGCGCTGGTCGACCCGGCGCTCCAGCTCCAGCGCCAGGGTGAAGCCGGTGTTCGGAATGAACGGGAACGGATGTGCGGGGTCGATGGCCAAAGGCGACAGGACCGGAAAGACGTTCTGCAGGAACTCGGCCTCAAGATGCTTGAGATCGCGAGCCGTCAATCGGGACCGCGCCACGATGGTGATGCCTTCGGCCTCCATCTCCTTGCGCAGGCGGTTGAAGGTGGTCTGCTGGGTCTGCATCAGGCGCCGCGCGTCGGCATTGATCAGCTTCAGCTGTTCAGCCGGACTGCGCCCGTCCTCCGACAACGTGGCGTTGCCGGTGCGCACAAGGGCGCGCAGACCCGCAACGCGGACGGTGTAGAATTCGTCCAGGTTGGTGGCGCTGATCGACAGAAAGCGCAATTGCTCCAGCAAGGGCACGGCGGGGTTCGCGGCCTCTTCCAGGACGCGCCAGTTGAAGGCCAGCCAGGAAAGCTCACGATTGAAGTAGCGCCCCTGACCCGCTGTTTCGGCAAAGGGCAGCTCTACCGGAGCAGGGAAGGGTGATTTCAGAAAGTCTGCTTGTGTCATGGGGGGCTTATGCCGCGCGGTTCGTGACGGGATGATGACAGTGTTTCATCCGGGTGCCATCCTGTCCAGCACCTCCCCGGCGAGGGCGCGGGTGATCGGCTTTCCTCCAGCCAATGCCTCGGCGTCCAGTGCCGAGACCAACCCTCGCGCTGCGCCGACTGACCGGGGCATGCGGCTGACAAGGTATGGAATCAGGTTCGCGGCCACCGCAATCTGCCGGTCCGAGAACAGCTTGACCAGAACGGCCGAAAGCAAGGCGTCGTCCGGGGCTTCAAGTCGGACCACCGCGGCAGTCTGCAGGCGGCTGACAAGATCGGGCAGGCCAAGCCCCCAGTCGCGTGGCGGTGTCTGGGCCGTGAGCATGAGCGCTCCCGCAGGTGTCACCACATTGTAGAGGTGAAACAGCGCCGCCTCGTCTGACGGGGACAGTCGATCGGCATCTTCGACGACAACGGCGCGCTGGGCCAGCGTGTCGATCCTGACCGCGGCCAGGTCTTCTGTCCGCAATACCATCCCGCCGGACATTTCAGCCCATATCTGCGCCAGATGGGTCTTGCCTGACCCCTCGGGTCCGACCAGCACCAGCTTGTGGCCGGGCCAGTTCGTCCAGTTTTCCACGGTCTGAAGCGCCAGTGCATTGGCGGGCGACACGAAGAAATCCGCCCGCGTCATCGCGGCGTCGGCGGGCAGATCGAAGGCAAGCTGCCGGATCACGACCCGTCGCCCGCTGCCTTGCGGCTGCGCCGTTTTGCCGGGGGCATTGCCGGTTCAGGGGCGGCCACCGCTGTGGTTCCCTTGAACAGAAGGCTCGCGCGATACTGCTCGATTGCAAAGCGGGTCAGCACGCCGATGGCTGCCGCGACCGGCACGGCTATCAGCATGCCGACAAAGCCGAACACCGACCCGAAGGCCGACAGCGCGAACAGCAGCCAGACCGGGTGCAGACCCACGGATTTTCCGACAAGTTTCGGTGTCAGAATGTTGCCTTCGACGAACTGGCCGATCGCGAAGATTGCGGCGACGATGCCGATCGACACCCAGTCGCCCCAGAACTGGAACAGCGCCAGCCCGACGGCAAGCGTGCCGCCGATGATCGACCCGATGTAGGGAATGAAGGTGATCGCCCCGGCAATTGCACCCACGACCAGCCCGAACTGCAGCCCGGCCGCCATGAGAGCCACGGCGTAGAACGTGCCAAGCGCCAGACAGACCGAAAGCTGCCCGCGCACGAAGCTTGCCAGCACAAGGTCGATCTCGCGCGCAAGCCGCCGGATCGTGGGGGCATGGTCCAAAGGCAGCATCGAGTCGATCCGCGCGACCATCTTGTCCCAGTCGAGCAGCAGGTAGAAGGCGACGACCGGAACCACCACGATGAAGACGACCGCCGAAATCAGCCCCAGGGCCGAGCTGAGAAGCCCATTCGCAAGCTCTGCCCCGCGCGCCTGGATCGCGGCACCGATCTCGGCCAGGGTCTGCCGGATGGTCGAGGTGCTGTCGGCAAGGTCGGGAAAGCGTTCCAGAAGAAAGCCCTGCAGGCGCCTTGCTGCCTCTGGCGCGGTATTGATCAGGGCCGTCAACTGGTTGACCAGCGTCGGGATCACGGAAAGAACCAGCAGGATCACCGTCAAGAGCGCCGCAAGCGAAATGACCGTGGTCGCTGCAACCCGGCTTAGACCTGCCCGCTCCAGCCGGTCGGCGACGGGATCAAGGAAATAGGCAATCGCGCCCCCCACGATGAAGGGCAACAGCACATTCCCGAGGAACCAGAGCAGCACCAGAAACACCAGCGCAGCAATGGCCCACAGGCGGAACTGGTCTTTGATCGGCAGGGCCATCGCATGTTCCTTTGCTTGCCAGAGTCATATCGCCGTTGCGGCAGTGCCGTGCAAGAGGCAGGCCGCCCACGCGGTTGCTTTGGGTTTCGGGTCGGCGGGGGCTTCGCGCGGCAAACCGTGAGCGGCTGCTTATGGCGACCCCATCAAGCTTTTCTCGAATGGTGGTTGGCGTTTGGCTTGGCCATGACCGTGGCGACCAGGGCGCGGTGCTTTGGTCCCATGCCCCACGAAAGGCCACTTGATGCGGACGAACCTTTTTTCCCTGACCCTTGCAACCCTGGCCCTTGCCACCCTGACCCCGCTTGCGGCCCTTGCCCTGCCGGCCGTGGGCGACATGATCGGAACCGATCCCGAAACCGCAAAAGCCGCGCTTGAAAAGGCCGGGTGCATGCTTGACGCATTCGAAGCGGAAGACGGCAAGATCGAAGCCAAGTGCAAGGACGCCGCCACCGGCAAGGCCGTGGAAGTCTATATCGACCCCGCTTCGGGCAACGTGGTCGATATCAAGGAAAACGACTGACATGGCCTCCCCCCGGACCACTGAAGTCGGCACCGTCGGTTCTGCAAGCCCCCCCCAGCTGTGGGACCCGGTCGTTCGCCTGACGCATTGGGGGATCGCGCTGGCGGTCCTTCTCAACGGCCTGGTGAACGACGGCGGCAGCACCTTCCATGTGTCGCTTGGCTGGATGGCGATGTCGCTTCTGGTCCTGCGACTGGTCTGGGGGGTGCTTGGTCCATCCGAGGCCCGCTTTTCCGCCTTCCCGCCGAACCCCGGTGCGGCGCTGGTCCATCTGCGCCGGCTTGCAGCCGGGCGGCCGAAGGAACACGCTTCGCACAATCCGGCGGGGGCGATGATGGTATATGCCTTCTGGATCACACTTCTGGTCGTGATCGGTTCGGGGCTGGTTCTGACCGGGGGTGCGACACCAATGCGGATTGCCGCGGACAAGGCGGCGGTTGCATCTGGCGACTGGTCTGCCTTGATAGTCAAGGACGGCGGCGGCGCAAACGACTCGCCCCGCCGCGAAACGGTAGAAGGGGTGCATGAGGTGGCTGCAAACTTGCTTTTGATCCTGGCCGCTTTGCATGTGGCAGGGGTGTTCGTGGAAAGTCGTGCGATGCGGCGTGATCTGCTTGCCCCCATGATCCTGGGTCACCGGCGCAAATGAGCGTTACTCCAGCCCTTCGCAGCGCAGGGCGGCGACAGACCGCCGCCTTGACTGTCTTCCTGTTGGTCCAGACCCTGGGAACGGTGTTCTTCGTCGGCGATGTGATCGGCGATCTGCTTGAAGACCCGGTTTCGGTCCACTTCATCTTTGAAGCGTTCGTGACTGCGGCGCTGGTCCTCGGGATCGTGTTTGGCGCCTATTCCTTGCGCCGCACGATCGAGCTTCTTCGCACGCAGGAAGAGGCGCTGGAGGTCGCGCGGGGCGCTTTGGGTCAGGTCATCGACCGGCAGTTCCTGGCCTGGGCCTTGACCCCCGCCGAACGGGACGTGGCGTTTCTGGCGCTCAAGGGTCTGGACGTGGCCGACATCGCCAAGCTGCGCGGTGCTGCGCAGGGGACGGTGCGCGCGCAATTGACCCGGATCTATTCCAAGGCGGATGTGTCCGGCCGCGCCCAGTTCGCAGCGTTCTTCGTCGAGGATTTGCTGGGCGAGGCCATCGCCGCCTGACCGGAGGCCCGCCCTGCCGGACGGGCCCCCAATCTGGGTCCCGGACGTGCCGGATCAGTGGCAGGCGGGGCGGGTACCGGGCAGAAGCACCTTGTCGATCACATGGATCACGCCGTTGTCGGCCATGATGTCCGCCACGATCACGGTCGCAACATCGCCCGTGCCATCCGCGATCGTGACAGCGGTGCCCGTGTTGGTGATGCACAGCCGCTGGCTGGTCAGAAGCGGCTTGAAGTAGTTCGACCCCGACGGGATGCCGGCGGCCGTCAGTTTGCGGTCATCGACGTGGTAAAGCAGGATGTCGGTCAGCTGCTGCTTGTTCTCCGGCTTCAGAAGTGTCTCGACCGTGCCTGCTGGCAGGGCGGCGAAAGCGTCGTTCGTCGGCGCGAAGACGGTGAACGGGCCGGGGCCGGACAGCGCGTCAACCAGTCCGGCGGCGCCGACGGCGGCGACCAGCGTGGTAAAGCGGTCATCACCGCTGGCGATCTCGACGATGCTGGCGGCTTGCGCGGCCGAGCCAAGGGTCAGCGCGGCAAGGGCCGCTGCGGCGAAGGTGCGGGCATGGGTCATGGTGGTTCCCTCTCGTTGGTTGTTTCACGCAACCCTCGGTGTGATCTTCTCGGGGATGCGGCGATGTTACGCAGGGTCAGGCTGGGTCGGACCTGTGCGTTACAAGGTCTGACAACAGGGTGATGCAACGTGATCGGTCGGTCAGGCGTGATCAGGCCCGCAGGGTGAAACCCCGGGCAAGGTGATTGCGGACAAACCAGATCATCGCCACCCCAGGCAGAAGGGACAGGCAGGTCATGGCCATGACCAGGCCAAGATCGGTCTGAAAGCCGAACATCGCGTTGATCGCCATCGTGATCGGCTTGCCTGCCGTCACGGTCAGGATCCTGGCAAAGACCACCTCGACCCAAGAGAAGATGAAGCAGAAGAAGGCCGCCACCCCGATCCCGGGCGCGATTTCGGGAACAAGGAAGCGGAAGAAGAACGAGGCGGTCGAATGGCCATCAAGGAAGGCCGTCTCGTCAAGGGCCCGCGGAACGGCGCGGATGAAGCTTTCCAGAATCCAGATCGCCACCGGCAGGTTGAACAGGCAATGCACCAGCGCGATGCCGACTGGCGAGTTCACCAGACCAAGCTGGGCAAAGAGAATGAAGATCGGCAGCGACAGCACCACCGGGGGCGTGACCCGGAACACCAGGATCAGCAGCAGGAAATGCCGGTCGCCGACAAAGCGATACCGTGCCAGCGCATAGGCCGCCGGCAGCGCCACTGCGATGCAAAGGACCACGTTCAGCACGACATAGACCGCCGAATTCACCATCGCCGCCCGCAGCTCGGGCGCGGCCAGAACGTTGCGGTAGTTCATCAGGCCGATCGTGCCAGCGGCTAACGCCTCGGTCGGCAGCGTGGCGGTAAAGCTGAGGATCACCGCTTGCGCCAGTGGCAGCAGAATGAATCCGGCAAGGGCAAGCAGGGCTGCGGCGCGGATCATGTGTCCTCGCTTTGCCGGGTGGCCATGACAAAGGCCCAGACCACCGCCAGGACGATCAGGAAGTAAAGCGTTGCCCGCGCGGCGGCCTGGCCGTAGGAAAAGCCCTTGATTTCCTCACCAAGCTCGATCGACAGGAAACGCGTGGCGTCACTTGGCCCGCCTGCGTTGATCGCAAAGGCCTCGGTGTAGATCATGAAGCTGTCGACAAAACGCAGAAGGATGACGATGGCCAGCGCCCCTGTGATCCTTGGCAACTGGATGAACCGGAAGGTCGCCCATCGGGACGCCCCGTCGATTGCCGCGGCTTGGCAATAGGCCGACGGAATGGCCGACAGGCCGGCATAGGCCAGCACGACGACAAGCCCAAGCCAGTGCCAGGTGTCCACGATAAGGATAAGGGCCCAGGTGTGCCAGGCGGTGAACTTCCAGTCAAAGCCAAGCGAGGCAAGGCCCGGCCCGAGAAGTCCGCCGCCCTTGTCAATCAGCCCAAGCCAGAGCATCGGGATCATGTTCCACGGCACCACCAGCGGCAGGGCGCACAACATCAGGCCCCAGACCGCACGGCGGCCATAGCTTGTCAGAAGCAGGGCCACCGCAATGCCAAGCGGCACCTGGATCGTCAGCGCCAGCGTCGAAAACAGAAGACTGCGACCCAGCGAGGCAAGAAACCGGTCCGACCCCAGGATGTCGACATACCAGTCGATGCCCACCCAATGCACGTCCTGCAGCGTGAAGATGTCGTGGAAGCCGTAGTTGATGACCGCAAGCAACGGCAGGGCACCGACCACGCCCAAAAGCAGAAGCGCAGGCAAAAGCAGGAACCAGGCCCGGTTGTCATGGGAACGCATCGCATGCACCCAAAGTCACCATGCGCTGTCTGTCAAGCACGCGGGCAGGTTGGGGCGAGGGGCCTGCCCGATGCCAGGTCATTCCAGCTCGACAAGAAGATCCTTGGCGTCGATCTGCGTGCCGGGCTGGACGTGGATTGCCTTG
>JAPLPF010000027.1 GCA_026400325.1 Rhodobacterales bacterium
CCGCTTTGGCTGGGACAGTGGCATGGTTGGCGTGTCTCTGGCGGTCTACGGGGTTTCCTTCGCCGCTGGCCAGGCGCTGCTTGTCGGCCCCCTGATCCGCCGCTTCGGCGAACACCGCGCCGCGCATTACGGGATGTGGGTCAACGTCGCCACCCTGACCTGCCTTGGCCTTGTCACCTCACCCGCCCTTGCGCTGATGCTGACCCCGGTCACGGCGTTGGGCGGCGTGGTCACCCCCGCCTTGCAAGCCATCGCCTCACGCGCGGTTCCCACTGATGGCCAGGGAGAGCTTCAGGGCGTTTTCGCCAGCCTGAACGCGCTGGCGATGATCACGGCCCCCCTGATCATGACCACGACCTTCGCCCATTTCACCGGTCCCAAGGCCCCGGTCTTCGCCCCCGGCGCGCCCTTCCTTCTGGCCGCACTTCTTATGCTGGCCTGCATCGCGCTGCATGTCATTGGAACACGGCAGCCGCCCATAACGCGTGATTCACCCTGAAACGGCATCCGCGCGTCGCATTCGGGCAGGCCCGCGCGCGCCCATCCTTTCACATTTGCACAAATATCCCACGGGGGTGCGGGGGTGTGAAACCCCCGCCCGCAGCCGGAAAGACCACCAGATGAAGCTGAAGCACCTTGAAATCTTCACCGTGGCCCCGCCCTTTCCGGGCTGGGGCGGGCGCTACTGGATCTTCCCGAAACTGACCACCGATACCGGCATCGTCGGCTACGGCGAATGCTATGCCTCGACCGTCGGCCCCACGGCGATGCAGGCGGTGATCGAGGATGTCTTCGAACGCCACATGGCCGGCGAGAACCCCGAAAACATCGAACTGATGTTCCGCCGCGCCTATTCCTCGGGCTTCACCCAGCGCCCCGACCCCACGGTGATGGGCGCGTTTTCGGGGCTGGAGATTGCCTGCTGGGACATCCTTGGCAAGGCGCGCAACCGTCCGGTCTGGGCGCTTCTGGGCGGCAAGATCAACGACCGGATCCGCAGCTATACCTACCTTTATCCCGAACCGGGCCAGGAGTCCGCCGAATTCTGGGTTGATCCGGATGCCGCCGCTTCGGCTGCCGTCCGCTTCATGAACCTTGGCTTCACGGCGGTGAAATTCGACCCCGCCGGTCCCTACACCATCCGGGGCGGCCACGAACCCGCCATGTCCGACATCACCCGCTCCATCGCCTTCTGCAAGGCGATCCGTGAGGCTGTCGGCGACCGGGTCGATCTTCTGTTCGGCACGCATGGCCAGTTTTCCACCCCCGGCGCGATCCGCCTTGGGCGCGAGATCGAACCCTACAACCCGCTGTGGTACGAAGAACCCATTCCGCCGGACAACTTGCTGGAGTTTGCCGCCGTAGCAGCCCAGGTCCGCGTCCCCCTTGCGACAGGTGAACGGCTGACGACGAAGGCCGAGTTTGGCACCCTCCTGCGCGCCGGGGGCGTCAAGATCCTGCAACCGGCCCTTGGCCGGGTCGGCGGCATCTGGGAGGCCAAGAAGATCGCCGCCATGGCCGAAGTGTTCAACGCCCAGATGGCCCCGCACCTCTATGCAGGCCCGGTGGAATGGGCGGCCAACGTCCATTTCGCGGCCTCGATCCCGAACCTTCTGATCGCCGAGACGATCGAGACCGGCGGCGCTTTTCACCTGAAGCTGATCAAGAACACCATCAAGTGGGAAGACGGCTACATCATACCGTCTGACGCCCCCGGGCTTGGCATCGACTTTGACGAAGACGTCGCGCGCGCCCACCCCTTCACGGGCACCGGCCTGCATCTGCAGATGCAAGAGGCACCCTGCGACTATCGCCATGGCAACCGCTTCGAAGGCGGGGCACCGGCGGCCAAGGCCTGACAGCGTTGCGTGGCAACGCCGTCCGCGCGGCTCGACGCCGCAAGGACGGCAGCAGGTTCTGGAAAATGGCGGGCCCGGAAGGACTCGAACCCTCAACCTCGGACTTAGAAGGTCCTTGCTCTATCCGGTTGAGCTACGGGCCCGCGCCGGCACCTTTTGCGACAGCGGCGCCAATCAGGCAAGCGACTTCGTCATGTAGACCGAGTTCGGGTCCAGCGTGTAATCCCCGAACGGCCCGCAGGTGGCAAAGCCGGCGCGGCCGTAAAGCGCCCGCGCCGCTATGAAGGTAGACTGGATGCCGGTCTCAAGGCTAAGCCGGGTAAACCCGTCGCCCTTGGCTGTGGCGATCAGATGGTCAAGCATGCGCTTCGACAGACCCCGCCCACGCGCTTCGGCGAGAACATGCATTGACTTGATCTCGGCATGGAAGGCGTCAATGCGCTTGAAGGCCCCCATCGCAAGGGGATGGCCCACGTCCCGCAGCACGAAAAAGCGGATGTCGGGGGACGCCAAGGCGCCCTTGTCCATCATGTAGATCGATTCGGGCGGCGTCTCGGCAAACATGTCGGCCGTGTGCCGGTCGAAGAGCAGCGCGAGGTCCGGCGTCAAAGGGTGTTCTTCGGCAATCACGACAGCCATTCAATGCGTCCAGGCGCCCTTGCGGTCGGTCGCGAAGTTCTCGCCATAACCACGCGGCCGGATCACGGGCTTGCGCGGCTTGGGGTTTGTCACATCCGCCTCGATCCCCTTTTCGGCGGCATAGGCCAGGGCCGCCTCTCGCGTTTCGAACCGCAGGCGGACCTGCGCCTGTGTGTCGTCGGATGAGGTCCAGCCCATCAGCGGATCCACCTCGCGGGTCGAGGCCGGGGCAAACTCCAGCACCCAGCCTTGCGTCTTGGCCGTGCCGGATTGCATTGCTGTCCTGGCGGGTTGGTAAATGCGGGCGCGCATGATGGATCCTTTGGGTCGCTGCCCCCGTTATTCCCAAGGATTTGGAAAAGCGCAATCTGGAAAAGACTGTCGGTCGGTCCCGGGGTAGGCGGGTGGGGTGTGGGTGGGACCGACCGACAGCATCAGTTGCTGCTTGCGCGTCAAGCTTGCGCCAGCAAAAGCCGTTTTGCAACCTAAAGATGTGTTAATGGAAAGAAAAATACCGAAAGCTGCATTGGTGGTCAGGCCTTCCGCTCCAGTCGCAGCATCAGGTAACGGTTGAAGTGGCGGAACGTCGCGGCAGTACGGTCGGTTGCGGTCAGCCGCTGCATCAGGTTCGCCCGCCGCTTCTTCGTCAGGAACAGGCCGACGAATCGCGTCAGCGTCCAGTGTGCCGCCGGCTTCTTCATGCGGATTTCACCCGACACCCGCGTGACACCGTGGCCGATGACGTTGAAAAGCTGCTGTTCAAGGTCGATTGACGGGGCCACGGCATCGGTGATGTCATCCTCGACAGCGATGGCAAAGGCTGATCCGACCAGCGCCGCCCGGAAAGCGGCCAGCCCATGCCCGCCCCCCGGCTGCGGCCCATGGATCTGCCGGCCCTTGTAGGCCTCGGTCCGGAAGCAGTCGGCGATGACCACCGCCCCGCCCGGTGCCAGCAGGGTCGCGCATTTCGGCAGGCTTTCGGCAAAGGGAATGTACTGGAAGCTTTCGGAAAACAGGCAAAGGTCGAACGGACCGGCCCCGGTGAACGCCTCGAAAGTGCATTCGTGAACCTTCGCCCCCGGCGCATTGATCCGGCAACGCCCCGCCAGAAAGGACGATGGCACAACAATCTCGACCTCATGGCCCAGAGCCAGCAGCTTCTTGGCCGTCTCACCGGCACCGCCGCCGATGTCCAGGATGCGAAGCTTGCCCGCGGGCAGGTAGCCGAAGAGCTTGGCCGTGTAGGTCTCTTGCGCGGCCTTCAGGTTCCCCGCAGTCACGTCCAGCCCGGTCCAAAGACCGTAATGCAGGTTCTCGGCCCCGGTCAGCCAGCGGATGAAGGCCAACCCCACATCCAGCCCCACCGCCCGCGTGTCGATCTTGTCTGCCATGGTCCACCTCTTGCCCCCGTGCCTTAGCCGCTTATCGCCGCATCGGCAACGGTTTCGCCCGGGCCTGCGGATCACCGCTTGAACTGGAACAAAAACGGATCAAGTCTGGCGCTTCCCGATAGCATGAGGCGTCCGATGCCGCACAACAACACCAACGCCCTGACCGAACGCCCTGATGTTCTGGCCAAGCCCAAGCTCGAGGGGGGCCGCGCTTTCGTGCTGTCCACCCCGTTCCAGCCTGCAGGGGACCAGCCCACCGCCATTGCCGAACTGACCGCCGGGGTGAACGCGGGCGAGCGCAATCAGGTGCTTCTGGGGGCAACCGGCACTGGCAAGACCTTCACCATGGCCAAGATCATCGAGGAAACCCAGCGTCCTGCCATCATCCTGGCCCCGAACAAGACGCTTGCCGCGCAACTGTATGGGGAATTCAAGGGCTTCTTCCCCGACAACGCGGTGGAATACTTCGTGTCCTACTACGACTACTACCAGCCCGAAGCCTATGTCGCGCGGACAGATACCTATATCGAGAAGGAATCCCAGATCAACGAACAGATCGACCGGATGCGCCACTCGGCCACCCGCGCGCTTCTGGAACGCGATGACGTGATCATTGTCGCCTCGGTCAGTTGCATCTACGGCATCGGGTCGGTCGAGACCTATTCGGCGATGACGCAGGACCTTGTGGTCGGCCAGATGTATGACCAGCGCCGCATCATGGCCGAACTGGTCGCGCAACAGTACAAGCGCCTGGAAGCTTCCTTCCAGCGCGGCGCGTTCCGCGTGCGCGGCGACAGCCTGGAGGTCTGGCCCGCCCACCTTGAAGACCGCGCCTGGCGGTTTTCCTTCTTCGGCGAAGAGCTGGAATCGATCACCGAATTCGACCCGCTGACCGGTGCCCGCACCGACAATTTCAAGCAGATCCGCATCTATGCCAATTCCCACTACGTCACCCCGCGCCCGACGCTGGCGCAGGCCACCAAGGGCATCAAGGAAGAGTTGTTCCACCGCCTGAAACAGCTGACCGGTGAGGGCAAACTGCTGGAGGCGCAGCGCCTGGAGCAGCGCACCCAGTTTGATCTTGAAATGCTGGAGGCGACCGGTTCCTGCGCCGGAATCGAGAACTACTCCCGCTACCTCACAGGCCGCGCGCCGGGCGAACCGCCGCCGACGCTGTTCGAATTCATCCCCGACAATGCCATTGTTTTCGCAGATGAATCCCATGTCTCGGTCCCGCAGATCGGCGGCATGTACAAGGGCGACTTCCGCCGCAAGTTCACCCTGGCCGAACACGGCTTCCGTTTGCCCTCTTGCATGGACAACCGGCCTTTGAAGTTCGAGGAATGGGATGCCATGCGTCCGCAATCCGTCTTCGTCTCTGCCACCCCGGCGGCGTGGGAGATGGAGCAGACCGGCGGCGTCTTCACCGAACAGGTCATCCGCCCCACGGGCCTGATCGACCCGCAAGTCGAAATCCGCCCGGTGGAGATGCAGGTCGACGACCTGCTGGATGAAATCGGCAAGGTCGCGGCCCGTGGCCTGCGCACCCTCGCCACCGTTCTGACCAAACGGATGGCCGAGGATCTGACCGACTACCTCCACGAACAGGGCATCCGCGTGCGCTATATGCACAGCGACATCGATACCATCGAACGCATTGAAATCCTGCGCGACCTTCGCCTTGGGGCCTTCGACGTGCTGGTCGGCATCAACCTTCTACGCGAGGGCCTCGACATCCCCGAATGTGGCCTTGTGGCGATCCTTGATGCCGACAAGGAAGGCTTCCTCCGCTCGGAAACCAGCCTCATCCAGACCATCGGCCGCGCCGCCCGCAACTCC
>JAPLPF010000058.1 GCA_026400325.1 Rhodobacterales bacterium
CCAGAAGTCGGACGAGGTCAGAAGCGCATTGGTCAGGTTCGCCGGGTTGGTCGGCAGGTGCGGACCCATCTCGGTCTTGCCGTCACCCGCATACATGATCGGCTCAAGGTTGGCCGACTTGCGCGGCGGACCGTAGGAGATGTGCGCCGCCTGGCCGCGCAGACCCTCGGTCGAGGTGGCGTAGCGGATGAAGTCCATCGCCAGGTCCTTGTTCGGCGCGCCCTTCGGCACGACATAGCTTTCGTTTTCGTAGATCTGGCCGTCCCAGACGATCTGGAAGGGTTTGCCCTCGCCGACAGCCGCCGCGAAGATCCGGCCATTGTAGGCGGTGGTCATCGCGACTTCACCGTCCGCCAGAAGCTGCGGCGCCTGGGCGCCGGCTTCCCACCAGACGGTTTCGGCCTTGATGGTGTCCAGCTTGGCAAAGGCGCGGTCAATGCCTTCGGGTGTCGCCATCACGGCATAGACATCCGCAGCCGGAACGCCATCGCCCAGAAGCGCGAATTCCAGAACGGCCTTGGCACCCTTCTTCAGGCCGCGCTTGCCGGGGAACTTCTCAAGGTCGAAGAAGTCGGCGGCCGTGGTCGGGCCTTCCGCGAACTTGGTGGTGTCATAGGCAAAGACGTTCGACCAGATGTCGGTCGACACGGCGCATTCTGTCACGGCACCGGGGAAGAAGTCGTCGGCGGCAGGCGTGCCGTCGGCACCGGCGGGCAGCGAGGCCGCGTCGATCGGCTCCAGCAGGCCCTCGTCGCAAAGGCGGATCGCGTCGGCATATTCGACCGAGGCGACGTCGACCGTGACGTTGCCGGCTTCGACCATGGCCTTGATCGCCGGGGCCGGGTTGTCGCTGTCAACCATGACGGCAACATTGCCCGTGGCAGCGGACCAGGGCTTCACATGGCCTTCGGTCTGGGCCGCACCATAGGCGCCGCCCCAGGACATGACCGTCACGTCGGCATTGGCGGCAAAGCCAAAGCTGACCAGAGCGGTCGTCAGGATAAGGGTCTTCTTCATTGGCAGTCTCCCTGTTGGATTGTTGGTATGGGGCCGGTCTTCGCGGCCCGTTCTGGTATCAAGGGTCCAGCGCGCGGGCATCCTGGGGATGCCAGCCCACCTTGATCTTCTGGCCGGGGGAAAGCTTGGTCTGCCCCAGCGTATTGCGCATCTTCATCACGAAATCATCGGTCCCGGCCACTTTCAGGACCGCGCGCAGGATGTCGCCCATGTAGATGACCTCTGTCACCTCGGCGTCAATGGTATGGGCCCCCGGCGGCATCATCTCGGGTTTGAACTCCACCCGCTCCGGGCGGATGGAAACAAGGGTTTGCAAACCCTTCTCCTTGGCGTTGACCGCAGTCGCGTCAATCAGCTCGCCGGTCGTGAGGCGCACGAGGGCCTTGTCGCCATTCAGCTCTTCTATCGTGCCGGGCAGCTTGTTGTTCTCGCCGATGAACTGGGCGACGAAACTGTTTTCCGGCCGTTCGTAAAGGTCGGCAGGCGGGGCGAGTTGCTGGATCCTGCCATCGTTGAAGACGGCAATCCGGTCCGACATGGTCAGCGCCTCGCCCTGGTCATGGGTGACATAGACCACGGTGATGCCAAGCGATTCGTGCAGATGCTTGATTTCGAACTGCATGTGTTCGCGCAACTGCTTGTCCAAGGCCCCCAGAGGTTCGTCCATCAGGACCAGCGACGGATCGAAGACCAGCGCCCGCGCAAGGGCGATGCGCTGCTGCTGACCGCCCGAAAGCTGTGCCGGGCGCCGGTTGATGAAGCCGTACATCTGCACCATGTCGAGTGCGCGCTTGATCTTCGCCTCGCGGTCGGATTTCGACATGCCGCGCACTTCCAGCGGAAAGGCCAGGTTCTCGCCCACCGTCATGTGCGGGAACAGCGCATAGTTCTGAAACACCATCCCGATGCCGCGTTTGTGCGGCGGGACCTGGTTGATCGGGCGGCCATCCAGCTTGATTTCGCCGTTCGTGGCGGTCTCAAACCCTGCCAGCATCATGAGGCAGGTCGTCTTGCCCGATCCGGACGGCCCGAGCATGGTCAGAAACTCGCCCTTGGCAATCGAGAGATTCAGGTCCTTCACGACCAGACTGACGCCATCATAGCTTTTCTGAACATGCTCGAAAGCAACGAACGCATCGCTGCTGGGTCGTTGTGTCACCCGGGTCTCCCTGAACGATAGGGCGCTCAAGCGCCTTCTGTTGATCGAAGACTAAAGCGAAACGGGGAATACATTGCAATGCAGAAGTGGCCCGCCGCACACGATTGCAGCACCTGCGCGAAACTTGGGCAGAACTGCGGCCTTTCGCCAGTCTATCGGTCACGAAATGCCTGGCCCGGCAAAGAAAAGATCCGGCCCGCCAGAAAGTCCGCCCGAAAAACGAAGGGCGCAGGGAATATCCCTGCGCCCGTTCATTTGTCCATCAGTCAGGCCTGGTGCGGATGAAAAGACTCGAACTTTCACTCCGGTTAAGGAACAGCGACCTCAACGCTGCGCGTCTACCAATTCCGCCACATCCGCATGGGGCCAACCCTGGACGCCCGCTATCTAGCGGCAGTCGAAGGCGATGAAAAGAGGGATTCGCACCCGTTCTTCATCCGACTTTGACGGGCCGCTCCTCCCTGCCTTGCGGGCAGCCTTCGTTGGCGCTTCAGCGAAGAATGCTTGCAAGGGCCAGATGAACGGACCCGACCTCAGTAGCTGGAAAAGATCAGGAACGGCAACCGCGCCGCCATGATCGCGGCCTGGGTGCCGACGGCCACCACACCATCATCCTCAATCGCCAACTCCGGCACTGGCGCGGGTGTCAGCGCTGCCGCAGCACCGGCAGCCGCCAGCGGCGCGGGTGCAGCGACACCAAGGCCCAGATCCGACAGCTTTGGCGCCACGAAGACCGGCATTTCGGCAGTCTCGATGGGGGCGGCTTCAGGCAGGTCGGTGTCGGCCGCTGCGGTATCGATCGCGGGGGCGGCCTCGGGTTCGACAATCAGCGCTTCATCCGGGGCCGGAGACGCGACCGCAACCTCGGTTGCCGGCTCGGGCGCGGTTTCGAACACCGGCAAGGCGGTCTCTTGCACCTCGGCCTCGGGCTCAAGTTCGGCGGCACGTCCACTGATCGTGTAGGACGCCTTCCTTATCACGGCTTCGCGGCCGTCCAGGCCGGGGGCCACGACCATCTGGCCCTGCCCCATCGCATCAAGCGACATCTGATACCAGCCCATCGCAAGGTCGGGTCGCTGGGTTGCACCGAACCCCTGGCTCAGATGGTGGCCAAGATATTCCGCGTAGGCCCCCTCGCCCATTGCAGCCAGAAGCAGCGCCGAGCCGATGGCCACGCTCATGTCATCCTGGGTGTAGCCCACCCCAAGGCAGACTTTCGCCGTCCCGGAAAGCTGCGCGGGCGACATGCCGGACGTCAGGATGAAGCTTTCGACCCCGGCAAGCACCTCGGCTGACGGCTTCAATGACAGGGCTGCGACATGTTCCTTCATCACTGGCCCGAACGCTGCGCATTGCGCGGCGATCTGGTCCGGGGTGAAACCGGCGATGTTTGCGGTCAGTTCATCGCTTTCGGCCATCGCAAAAGTGCGGGCAAGGCAGAACTGCTCGCCCAGGGCGAAGTCCGCATCCTGCATCCCATCAGCCGTGGTCAGGCCGCCGTTGGCCGTCGTGGTCTGGCCGATCCGGTCGCAATCCGCCGCAAGCGAGCCGTTGGCGCCGGCCGGGCTCATGAACGAGGGCAGGGCCGGATCCTCGGCGGCGGTTTCCAGCACGGGTTCGGCTGCGGGTGCAACGACCGGAGCGACGGCAGCTTCCTCGGCCACCGGCGTTGCCGGAACCAGCTTCGGAAGGGCTGCGGCAGCGGCAGCGGCGACCGTCCCCGGGGCAGGCAGGCCATCCTCTGCGGCCAGCGTTCCGCCGGGGGCCACACCGGCCATCTCGTCGCGTTGGGCGATCAGCACCGCCTTCAGGCCGTAGACGCTGCCTGCCACGGTCGAAGCAATGACCGGACCGCCCGCAACCGCACGATGATAGGATGTGACAAGGATGTTGCGTTCATAGTCGCTCAGCTCACCCGTGGCGGGATAGCCAAGAAAGGCCTGATACTCGCCGATCGCCGCCCGCGACTTCGGCCCGATGGCGCCGTCCGGCGTGCCAACCGGGTAACCGAAATAGTTCAGCGCGACCTGCACTTCCTTGTTCGCCTCACGCTGTTCGGCCGACACCGAAGACTTTTTGGTCCCGGTCCCCGCCTTTGTGGATCTCGTGGACTTCTTCTTGTTGTTCTCATTGGTCACGGCGCTGCCGATTATTCCGCCGATGATTGCCCCGGCGATGAAATCCTTGCCGTCGGCCCGGGCAGGCGCGCTGAGCGGAGAGGTCGGGCCAAGGGCGACCGAGGCCAGCAGAGCAGCAGTTGCAATTGACTTGATCTTCATCGCATCACTCCACATGAAAAATGTCTTTGTGCCGATCAGACTAGCACGGCCTTGCCGTTACGGAAGGCAGGAAATCCGCCGCAGGTGGGGAAAGGGGGGCTGAAATGGTGGACTGGCGCACCCTTCCGGGGCTTTCACCCTACCCCGAGACGCTTGCCGCCATGGAGGCGCATGTCGCGGCAATGAACGACGGGACCGCGGGCGAGGCTATCTGGCTTCTGGAGCATCCGGCCCTTTACACCGCGGGAACCTCGGCCAAGGCCGCCGATCTGGTGCAGCCAGACCGCTTTCCGGTCTACCCTGTCGGGCGTGGCGGGCAATACACCTACCATGGGCCCGGCCAGCGGGTGATCTACTGCATGCTGGACGTGAAGGCGCGGGGGGGGCCAAACGGTGGCGACGTGCGCTGCTTTGTCCGCGAGCTTGAGCAGTGGGTGATCGACACCCTGGCCGAGTTCAACGTGACGGGCGAAATCCGGCCGGGCCGCGTCGGCGTCTGGGTTCAGCGTCCCGACCGCCCCGGCCCGGACGGCACAGCATCCGAGGACAAGATCGCCGCCATCGGCATCAAGTTGCGGCGCTGGGTCAGCTTTCACGGCATCTCGATCAACGTGGAGCCCGACCTTGAACATTTCGACGGCATCGTGCCCTGCGGCATCCGCGATCATGGGGTGACAAGCCTGGTGGACCTTGGCCTGCCCGTGACGATGGCCGACCTTGACGCAGCCCTTGTCGCCACCTTTCCAGGCCGGTTTCAGGGCGCCTGCCTGTAACCCGTTGCCGCATGACGCAAGCTTGCTATTGCATATCAAGGCCCGCCACCCCCATGTTCCCGGCATCGAGGCGAGGGTTCGCCTTTGACATCACATGAGGACACCATGACGAAGTTCATCCTTCTTGCCATCACCGCGGCCGCCCTTGGCGCGCCGGCCTTCGCGGGCGATCCGGCAGCCGGCGAGGAGGCGTTCAAGAAGTGCAAGACCTGCCATTCGGTCATTGCCCCGGACGGAACCGAAATCCAGAAGGGCGGCCGGACCGGCCCCAACCTTTACGGCGTGATCGGTCGCGCCGTGGCCTCGGATCCGGACTTCGGCTACGGCGAATCGATTGCCGCCCTGGGCGCGACGGGTGCTGTCTGGGATCAGGCCAGCGTGGCCGCCTATGTCGTCGATCCGGCGGCCTACCTCAAATCCGCGCTTGGGGACGACGGGGCAAGGTCCAAGATGTCGTTCAAGCTGGCCAAGGGCGGCGAAGATGTTGCGGCCTACCTGGCTTCCGTTTCGCAGTAAATCCCGACGTAGCCCGTCGAGCCGCGCCACAGGTAAAGGCGCTGACCCGGAAACGCAGGTCAGCGCCTTTTTCCTTGTGCAAGATTTCTGCGCCCTGCGGCAAAGTCAGACATTGCGACCCGCAGATGGCGCAGCTAAACACGGCTGCACAAGGGAACCGGGCGGCCTGCTGCACAGACCGTCATCCGGCATGTGAAAAAAGACCAAAGCGGGAGACGCCAATGGCGGACGCAGCCATCCACGGCCACGACCATGACCGACCGAATTTCTTCATCCGCTGGTTCATGTCCACGAACCACAAGGACATCGGGATCCTCTACCTTTTCGCTGGCGGCCTGGTTGGCCTGATCTCGGTCATCTTCACCGTCTACATGCGGATGGAGCTGATGTACCCCGAGGTGCAGTACATGTGCCAGGAAGGTCTGCGCCTTGTGGCTGATCCGACGACGCCTTGCACGCCGAACGGCCATATCTGGAACGTGACGATCACGGCACACGGCATCCTGATGATGTTCTTCGTGGTCATCCCGGCGCTGTTCGGCGGGTTCGGCAACTACTTCATGCCGCTGCAGATCGGCGCGCCGGACATGGCCTTCCCGCGGATGAACAA
>JAPLPF010000068.1:0-398 GCA_026400325.1 Rhodobacterales bacterium
CCGGCGAGCGCGAGGCGGGCGAAGACCCGCGGTTCTTCGTCTTGCGTGACTGCAGGACCGGTCAGGCGGGTGGCATTGCAAGTTTCCTGCGCATCACACCCGAGGCAGGCTCGATCGAGGTCGGGCATATCTGCATCGCGCCGCAAATGCAGCGTGGCGCCGCCTGGACCGAAGCGATGTTCCTGATGATGCGCTGGGCGTTTGACGCGGGGTATCGGCGTTATGAATGGAAATGCAACGCGCTCAATCTCGGCTCACGCCGGGCGGCACAGCGGTTGGGCTTCAGCTTTGAAGGCGTCTTTCGCAACCATATGGTGATCAAGGGCCGCAACCGCGATTCCGCCTGGTTCTCGGTGATCGACAGCGAATGGCCTGCCCTGGCCGAGGCTTATGCGGTC
>JAPLPF010000068.1:441-17099 GCA_026400325.1 Rhodobacterales bacterium
ATGCGGTCTGGCTTTCACCGGGCAACTTTGACGCGGCCGGGCACCAGAAGGAACGGCTGTCGGACCTGACCCGGCTTGTCCGCGCCGCCAGCGATCCGGCGCTTGACGGCCGGAAAGGCTGACACCGGGACGCGGAAGCTGGCCATTGGCGCGACCGGTTGATAGCGTTCACGCGACAAGGGGTTCGCCCTGATGCGACCGCAGGGGTCGGGTGGGATCGGAAGTTGGGGGCCATGGACAGACCGAACATCCTGCTTGTCAGTTTCGACGATGCCGTCGCACCCTGGCCGTACAAGACAGCGTTCGGCGAACCCCTGCAGACGCCGAACATCGACCGGCTGTGCGCTACATCGACCGCCTTTCATTCGGCCTGTGCGCAGGCCCCGATCTGTGGCCCGTCGCGTGCCAGCTTCATGACGACGATGATGCCACCCGAGATCGGGATTCTCGACAACACCACCTTTGTCTTCGACAAGATCCCGCCGCAGATGGCGTGGAGCTTCTGTCTGAAGCAGAACGGCTATTTCTGCTCGTCCGGGGGCAAGGTTCACCATCGGTTCAAGCCGCTTCAGCGCGGGCACCACCGCGTGCTGTATTCGGACCAGCGCAAGGCCTTTTCCGATGACATGGGTCTTCCGCGCGAGATGTGGTCGCGTGCGCGGCGTTATGGCGGGCATCGCAAGGGTTGGGCCACGCTGGACCCGGCCGACGATGGATTTTACTACGATGCCCAGTCTGCGGATTCGGCCGTCGGTTTTCTTGAATCCTACGATGGCCCGCAGCCCTTTTATCGTGAGGTCGGGTTCTTCAGCCCCCATGTGCCCCAGCTTGCCCCGGCCCGGTTTCGCGACCTTTATGATCCGGAAAAGCTGCGCAAACCGGCGGACTGGACCGGCTATGTGGACGACAACCCCTATGTCAGAACCCGAATTCTTGAGAACCCTGACCTCCGGTCCGAAAGCTGGTGGCAAAAGACGGTCCGCAACTACTTTTCCGCCTACAGTCATGGCGACCATCACCTTGGCCGCGTGCTTGATGCCCTGGCTGGGTCGCGCCATGCCGCGAATACCATTGTCATTCTGGTCTCGGACCACGGGTTTCATCTTGGAAACCGTAACCTCTTTCGCAAGACGACCATGTGGGAACAGTCCCTGAACGTGCCCTTCGTGATTCACGATCCACGGGCACCGCAAGGCCGGGTTGTCGATGATCCGGTCGCGCTGATCGACCTTGGGCCGACTGTCCTTGACTTTGCCGGGATTGCGCCGCCCGACAGGCGGCATGGCCGATCCTTGCGGCCCTGGCTGTCCGGAGCGCGGGACCCGGACCGGGTGGTGCCGTCGTTTTACACGCGAAATGCGACAGTCCGTCGTGGCCGCTTTCGGATCATCCGCTATGGTGACGGCAGTTTTCAGCTGTTTGACGTCGAGGAGGACTATTGGCAGCTGCGCGACCTTGGCACCGAACATGCAGCCTTTGCCGGACTGCAGGAGCTGTTGGTCAAGACAATGGCAGATTGCGGTTTCGATCCCGATGCCGAAGCAGCGGTTGCGTCTGACCCGGCGGTCGTGATGGACGAAGACGCAGACCCGGTCGAGCCGTAGGGCGCGTGACCTGGCCTGTCCGCCCGGCCCTTGTGGCGTGGCAAGGGGCTTTGTCAGTTGATGCCTCGCCCTCCCGACGGGCCAGCATGCGCCGGTGGAATGCCCTGGCCCAACCGTTGCATCGCGCCAAGCCGCAGGGTCAGAAGATCGGCCAGTGCCTTCTGTCCCGCGGCACTTGCCGCCTGCAGCGCGGCCTCCTCCAGCATGATGTCGCCCGCGGCACGGGCAAGGCTGCGCACAAAGCCGGTCGCATAGGCAAGGTCCCCCCCGTCTTCAGCAAGAAGGGCGGCAGCGCGCACCAGATCATCGCGCAGCGCGGCCGGATCGGCAGCAGGGGGAAGGATCTCTTCTTCTGCCTGCGGGGCGCCGAAGCCTGCCACCAGTTGCCGCACCAGGCGCAGGAAGGCGGCGACCGACATGATCGGCTTGTCCAGAAACGCAACGGCGCCCGCTTCCAGCGCAGAACCCCGCCCGTCGGGATCGCCGCTAAGGGCCAGGACGGCCAGACCGTTTTCAGCGGCTTCGGCAATGAAGATCTCACCCCGGCCATCGGGAAGGCCAAGGTCGACAATCACAAGATCCGGGCGATAGCGGCCCAGATGCGCCCGCGCGGTGGCCAGGGTCTCGGCTCGGCGCAGCCGGGCGCCCGACCGCTGGAAGATCAGTCGCAGCGCGTCGCAGGTATGGCGGCTGTCTTCGACCAGAAGAACCGTCACACCGCGCAGGGGCTGGACGACGGCACTTGTTCCGCTGTCCATCAGGCGGGGGCTGTCGGGAGGAATCGGCATGCGGGGTCTCCTTCTTGGCCGACGGGAAGCCTGCCACCTTCCGGGTAAACAGCCGGTAAACGCCACTGCGACCGGCTGACGCTTGCACCGGCCCGGCAAGCCGCCCATAAGCCGACGGAATCTATCCCCCTGTCCGCTTGCGAGGGACCCCATGATCGGACGCCTGAACCACGTCGCCATTGCCGTGCCTGATCTTGCGGCGGCGGCTGACCAGTACCGCCACGCCCTTGGCGCAAAGGTCGGCGCGCCCCAGCCTGAACCCGATCATGGCGTGACCGTGATCTTCATCGAGCTGCCAAACACCAAGATCGAGCTTCTGCACCCCCTTGGCGAAAACTCACCGATCCTTGGGTTTCTGGAAAAGAACCCCGCCGGCGGCATTCACCACATATGCTATGAGGTGGACGACATCCTGGCCGCGCGCGACCATCTGAAGGCCACGGGCGCGCGGGTGCTTGGGTCGGGTGAGCCGAAGATCGGGGCCCATGGCAAGCCGGTGCTTTTCCTGCACCCCAAGGATTTCAACGGCTGCCTTGTGGAACTGGAGCAGGCATGAGCATCACCGCCGCCTTTGTCGTCTATTCCATTACCTGGTTCATGGTCTTCTTCATCGTGCTGCAGGTTCGCACCGTCACGCAGGAAGAAACCGACCACGTCGAACCCGGCACCCCGCCCGGTGCGCCGGCGCATGAAATCGTCGGGCAGAAGGCCAGGCTGACAACCCTGATTGCAACGCCGATCTGGGCGCTGATCTGTGGCGTGATCCTGTCGGGCTGGATCACGGTCGCCGATCTGGACTGGTTCGGCCGCATGTCGAACTGACATCCGGCCCCCGACGCGATCGGTCAGGGGCTTTCGGCGGCCATGCGGTGGAAGAGGTGGGTGAAGGTTGCGACCCCCAGCACCGGTATCGCCAGATTGACCAAGGGGATCGACAGCGGGACCGCCATCAGTGTTCCAGCGGCCCAAAGCCGAAACGCATTGCGTCGTCGCAGGGCAGCGGCGGCTTCGGGCGGCAACCGGCGCAAGGCGACCAGCATGAAGAATTCCCGGCCAAGCAGAAAGCCGTTCACCACCCAGAACACAACCGGCAGCAGCGGTCCTGCAAAGGGGTAGACCAACAGCGACGCCGCGTTCACCGCGATGACAAGGCCCAGAAAATTGATCGACTGACGCAGACCCTCCATCCAGCCAAGCGGGACAGCGGGGGGCAAGTGGGGATAGTGACGATCCTCGACCGCGTCTACGACGTCTTCCAGGAAAAGACCGCTGAACGCCGCAGCGACCGGAACCATCAGAAACACCGAAAGGCCGATCATCAGCAGCAGCGATGCCCAGCCGAGCAGCGTTTCGATCCCGGTGACCGGGCCGACAAAGGGGATGTCGAGGCTTTCTGGAGTAAGCCACCAGATCAGTTGCAGAAACCCCGCGTAAACTGCCATGAGGATGGCCAGCGCCAGCAGGATGCCAAGACCCACCACACGGCGAAAGCGTCTGTCGCCAAGCTGACCCAACGCCTTGAAGAAGGCTGTGAAGATCACGCCTGAACCCAGGTCACGATTCGGGAAAGGTCAGGGCGCAGGCGGTCGGGGCCATCCTCGTGCGGGGTGCCGATATGGATGATCCCTGCCACCGTCTCGTCCCCTTCACAGCCAAAGGCAGCGGCGGCAAAGCCTGCATCATGCGCGGGCCAGCCGCTTAGCCAGCAGGCACCCCAGCCCGCGGCCTCGGCGGCATTGACGATGCTAAGGCAAAGGGCTGCGGCGGACATCAGCTGTTCTACCGGCGGGATCTTCGGCGATGGTTTGGGCGAGGCGATGACCGCAACGGCCAGCTTGCCAAGATCATATTGCCCACGCCCCTTGGCGATCATCTCGGCATCGCCCCCAAGATCACGCGCGCGCGCCTCGGCCAGATCGGCCAGTCGGGCAAAGGCGGCCCCCTGCACGACGATCAGTCGCCAGGGTTCCAGCTGGCCATGATCGGGCACGCGGGTTGCTGCCGTCAGGATCTCCTCGACAGCGGCCCGGTCCGGCACCGGCAAGGTAAAAAGCTTTGCCGGACGGGACCGGCGGGCCTTGAGGAATGCAAGGGCAGCGTCGTTGCGGGCAGGCATATGGGTCTCCGTCAGGACTGCCGCCAAACTAGCCGGGCCGTGCGGCGGATGCCAGAGACGGCGAAAGGGCTGACACTGAACTGCCCCATCCCTTTCACGCGGGCGGGCAGGGCGCAGGGTCACAGGCCAAGGGCGGTAGCGGCCTCCTCGATCCAGGTCCGCGCGAAGGCATCAAACCTTGCGTCTGGCTGGCGTTTGTCCAGCAGCGCGGCAAAGGGGTCCGCGGCATGCACCGGGGCGCCGGACAATTCCTCCAGCACGGCATGGCCGCAGAACGGGACGTAAACCTCGGAATAGCCACCCTCATGCACCAGAACCAGCTTGCCGCCGCACAGCGCATCTGCCGCCTGCATCATGGCCCGCGTCATTGCGCGAAAGGTGTCGGCGGTGGCCAGCATCCGGCCCAGGGGATCGACCGCCGCCGCATCGAAACCGCAGGCGACGATGATCACGTCGGGGCGAAAACGATGCAGGGCGGGCAGGACGACCCGGCCGATCGCGGCCAGATAGGCCGCATGGCCGCAGCCGGGGGGCAGGGGAAGGTTGACGTTGAAACCTGCACCCGCCCCGCCACCCCGCGCCTCGACCGCGCCGGTATCCAGCGGATAATTCCTCTCTTGATGCAGGCTGATGGTCAGGACATCCGGGTCTTCCCAGAAGATCGCCTCGGTGCCGTTGCCATGGTGGACGTCCCAGTCGACCACAGCAATGCGGCGGGCCAGCCCCTCGGCCTGAACGGCGCGGATGGCGATGGCGATGTTGTTCAAAAGGCAAAAGCCGTTGGGCCAGTCGGCCGTGCAATGATGCCCCGGCGGGCGCGAGAGGGCATAGGCGTTCGCCACTTCGCCCTTGAGAACCGCGCGCAAGGCCCCCGTGGCAAGGCCCGCAGACAGGGCGGCGATTTCAAAGCCGTCGCGCCCGAAAGGCGCGCGCAGACCAAGCTCGCCCCCGCCGGAATCGGACATCGCCCTGAAGGCGGACAGATAGCTTTCGGGATGGACGCGGGAGAGGTCCGCGTCCGTCGCCGCCTCGGCCCCGCGCATCGCAAGGTGGCGGGAAAGGCCGGTCACGTCGATCAGGTTCTTCAGCCGCCGCTTGGTTTCAGGGTTTTCCGGCAGACCGCCCGCAAGGGGCTGCACCAGCCCACCGACCGGAAGGGTGAAGGCATAGTTGCCGCCGCCGTGCCAGAAGCAGCGTTCGTCGGAATAGAAGGCCGTCGTCATCGGGTGGTCGCTCCGGTTTCGGGGCAAGGCTAGCCACTGGGTGCGCGGAACGCCAGTCGTCCCGGCCCGACCTCGGCAAAAAGGGCCGGGAGTTCGCGAAAACCCTTGCAGGTTCCGTCGGAAGGAAATTGGGCGCGGCTGGCGGGGGGGCTTTCAGGACTGAAACCCGGCGTGACCAGCGGCCCCTTTCGCAGGATCGTTCGCAGGCATATGAAGGGGGCAGCAAGACATGAGGCGGACAATGCAGGACAGACAGGCAGCGCGGGCCCGCTGGGCGGTGGCGGCAATGTTCATGGCCAATGGCTTTGTCATGGGGGCCTGGGCACCGCAGATCCCGCTGCTTTTGCCGCGCCATCAGATCACCGAGGGCACCCTTGGTCTTCTGATCCTGGTCCTTGGGCTTGGGGCCGTCGGCTCGATGCTGTTCGCCGGACGTCTGATCGCCCGGTTTGGCGGACGGCGGGTGCTGTCACTTTTCTCGCTGGCGCTGATCCCCGCCCTGCCGGCGGTGGTGTTTTCGCCCACAATCCCGGTGCTTGCGCTCTTCATGGCGGCTTTCGGGGCGATGGCCGGTTGCATGGATGTGGCGATGAATGCCCAGGCGGTCGAGGTCGAACGCCGCCTGCATCGGGCAATCATGTCCTCGTCCCACGGGTTCTGGAGCCTTGGCGGCTTTATCGGTGGCGGCGCGGGCAGCTTCATCATCGCGCATCTGGGGTCAGAAGAACAATCACTGATCACCGCCGCAGTGACCGCGATCCTGATCTTCGGCGCGATGCCTTTTCTTTTGCCAACGGCCCCGGCCCCGCGGACAGCAGAGGCACCGTCCCGCCCGCATCTTCTGCCGCGTGACGCAGGGCTTTGGCTTCTTGGCTTCATGGCCTTCTTCTCGATGGTGCCCGAGGGCGCCGTCCTCGACTGGGCGGCGATCTACCTGCAGAAGGAACTTGGGTCGGACGTGCTCCGCTCGGGCCTTGCCTTTGCCTTCTTCGCCGGGGCGATGGCCGTGATGCGCTTTGCGGGAGACGGGGTGCGCAACCGCTTTGGAGCGGTGCGGACCCTGCGCCTTTCGGGGTTGATCGGGGCGGCGGGGCTGATGGGGGGCGCGCTGGCCCCGGCGGACTGGATCGCGATCCTGAGTTTTGCGATCGCCGGTCTGGGCGTGGCCAACATGGTGCCGATCATGTTCTCGGCCGCCGGCAACCGGACAGGCATCCCTTCCGCCGTCGCGATTTCGACCGTCACCATGGTCGGCTACTGCGGCATCCTGGTGGCCCCGGCCTCGATCGGCTGGGTGGCGGAACATTTCGGGTTCCGCCCGACCTATGCTGCGCTGTCGCTGCTGCTGGTCGTGGTGGCGCTTCTGTCCGCCCGGGTGGCCGACGCCGACAACCTGCGCCGCGAAGGGGCAGCGCCGCAACCGGCCTGAAGCGGTCTTACGGCGCGCCCATGAAGTCGCGCTTGCCGATTTCCACCCCGTTGTGGCGCAGGACGTTGTAGGCCGTCGTCGCGTGGAAATAGACCTGCGGCAGCGCGTAAAGCGTCAGATAATCCAGCCCGGACATGGTCATGTCCTGCCCACGCATCTTGATCGTGACCTCGCGCGTCGCTGCGCCGTCATGGGCGGTGGCGGGAAAGCTTGCCACATACTCCCGCGCCGCCGCGATGCGGGCCTGCAGCTCGGCAAAGCTGGTTTCGGTGTCGGGAAAGCCTTTCGGCTCGGCCCCTGCAAGCCGCGCAGATGCCCGGGCGGCGAAGTCGCAGGTCAGCTGCACCTGGCGGGTAAAGGGGAACATGTCAGGGAAAAGCCGGAAGGTCAGCAGCGCCTCGGGCTTTATGCCCGTTGCCTCGCAATGAGCCTCGGCCTTGGCGAGAATGCCGGAGAGGGCGGCAAGGGTGCGGTCGAGTGGCGGGACGATATGGGCGTGCATGACTGTCTCCTTCTGTTTAGCCCGACGCTATCGACTGGCAGCGCAGGGGGGAAGGCGCTTCATACCCCGAGGCACCAGCGCATCACCGCCTTTTGCGCGTGCAGGCGATTTTCGGCCTCGTCGAAGATCACCGAATGCGGGCCATCCATCACGGCGCTGGTCGCCTCGTCGTTCCGGTGCGCGGGCAGGCAGTGCATGAAAAGGGCGTCCGCCTTGGCGCGCGACATCAGTTGTTCATTCACCTGATAGGGGCGCAGCTGGTTGTGGCGGCGTTCCTTGGCCGATTCGGGGTCGTGCATGGAAACCCAGGTATCGGTGACCACAAGATCGGCGCCTTCGACGGCGGTGAAGGGGTCGCGCTGGATGGTGATCTTCGAACCCTTCTCACGGGCGAAGGCCACGAACCTGTCCTCGGGGTCCAGCGTTTCGGGGCCGGTGAAGGTGAAGTCGAAGCCGAACTGCCCGGCGGCGTGCAGGAAGCTCGCGCAGACGTTGTTGCCGTCGCCGCACCAGACGACCTTGCGGCCGGCAATCGGGCCGCGATGTTCCTCGTAGGTCATCACATCGGCCATGATCTGGCAGGGATGACTGCGGTTCGTCAGGCCGTTGATGACAGGGACCGTGGCATGTTCGGCCATTTCCAGAAGCGTCGCCTCTTCAAATGTGCGGATCATGATGAGGTCGACATAGCGCGACAGGACGCGCGCGGTGTCGGCGATCGTTTCGCCATGGCCAAGCTGCATTTCCTTGCCGGAGAGGACAAGGGTTTCCCCGCCCATCTGGCGCACGCCCACGTCAAAGGACACGCGGGTGCGGGTCGATGGCTTTTCGAAGATCAGCGCGACCATGCGGCCCTTGAGTGGCGTCACATCATCCGGCGAGCCCTTGGGGCGGCCATTGCGGGCGGTTTTCATGGACTGTGCGCTGTCGATCATGGCGCGCAGGTCAGCGGGGTCTGTCTTGTGGATGTCGAGGAAGTGTTTCATTTTGATTCGCTTTTTGGCTGGCCGCCGGGGGCGTTGCCCCCGGACCCCCAGGATATTTGGACACAGATGAAATCAGGCGGCTTTCGCAAGGCCGCCTGCGGCCAGATCAAGTCGGTTCAGCGCCTCGGCGATGTCGGCGTCGGGGATATTGAGCGCGGGCAGAAGGCGCAGCACGTTGTCGGCGGCGGCGATGGTCAGCACCCCTGCGGCGTGGCCTGCCTTGACCACTTCTTCAGGCCCAGCATCAGGCCTTCGCCCCGGACCGCTTCGAAGACATGCGGGTGCCGGGCAATGAGGCTTTCAAGACCTTGCCGGAACAGCGCACCCTTGCGGGCGACCTCGGCAAGGAAGGCCGGGTCAGAGACGATCTCGGTCACCTTCGCCCCAACTGCGCAGCCCAGGGGATTGCCGCCGTAGGTTGAGCCGTGGGTGCCTGCGGTCATGCCGGAGGCAGCGCGCTCGGTTGCCAGCACCGCGCCCAAGGGAAAGCCACCGCCGATGCCTTTGGCGACCATCATGATGTCGGGGGTCACCCCGGCCCATTCATGCGCAAAGAGTTTGCCGGTGCGACCCATTCCGCATTGCACCTCGTCATAGATGAGAAGCGTGCCGGTTGTGTCGCAAAGATCGCGCAGGCCCTTCAGGCACTGGTCGGGCACGACCCGGATGCCGCCTTCGCCCTGGATCGGCTCGATCATCACCGCGCAGGTCCTGTCGGTGATCGCGGCGCGGATTGCGTCATGCCCCCCGGCCTGATCGGGCCATTTCAGTTGGGTGAACCCCGGCATCAGGGGGCCGAAGCCCTTGACCATCTTTTCCGACCCCGCAGCCGCGATGGCCCCGGTGGACCGGCCGTGGAACGCGCCTTCGAAGGTGATGATCTCCGTCCGCTCGGCTTGGCCGTTTTCATGATGGAACTTGCGCGCCATCTTGATCGCAAGCTCGGCCGTTTCGGTACCGGAGTTGGTGAAGAACACCGTATCGGCAAAGGTGCGGTCGACCAGCATCGCGGCCAGCCGTTCCTGTTCGGGGATCGTGTAGACGTTGGACACATGCCAAAGCCGGGACGCCTGGTCGGTCAGCGCCGCGACCAGCGCCGGATGGGCGTGACCCAGCGCGTTGACCGCGATCCCTGATCCAAGGTCCAGATAGCGGCGCCCGTCTTCAGCCTCCAGCCAGCTGCCGGCCCCCCGGACAAAGGCGAGGGGCGCGCGATTATAGGTCGGAAGGACGGATGCGATCATGGAAACGGTCCTGAGATGAAGGCCCATGCCTGCCAAAGGCCGGGCGCCGAGTCAACGATGTGGGACAGGAAAGCAGGCCAGCGGCCCGAAGCGCCTTAGCGGCGTCGGTTCGAAAAAGGGGCTGGCATCGTTCTGCTTGGCATGAAGGCTTTGTGCCAGTGACAGGCGCGCCGCGCAAGCCCCCTGCGCGCGGGTGCCGCCGGGTGTCGCCAGTCGGACCCGCCAATCGCCCCAAGGGATGTTCTGCTTTGACAATTGGCTGGAAATGCCTGCGGAGTCTCGTCTAGGGACGGAAGCGCCGCATCCCCTTTGATGGATGGGGCGGGACTGGGACGACTGGGGCAGGGATGGCGACCTTTCAGCTTGGCTTCCACGCGTTCGGCACGCTGGGTATCGTCGACGTGACGGGACCCTCCGGCATCCAGCAGGCCACCGACACCGCCCAAGGCATCGGCACCCCGGGCGAGCGGTTCAGGGTTCTGGACGCCGCCAGCCCCGTCACCGAGCTGTGGGTCGAGGATGCCGATCCGGATTCCACCGACGGCCTGGTGAACGAGGCCGGCATACGGGCAGTCGTCGCTGCGGGCAGTCCGTTCGGCATGGCGGGTCGACCCGTCGATCTGGCATGCCGGATCACCGTCACAACCAGCGAAACCCCGGCGCGAGAGTTGACCTGCTTCGTGCTGCGCGTTGGCGGGGTGAACGCAGGGCTGGTGGGAACCGAGCCGCTGCGTGCCGGGGTGGACTACGCCGTGCTTCGCGCTACCGACCAGGACATGCCGACAACGCTGCAGCGCTTTTCCAGCTTTGGACCTGTCGGCCCCGATCAACCGGGACAGACCCTGCAGCCGTGGAACGCAATCTTCTGCTTCACCCATGGCACCTTGATCGACACACCGGACGGTGCGCGCCTGATCGAGGAGTTGCGTCCCGGTGATCTGGTCACGACGCTGGACAACGGCTCGCAGACGCTACGCTGGATCGGGACCCGGTCCGTCAGCGCTGCCGAGATGCAGGCCCGACCAGACCTGTGCCCGATCCGGTTCGAGATCGGAGCCCTTGGCAACCAGCGCCCGCTTCTGGTGTCGCCGCAGCACAGGATTCTGCTCAGCGATTGGCGGGCGCAGGTCTACTTTGGCGAGGATCAGGTGCTTGTCGCGGCAAAGGCCATGGAAAACGACACCACGATCCGCGCGATGATCCCAAGGGGGGGGGTGGTCTATTGCCACCTGCTTTTCGATCGGCACGAGGTTATCGTGTCCGAAGGGACTTTGTCAGAGAGCTTTCACCCCGGCGAGGCCGGTCTTGGGTCACTGGACGCAGCGCAACGGGCAGAGATCGCGGCACTTTTCCCGCATCTGCCAGTCGAGCGGCGGCGCGCGGCCTTTCCGATCGTCAAGCCGTCCGAAGCGCGTGCCCTTCGACTGCCGGGCTAGGCGATGCCCGCCGGTCGCGCAAAGCCGTGCCTGCAATGCCCCTCTGGCCGGCCCGAAACCGGTTCATCAATGCCGAAGGTGACCTTTTGGGCTGAATTGCGCGCAGCGGATGCCGCAGGCTGTGCTTGATCTTCCGGCCTGCGGCTTGTATCCGGTTCCGTCGCAGGTAGAATGACGCCTGTCAGCCCGTAAGCGGAGATTACCATGTCCTGGACCGACGAGCGCGTCGAGACGCTCAAGCGCATGTGGGGCGAAGGCCAGTCGGCCAGCCAGATTGCCAAGGAACTGGGCGGTGTCACCCGCAATGCGGTGATCGGCAAGGTGCATCGCCTGGGCCTGTCCAACCGCGTCGGCAGCAAGGACGACGAGGATGAAGCCACCCCCGGGGCAGCTGTGCGACCCGATCCGGTGCCAGCCGCTGCCGCGCCGCGCCCCGAACCGGCTACCCCGCGCCCCGAAGCGGCGCGCCCGGCTGTTGCCGCGTCGCCGTCGAACGTGACGCCGCTGCCCGTTCGCAAGGCGATCATCCCGGCAGGCCAGCCCCTGCCACCGCAACCCAGCCAGAACGAGATCAGCCCCGAGGCCCTTGCGTCGGTGCGCGAAGTTGAAAAACGCGCGAAGAAGCTCACGCTCATGGAACTGACCGAACGGACCTGCAAATGGCCGATCGGCGACCCGGCGACCGATGATTTCTGGTTCTGCGGTCTGCCCAGCCTGCCCGGCAAACCCTATTGCGAGGCCCATGTCGGCGTGGCGTTCCAGCCGATGAGCGCCCGACGCGATCGTCGTCGCTGACTCCTTCGCAGCGGGGCGAAAGCGCGGCTGTTTCGCCAGCGGTCCTGTGCGCGCCGTTTGAGGGCGATTGCCGGACGAGGCAGGCGGTCAATCACCGCCCAGAACGCCTTCCAGCGCCTTGCGCGCCTCGTCTTCCAGGGCCTTTTCAAGGCCGCGCCGGGCGGCATCGCCAAGTGACTCGTCCGGCGCGATTTCCACGCCCAGATCGTCGCGCAGCCGGTCTTCCAACTCGGCCTTGGCGCGGTCTTCGGCCGCCTTCAGCGCCTCTTTTGCACGGTCTTCGGCGGCCTTGGCCTCGGCCTCCATCTTCTCGCGCGCGATGCTTTCCAGATCGAGCCGAAAGCTTGGGTCAGCCCAGGGCCCGGTGATCAGAAGTGGCACCATCACCCCGCCGGTCCCGTCCTCGGCCGCAAGGGCGGTCGGTCGGATCCGATAGTCCAGACGCCGCCCGCCCAGATCCACCTCGCCCGCGCCGGACGCGGTCAGGGACGGGGCAACAAGTTTGAGGTCACGGTTGGCCAGAACACCGCCCGCGATGGCAAAGGTCCCGGCCAGCCCGTCGAAGGCGGTTTTCCGGTCAGGCCCCACAAAGCCCGGATCCAGCGTTCTCAGCATTTCGACGATATCCACGCCACGCAATTCGCCCTGACCCAGCTCAAGCGCACCCGAGCCTTCAACGCTGGACATGATCGCCGCGATGGAATTGCCGACGCCAAGGAATTCCAGTTCCATATCCCCTGACGAGGTCAGTCGGTCCCAGCCTGCAAGGTCACTGAACAGGGCCTGCGTCTGCAATCCTGCCAGCGCCAGCCGCCCGCCCACCGACAAGCCGCCGCGCCCGTTGACGACAAAATCGCCGGTGATCTGGCCGCCATAGGCTGCCATCTGGCGGATGTCGATCACGGCGCGGGCGCGCGCGATGGTCATGAGGATTCTGGTTTCGCCCAGCTTCAGGACGCCAAGATCAAGCGATGGCGCGGCAAGGGCGATTTCGGCGTCGATCACGCCAAGCCCGCTGACGTCGATCGCGGTTGCCGGCCAGCCTTCGGCCTGCATCCCGCCTCCCAGCCCGCCCCCCATCTCGCCGCCGGGGCCAGTGCCGATGGTGATCGGACCGGCGACAAGCTCGGCCGACAGCCGGGGCCGCGCCTCGCCCGGCCGCAGATCAAGGTCCCCCTTGATCTGGTTGCTGTCGGCGATGATCTCGGCGCCGCGCAGGAAGGCCGCACCTGACCCGTCAAGCGTCAGTTGCCCGGTGAGGGACAGCCGGTCCTGACCCAGTCCCCGCCCGGGTTCCGCCAGGGCCATCCCGACAAGCGACCCCAGGGCCGGCAGGTCGGACAGATCCGCCGTCAGCGCCCCTTCCGCCGCCACCGGGGACAGCCCGCCGCGCCCGTCAAAGGCCAGCGTGGACCCGCCCGCCGCAAGACTTGCGGTCAGGGGCACGACGCGCCCCGCTGCGAAAGCCGAAAAGACCCCGCCGGACAGGTCCAGCGCCACACCATTGCCGCCGGTCAGTCCAGTGGCGGTCAGCGTGAAGGGCCCCGAGAAGTCCGGGACCCGCAGCGTCGCGTCCACATCATCCAGCGCGATCAACCGGCCAGATGCGCCATCGTTGAACCGGATGCTGCCCCCGGTGATCGACCCCTCATCCAGCGTGAATCCCGTGGCCGGGGCGGGAACGGCGTTCGCGTCGCTATCCTTGACTGCGGCAGCGGTCCCGAAGTCCCAGTTTTCCCGGCCGTCCCGGGCGCGGATCAGGTTGATCATCGGCCGGTCGGCGGACAGGCCCAGGATCCGTACCTCGCCGCCCAGAAGTGCCGCGAAGTTGACGTCGATCTTCAACCCGTCTGCCTGGAACAGCGGCGTGCCACTGTCGGCCCAGTCGGCATTGGCAATGCTGACCGGACCGGTGGTGACCCCCAGCGTCGGCCAGAGCCGGGGTTTCACCTCGCCTTCCAGCACCAGCTTGCGCCCGGTCATCGCCTCGAACTGGTTGGAGACCGCCGCCGCCACCCGGTCGGACGGCACCAGCGCCAGCAGTCCCAGCGCCAGCAGCACCAGAACCGCAAGTCCCAGACCGACCCGGATAACCCAGCGCATGCTCGCCTCCATTTTTTTCGTTTTGCCAAAAGCCTACGCCCCCCGGTGGCACCTTGCCAAGCTGCGCGCCCCTCTGCGGCATCAATTGGCCGAGAGACTTTCACCTTTGGCCAGATATCCCCGCCGGAGGCTCTGCCCTTTCCACAAGTCCAACCGCGCTGTATAGGGCACCCCATGTCGCAAAACCCGCCGCTCCTTCGCCCCGACCTCGCCCGCTCCGTTGTGCCCGACACGCGCCGAGAGGGCCAGCCGACCATCGGCATGGTCTCGCTTGGCTGCCCGAAGGCGCTGGTCGACAGCGAACGCATCCTTACCCGTCTGCGGGCCGAGGGTTACGCGATCTCGCCCGACTACAAGGGCGCCGATGCGGTGATCGTGAATACCTGCGGGTTTCTCGACAGTGCCAAGGCCGAAAGCCTTGACGCGATTGGCGAGGCCTTGCGGGAAAACGGTCGGGTAATCGTCACCGGTTGCCTTGGCGCGGAACCGCAGTACATCACTGGCGCGCACCCGAAGGTGCTGGCCGTCACCGGACCGCATCAGTATGAGGCGGTGCTGGATGCCGTCCATGCCGCCGTGCCGCCCAGCCCGGACCCGTTCATCGACCTTCTGCCCGCGTCCGGCGTATCCCTGACGCCGCGCCACTACAGCTATCTCAAGATTTCCGAAGGCTGCAACCACAAGTGCAAGTTCTGCATCATCCCGGATATGCGCGGGCGTCTGGTCAGCCGCCCCGCCCATGCCATCCTGCGTGAAGCTGAAAAGCTGGTCGAGGCCGGGGTCAGGGAATTGCTGGTGATCAGTCAGGATACCAGCGCCTACGGGGTAGACCGCAAGCACGACCTGTCGCCCTGGAAAGACGGCGAAGTGCGCGCCCACATTACCGATCTTGCGCGTGAGATGGGCAAGCTGGGCGCTTGGGTGCGGCTGCATTACGTCTATCCCTACCCGCATGTGCGTGACCTGATCCCGCTGATGGCCGAAGGGTTGGTGCTGCCCTACCTCGACATCCCGTTCCAGCACGCCCACCCGGACACGCTGAAACGGATGGCCCGCCCCGCCGCATCGGCGCGGACGCTGGACGAGATCGCCGCCTGGCGCGCCGTTGCCCCGGACCTGACCCTGAGATCAACCTTCATCGTGGGCTACCCGGGAGAGACCGAGGCCGAATTCCAGACGCTGCTCGACTGGCTGGACGAGGCGCAACTGGACCGCGTCGGCTGCTTTCAGTACGAGAACGTGGCCGGAGCGCGGTCAAACACCTTGCCCGACCATGTGCCCGCAGACGTGAAGCAGGACCGCTTTGATCGCTTTATGGAAAAATCCCAGGCGATTTCCGCAGCGAAACTGGCCGAAAAGGTTGGAAAAGTGCTGGAGGTGATCGTTGACGAGGTTGACGAAGACGGCGCCACCTGCCGCACCAGGGCCGACGCGCCGGAAATCGACGGCAACCTTTTCATCGACGAAGGCTTCAAGATGCTGAAGCCCGGAGATATCGTGAAGGCGATGGTGGACGAGGCCGGGGAGTATGACCTTTGGGGTCAGGTGGTGTGACGGGCTGACGTCCCGATGATCTGCCAAAGCAGGGCAAACTTCTGATCACTAGATCATCGCGACAACGAAAACCGCAAACACCGTCCTGAGGGCGCCCGCCCAAGCCGAGGTTGCAGAAGAAGGGCCCTGCTTTTCCGAAACTTCCACAGACTCGGCTGGGCCACCACGTCTTTGGCGCAGTTATCCGGCAAGATATGGAAACTGATGAAATTCTTGGCCAACCGCCGAGGGCGCTGTTCTGGTCTCATGCGCTTTCCAGATGCCGAAGGTCACCACTTCGGTGAATCAGGATTGCTTCATCTCTGGCCCTATCGCTTGCGCGACAGCCGTGCTGCAATCGGATCAAATCCAGGGGGCAAAGTCAGAGCAGACACCCAATGTCGGTAAATGGACCGGGATGCACACGATCGGGCAGAGCAAGCCAGGATAGCCAGAAGAAGAAGTGGTGCCCAGAGCCGGAATCGAACCAGCGACACGCGGATTTTCAATCCGCTGCTCTACCAACTGAGCTATCTGGGCACGCTTTGGTGGCCGGGTGATACCGAAGGCACCAGAGGCTGTCCAGAGGGAAAAACGCCCCGGTCAGTGGGCCTTCGGTGCGGGATCGTCGGGCGGGGTGTCTTCTGCATCTTCCTCGCCCGTGGCGGGGATGCGATAGCTTTCGGTCAGCCAGCGGCCAAGATCGACATCGGCGCAGCGGCGCGAACAGAAGGGGCGGTAGTCTGATGCCACCGGTTTGCCGCAGATCGGGCAGGTCACGGCGTGTTCCCTGCGAGAAGGTCGACCAGCGGCAGACGGTCGCGCTTGCGGGTCAGTTCGTACAGGCCAAGCGTGGTCCATCCGGCAAGGTTCGTCTCTCCCTCGGCCTTGAAGGCGGA
>JAPLPF010000007.1 GCA_026400325.1 Rhodobacterales bacterium
CGATTTATAGTTTTGATGTCGCATTCTTCAAACCGCGCAGGTTTTACTGCCTTACGAGAAAACGATTGAGCCTATGAGTTAACGGCCCCGCGATGACCTTCGCTGTAAGCGGTGGCTGGGCACCACGGTTAGCTTAGCTTGACATCGCGAAGTTCCACGGCAGCAGGTCGTCGAGGCGGCTTTGCGGATGGCCATTGGCGATGGCCGTCAGGGTTGCTTTGAGATAGGCGAAGGGTTCCACGCCGTTGATTTTGCAAGTTTCGATCAGCGAAGCGATGCGGCCCCATGCAGCGCCACCTTCGTCATGGCCAGCGAAGAGGGCGTTTTTGCGATTGAGGGCGATGGGGCGGATCAGGTTTTCGACCCTGTTGTTGTCGATTTCGACGCGGCCGTCCTGCAGGAAGGTTTGCAGCCCGTCCCAGTGGTTATGGATATAGGTCAGCTTTTCGCCCAGACGGGATTTGGCAGATATCTTGCGGCGTTGTGCTTGCAGCCAGTCGCCGAAGGCCGCCACCAGCGGCGCGGTGCGGGCCTGACGGGCGGACAGGCGCTGGTTGGGCGAGATGCCGCGGATGTCGGCCTCGACGGCATAGAACGCGGCGATCCGGCGCAGGCCTTCGGCGGCGATTTCGGAGCCGTCGTGGTCAAAGACCTCTTTGAGTTTACGCCGTGCATGCGCCCAGCAATGCGCTACCTGAATGGGAGAACCACCCTTGCGCGAGGGCTTGGTCAGGCGATTGTAGCCGGTGTAACCGTCGATCTGCAGGATGCCATCAAAGCCGGTCAGGAAGGTTTCGGCATTCTCGCCCGCGCGGCCGGGGGCGTAAAAGTAGACCACGCCGGGCGGATCCTCGCCGCCCCAGGGCCTGTCATCACGGGCCAGCGCCCAAAGGTAGCCTGTTTTTGTGACCCCGCGCCCCGGGTCCAGCACCGGGGCGGTGGTTTCGTCCATAAACAGCTTACCGGATCGCTTCAGATGCTCGGCTAGCCGGTCGACGATGGGCTTCAGGTGGAACGCGGCCTTGCCAACCCAGTCGGCCAGAACGGCGCGGTGCAGATCAAGACCCGCCCGCGCTAGGATCTGGCTTTGACGATAGAGCGGCAGATGATCGGCATATTTGTTGATCAGCACATGGGCGAGCGTCGCTTCCGTCGGCAACCCGCCCATGATCAGATGGGAGGGTGCTGGCGCTTGGGTCACCCCGTCAGTGCAGGTCCGGCAGGCATATTTCGGGCGCACGGTGACGATGACGCGAAGCTGGGCAGGGACGATGTCCAGCCGCTCACTGCGGTCTTCGCCGATCTTGTGCAAGATGCCGCAGCCGCAAGGGCACATCAAGCTGTCAGGTTCGATGACCTCCTCAACGCGCGGCAGCGCGGCGGGCAGGTTGCCGATAGTGCGCTGCCGCGGGGGCTTGTTCGTGGGTTCACCCACTTTGGCAGGGTGGGTTTCCTTTTCCGCCTCAACCTCGGCGAGGGCAATCGACAGATCCTCAAAGGCCAGTTGC
>JAPLPF010000189.1:0-3493 GCA_026400325.1 Rhodobacterales bacterium
ACCTGCACGATCCCCTCCGGGTCAAGCTGGGGGGGGACGGGATCAAGAAACTTCATCGAGGCTGTCCTTGGGCGGGTATGGCCTTGCGATGGTCTGGCCGTCGCATGAATGCCCCGGCGTTCAAGCCTTTCGCCGGGGCGATCCTTGTTGCACATCGTCCGGGGCTGATCCTGACCATCCCCGGACCCTGCCCATGCTTGAGCCCGGCGCGGTCACTTTTCTTCCAGAAGGGCCTTCCAGATCACCGCGCCAAGAGCCGCGCCCACCAGCGGGGCAAGCCAGAACAGCCAAAGCTGCGACAGGGCCGGGCCGTCGGCAAAAAGTGCCACTCCGGTGGACCGGGCCGGATTGACCGAGGTGTTGGTGACCGGGATCGAAACAAGGTGAATCAGGGTCAGGCAAAGGCCGATCGCGATGGGGGCAAAGCCGGCGGGCACGCCTTTTGCGGTGGCGCCCAGGATGACGATCAGGAAGAAGGCGGTCATCACCACCTCCATCACCAGTGCCGATGTCAGCCCGAAGCCGCCCGGCGACGCATCGCCATAGCCGTTTGAGGCAAAGCCCCCGACACCGGCGAAATCGGCCTGACCGGACAGGATGACGTAAAGCACCAACGCCGCGACGATCGCACCCGCTACCTGAGCCGCCCAATAGGGCAGAAGGTTGCGCATCTCGAAGCGGCCGGCCAGCGCCAGCCCAAGGCTGACCGCCGGGTTGAAATGACCGCCGGAAATCCCGCCGACCGCGTAGGCCATGGTCAGAACCGTCAGGCCAAAGGCCAGCGACACGCCCAGAAGGCCGATCCCGACCTCGGGAAAGCCTGCGGCAAGAACGGCACTGCCGCAACCGCCGAACACAAGCCAGAATGTGCCGAAGGCTTCGGCTGAAAGGCGTCTCATCATGTGGTATTCCTCGTTCTTTTCCAGATGCCCCATATGCCCCGATTACGCTCGGGTGCTGATCACCTTGCCTGTCCACAGGTCATCGGCGTCACCTTGATGGCTAACTTCTTGTCCTCCAAAAAGCAAACAATTCAATCACGCCAGCCCTTGGATCGCGACAGCCTTTGAACCCGCTTGATCGTGGATGGCGTCTTTCCAGCGCGCGCTGTCCGTGTAGAGTTGCCCCGGGCGGCCGCAGCATTTGCCGACACCGGAACGGAACCTGGGACGGATATGGCAGTAACCCTGAAAGACGTGGCAGAAAAGGCAGGCGTGTCACGGTCGGCCGTGTCGCGCACCTTTACCCTGGGCGCTTCGGTGTCGGCCAAGACCCGAGCCAAGGTGGAACTGGCCGCGGACGAACTGGGTTACGCCCCGAATGCGCTGGCCTCAAGCCTGACCACAGGGCGCACCAAACTCATCGGATTGATCGCCAACAACTTTCAGAACCCGTTGATCCTTGAAGTCTTTGATCTTTTCACTCGCGGCCTGCAGGACCGGGGCCTGCGGCCGCTTCTGGTCAATCTGACCGACGCCACGGATCCGGCCGCCTCGCTGCGAATGCTGCGACAGTATTCGGTCGACGGGGTGATCGTTGCCTCCTCGACCCTGCCGTCAAGTTTTGCAGAATCCTTCAAGACAGCCGGTCTGCCGGTCGTGCATGCCTTTGGCCGCACGTCGCGCGCGCCTGATGTGCATGTCGTGGGCATCGACAACGTTGCTTGCGGGTGCATGGCGGCCGAGGCGCTGCTTGCGCGGGGCTACGGTCGTGTGGGGTTTCTGGGGGGGCCGCAAAGTGCTACCTCGACCCAGGACCGGGCTGCAGGATTTATGGGCACGCTTGACGGGTGCGCCGGAGTGACCGTCACAGCCAGCTATGCAAGTGCCTACACCTTCGACGCCGGTCGTGCCGAAATGCAACGCTTGCTGACCGACACCCCCGCCGAGGCCTACTTCTGCGGCGATGACCTTCTGGCCGTCGGCGCGCTGAGTGCGATCCGCGAGGCCGGTCTTGCCGTGCCCGGCGACATCGGGCTGATCGGCCTGAACGACATGGAAATGGCGCGTTGGCAGAACATCGGGCTGACGACGATCCGGCAGCCCGTGGCCCGGATCATCGAGGCCGCCATAGATCTTGTCGTGGCGACGATCGAAGACCCCGACCGCCGCCCCGAAATCCGCCTGTTCGACTGCCAGCCGATCGAACGACAGACGCTGCGTTAGAGCCTGTCCGGCGAAAGTGGCCCGCGGTTTTGTCGAAGGACAGGCGACCTGCACGGGGCCCAGGCCTGACTGACGCTTCTATCTGCGTCAGACAGGCTTCAGCGATACATCGGCGGGCGCGCGTCCAGCCATTGGCCGCCCGCCTTGGCCGAAGCCACCGCCGTATGGACAGCCGCCATCGACCGCACGCCCGCCGCAGCGGTGGGCAACCCGTCGCGGTCCGTGCCGCGAATGGCATCGGCAAGATCGCAATAGATGTTGGCCACTGCGAGCGGGAAACCTTCGGGGTGGGCAATCGCAACCCGGCTCAGGCGTTTGGCGTCGTCGTAAAGCCCGCCTTCGCCCTTTTCCATGATCTGCGTGCGCCCGCCGACCGGGGTATAGATCAGCTGGTTCGGCTGTTCGGACGCCCAGCGGAACCCGCCGGTTTCGCCGAACACTTGAATCTCGAACCCATGCTGCCGTCCGATGGCGACCGATGAGGTCCAAAGCCGCCCGACGGTGCCCCTCGTCATGCGGAAGTTGACCATCGCGTCATCCTCCAGCACGCGGGAGGGGATGGTCGAGGCGAAGTCGGCACTCAGCTTCTCCACCTCATCATCGCAGATGAAGCTGGCCATGTGCAGCGCGTGGATGCCGCAATCGGCGAACTGGCCGGACACCCCCGCCATCGCCGGATCATAGCGCCAACGGACGCGCGGGTTGTCTGCGTCGGTCGCGTCGCCGTGGTGGCCATGGCTGAAGTTGGTGACCACAAGCCTGACCTTGCCAATATCGCCGTGACGGACCATGGCGCGGGCTTGCCGGATCATCGGATAGGCGGAATAACAGTAGTTCACCGCGCAGATCTTGCCGGTCTTGGCGGCAATGCGGACGATTTCTTCGCCCTCTTCCACCGTCACCGTCATCGGCTTTTCGCACAAGACATTGAACCCGGCCTCCAGAAAGGCCTTGGTGATCTCGAAATGGGTAGAGTTCGGGGTGGCCACGGTCACCAGATCGCAGCGGTCGGGACGGTTTCGTTCCCCGGCCAGCATCTCTTGCCAGTCGCCATAGGCGCGGTCGGCGGCGACGCCCAGCCGCTGCGCGTATTCGCGGCCAACATCTGCCCGATGGTCCAGCGCGCCCGCAGCAAGGGTGAAGTGCCCGTCGGCCAGCGCGCCAAGCCGATGTGCCGGGCCGATCTGGCTGCCTTCGCCGCCACCGATCATGCCCCAGTTGAGTTTCGCCATGGTCAGGATCCCCTAGTTGAAGCCGATGGATTCAAGATATTCGCGGTTCTTGCGCGCGTCATCGACGGGGCTGACGTCCAGTGTCGGGTCGCAGTC
>JAPLPF010000189.1:3575-4293 GCA_026400325.1 Rhodobacterales bacterium
CGCAGTCCTGTTCGACGGTGCACCAGCCCTGAAAGCCCGCGTCCAGCAAGACCTGCCGCACGGCGGGGAAGTCCACATCGCCCTGGCCCAGGTTGCAAAAGATACCTTGCCCGCAGGCGTCATAAAAGCCGGTGCTCTTCGCAATCGCATCCGCCTTCACAACCGGGTTTATGTCCTTGAAATGCATGTAGGAAATCCGTCCGATGTGGCGGCGCATGAAGGCCACCGGATCAAATCCCGCGTAAGAGTGGTGGCCAGTGTCGAAGCAGATCTTCAGGATTTTTTCGTCAACCTCGTTCAGCAGACGCTCCAGTTCCGGCTCAAAGTCGATGAACCCGGCGGCGTGGGCGTGGATGCCGACAGTCAGGCCGTAGTCTTCGGCCCCCATCTTCGCCACCGTCGCGATCCGGTCGCGAAAGGCTGTCCATTCGGCGCTGTCCATCTGTTCGGCGGCGTCGGCGCGGCCAGCGGTTGGCGCGCGGCGGGGCGAGATCGAATCGATCAGTACCAGATGCCTGGCCCCGTGTGCCACAAGCGCCTTGCAGGTACGGGTGGCGGCATCCATTACCTCGTCCCACTTTTCCGGGTCGTGGAACGGGCGGAACACCACGCCGCCGATCAGTTCCAGCCCGTTTTCCGCCAGCGCGTCGCCAAGAATGGCAGGATCTTCCGGCATGAAGCCGATGGGGCCAAGCTCGATCCCCTTGTAGCCGGCATC
>JAPLPF010000206.1:0-9016 GCA_026400325.1 Rhodobacterales bacterium
GATCGCCCTCACCACCACCCGCGCGGAATACTCCGCCGACATGCAGTTCATCGGCCAGACCCACCTTCTGCGCGTCGCCTTGCCGAATGCCACCCCGAGCCGCGAAGACCTCCAGCGCCGGTTCGAGGCCGCCTACCACGCCCGCTTCCGCGTCGACCTGCCGACGATCCGGGCGAACCTCGTGAACCTCAACGTCTCCGTCATCGGCGAGCGTCCGGCGCTCGACCTGTCGCACCTCATCGACCCCCAGGGGCGCAAGCCCACCGCCGAGCCTAGTGACACCCGCAAGGTCTGGTTCGACGGCTGGCACGACACCCCGGTCTACTGGCGCGACCACCTGCCGCTTGCCCTCGACCTGCAAGGCCCCGCGATCATCGAGCAGATGGATACCACCATCGTCATCGACCCCGGCGCCCGCGTCACCTCGGATAGCGACGGCAACCTTATCGTGGAGGTTGTATGAAGATACGCACCGCAACGATACTCGCTGTCGCTTGGGCACCATTGCCCGCCTTTAGCGAGGTCTGCGATAAGGTCAACGAAGCCTGGAAGCCCGGATCGGACCCGATCGGCTTCTGGCCACAGCTCGTGTCCAGCGTTACTTCCCCGCTTGGCGTAGTCGTGCTTCTTTGCTGCCTGGCGGTCGCGATGACCAGCCGTGCTGCGCTCCACTTTGCATCGACGGGGATCCTTGTGGTCTGCGCTGTCGCCCTAATCGTGTTTGAAGACCCCATCACCGCATTGGCCCGCCGGGAAGGCTGTCTTGGCCCGGCCTTGGCTGTAGTCTCCTCGCTGCTCGCCTTGGCCGCCGGGATGCTTGCGCGCGCCTTGACGCTGCGCAGACAAAGGAGCGATCCCGCATGATCAACCCCGTCACCCTTGCCGTCATCCAGGCCGGCCTTCAGCAGGTTTGCGACGAGATGGACCTCACCTTCTCGCGCGCGGCCTTTTCACCCGTGATCGCAGAAGCCGACGACCGCTCGGACGGCATCTACTCGGCCACCGACGGCTCACTCATCGCCCAAGGCTCCAAGGGCCTGCCGGTCTTTGTCGGCGTCATGCAGTTCTCCACCCGCACGATCCTGGAACGCCACGCACCTGATGGATGTCCGATTCTCCATGCCGGTCTGGCGCGACGGGTCGATCTTCTGCTGGCTGTCCAACACCGGCCATTGGCCCGACACCGGCGGCGCGGTGCCGGGTGGGTTCTCAGCCTCTGCCATCAGCGCGGAGCAGGAGGGGCTGCGGCTTCCCCCCGTGAAGCTCTTCAAGAAAGGCCAACTGGATACCGAGATCTACCAGATCATCTGCTCCAACATCCGGGTGTCGGAACAACGGATCGGCGATGTGAAGGCCCAAGCCTCGGCGCTTCTGGTCGGGGCCGAGCGGCTTGGCGCCCTTCTCGACCGTTACGGCGACGCGACGGTGACTGAGGCCATAGCCGAAATGCGCCGCCTTGCTGCGAAACAGATGCGTGACAGCGACGGGGTGGTGAACCAGCCCCTGACCATCGCGCTTGCCGTGACGAAAGCCGCCGACGGTCTCACCTTCGACTTCGCCGGCACCTCGCTTCCCTGCATGGGGCCGATGAACTCTGTCCGCGCCACTACGATGTCCTCCATATACCTCGCCATGCGCCACATCTTCCCCGAGGTCCCGATCAGCGCCGGGGCGTTCGAGCCTCTGACCGTTACCGGCATCACCGGCACCTTCCTTGACGCGCAATATCCTCGCCCCGTCAGCGGCTGCGCCGCCGAGGTCAGCCAGCGTATCGCCGAGGCGGTCTTTGCCGCCCTGGTGCAGGCGATACCGTCCCACGTTACGGCGGCCCCCGCACGCACCTCCGGCAACTTTGGCCTTGGCGGGCATGACCCTGAAAAAGGCCGCGACTATGTGATGTACCAGATCTCGGGCGGCGGATATGGCGGGTTCGCCGGGGGGGATGGCATCTCGAACGGCTGTTCCACCATCGGCATCTCTAAAGCGCCCCCCGTCGAGATCATGGAGCAGACCTATCCCGTCCTCTACCGCCGCTACGCGTTGCACGAAGGGTCCGGCGGGGCAGGGCAGCATCGGGGCGGCTTTGGCCTTGATTACGAGATCGAGCTTCTGCGTGGGCAGGCGCGGGCCAGCTTTGTGATGGACCACGGCCGCGTCGGCCCACAAGGCGTGCTGGGCGGGCAGGACGGGGCGGTCAACCGGGTCGAAGTGATCCGGGACGGCGTGGTGCTGATCCCCGAGCACCTTTCAAAGGCGCAGGACATCACGCTGAAACAGGGCGATCGGGTGCGCGTTCGCACACCGGGAGGCGGCGGCTACGGGCCTGCGTCCGGGCGCGACCCCGCGCTGGTGGCCGAAGACGTGCGGCTTGGCCGTTACAGCGCCGACATCGCGGCAAGGCTCTGGCCCGACGCCTGAGCCGGGGCCAATTTTCTTGGAAGAAAATTGGCCCCCAGCCCGACGCTGGCGCCTACTCAGCCGCGTGAGGCGTGGTCTTGCGCCGGGTCAGCGACTCTTCAAGCGCAGCGAGGCGTCCCTGCATCAGCGCCATGTCCTCGTTGCCCCGCGCAATACGCTCGGCCAGCACTTGCGCTTCGGGCGCTTCCGGCTCGGGTTCCTTCTTGCCGATGAAGCGGTTCAGGACCCAACCCAGCAGACGCGAGACATCGTCCATGACCAGATACATCGACGGCACGACCACGAGGCTCAGCACCGTCGAGACGATGATCCCGCCGATGACCGCGATTGCCATCGGAGCGCGGAAAGCGCCCCCTTCGCCGACCCCGAGTGCCGAAGGCAGCATCCCCGCCGACATCGCGATCGAGGTCATGACCACCGGGCGCGCGCGCTTGTGGCCGGCCTCGATCACCGAGGCGATCCGCTTCATGCCGCGCGCACGCATCTCGATGGCAAAGTCGATGAGCAGGATCGCGTTCTTCGACACGATCCCCATCAGCATCAGGATGCCGATCAGCACCGGCATGGACAGCGGATTTTGCGTGATGATCAGCGCCGCCGCCACCCCGCCAACCGACAAAAGCAGCGAGAAGATGATCGTCACCGGCTGCAGCACGGACCGGAAAAGAAGGATCAGCACGAACATCATCAGCAGCACGCCCATCACCATCGCGTTGACGAAACTGCCGACCAGTTCGGCCTGAACCTCGGCATCACCCGAAGGCGTAAGCTTGACCGAGTCCGGCAGGTTCAGCGTGGGAATGATCTCGTTGAAGCGGGCCGTAGCCTGATCCAGCACAAAGCCCGGCGCGATGTCGGCACCGATGGTCGCGACCCGAAGCCGGTTCAGCCGCTTGACGACGGACGGTCCTTCGGCCACCTCGATCGTGGCGACAGCCGAAAGCGGCACCGTACCGGTCGCGGTCTGGATCTTCAGCGCCGATATCCGTTCAAGATTGTCACGCGATGCCTCGTTCAGTTGCACGCGGATCGGCACCAGCCGGTTGTCGATCGATAGCTTGCCAAGGGCTGCCGAGACGTCACCGATGGTCGCCACCCGCACGACCGTTGCGATCTGCTGCACTGAAATGCCCAGACGCGCGGCCTCTTCGGCCTTGGGCGTGATCTGGATTTCAGGCCGTGGCAAGGAAGCTTCGGCTGACGGGGCAACAAGCATCGGTTCGGCCCGCAGCGCATCCTCGATCTTCTGCACCGCAAGATTCAGGTCCGTCTCGTCGGTCGAAAGGATATCAAAGCTGAACGGACGCGAACCGCCGCCGGGACCGCCTACCTTGAAGGCGCGGACGTCCGGCACCTCGCGGATGGCCGCAAAGACTTCGGTCTCGATTTCGGCCTGCGGGCGGATGCGTCCGGTCACCGGAGATGTGGGCAGAAGCGGGCCGATCAACGGGATCGCCTGGCCAAGGTCCGACATCTTGCGGCCAAGCCCGTTGTCCAGCCGGTCGAGGATGATGGTGAAGGAGGCGCGGCGAACGTCGCGGTCGCCCAAGGGGGTCGACCCGCCGACCACAAGCACCGATTTCACTCCGTCGATGTCGATCACCGCCTGGCGCATCGCCTCGGTCGTGGCATCGGTGTCGCGCAGCGTGCTGCCGGGCGGAAGCTCGACCGACACGATGATCCTGCTTTCGTCTTCCGGCGGGAACAGGCTGCCCGGCACCGCCAGCATCGCCTGCACCGAGAAGATCACCACGATGATCGCCGCGACCAGCGTGGCGTAATAGGTGGGAATGCCCAGCCACGGCACCCGCTTGAAGCGCCAGACCCGTGTCGTCATCCGCACCACCCCAAGGTAGCCGCGCATGACAAAGCCATCCTTCTGCTCCCCGTCGCCATGGCCCTGGGCGTCCTTTGCGCGCATGAAATAGGCCGCCATCATCGGTGTGATCAGTCGGGCAACCGCCAGCGAAAAAAGGACGGAAATCGCCACGGTCAGACCGAATTGCCTGAAGTATTGCCCGGGAATGCCCGGCATGAAGCTGACGGGAACAAAGACCGCGACGATGGTGAAGCTGGTGGCGATGACCGCAAGCCCGATCTCGTCCGCCGCCTCGATCGCGGCGCGGTAGGGGGTCTTGCCCATGCGGATATGCCGCGCGATGTTCTCGATCTCGACGATGGCGTCATCGACAAGAATGCCGGTGGCCAGCGTCAGGGCCAGGAAGCTGACCAGGTTCAGCGAGAACCCGAGCATGTCCATGATCCAGAACGTCGGTACTGCCGACAAGGGCAGGGCAATCGCCGCAATCAGCGTGGCCCGCCAGTTGCGCAGGAACATCAGCACCACGATGATCGCCAGCAGCGCGCCTTCCAGAAGCGTGTGGATCGCGGCCTCGTAGTTGCCGAAGGTGTAGAAGACCGAATCGTCGATCAGCGTGATCGCGACATTCGGATTTGCGGCGCGCAGGTCGTCGACCACGGCGTTCGTGATCTCGGCCACGCTGACTTCGGACGCACCTTTTGACCGGAACACAAGGAAGCTGACGCCCTCGTCGCCATCGATCCGGGTAAAGCTTTTCAGCTCTTCATAGCTGTCGATGACCTGACCAAGGTCCGCCAGGCGCACATACTGGCCCGAGGGCAGCGCGATGGTCATCGCGGCCAGCATCTCGACCGTGCCGCTGTCGCCCAGCGTGCGGATCACCTGCTCGCCGGTTCCAAGGCTGATCTTGCCCGACCCAAGGTTGGTGTTGGTGGCCGCGATCTGCGCGGAAATTGCCTGGGCGGTGACGCCATAGCTGTCCAGCTTCACCGGATCGAGCTCGACCCTGATTTCGCGGTCTGCCCCACCGATCCGGGTGACGCGACCGATCCCGGGCTTGCCTTGAAGGGACCGGGTCACCGTGTCGTCGACGAACCAGCTGATCTCTTCCATCGTAAGGTCGGGTGCTGCGACCGAAAAGGTCATGATCGCCTGGCCCTCGACGTCGATGCGGGTGACGATCGGTGCTTCGATGCCTCCGGGCAGGTCGCCGCGGATCTGGTCCACCGCGTCCTTTACATCCTGCACCGCCTTGTCGGTCGGTACTTCCATGCGAAACTCGACCACCGTGGTCGACAGCCCGTCGGTCACGGTCGACGTCACGCGCTTGACCCCGGTAATTCCGGCAACGGCGTCCTCGATCTCCTTGGTGACCTGATTCTCCATCTCGGAGGGGGCTGCGCCGGACTGGCTGACGCTGACGGCGACCAGCGGCACGTCGATGTTGGGAAAGCGCGTGATGGGCAGCGCGTTGAAGCTTTGCCAGCCCAGCACCATCAACAGGAAGAACGCCAGCAGCGGCGCTACGGGATTGCGGATCGACCAGGCGGAAAAGTTCATGGCGAATTCCTCAGTTCGTGCTGGTTGCGGCAAGCACCGGATTGATCCTGTCGCCCGCCCGGACAAAGGCCCCGGCCTTGGTCACCACCTGATCGCCAAGGCTTAGCCCCTCGATGATCTCGATGTTGCCACCGTCGCGGATCCCGATCTTTACCGGCACGCGTTCGACCAGTCCGTCCACGACGCGCAGGACGGTCAGACCTTCGGCGGATGAGCCGATTGCCGTCAAGGGCACAGCCAGCGTTTCACGCTCGGCCACCAGGATCTCGGCCTCGACGAACATGCCGGACCGCATCCCCGTTTCATCGTCGATCGAGATACGCGCACGCCCAAGGCGGCTGACCGGGTCGATCGACGGCTCGACAAGCCGCACTTGTCCGGTAAGCGGGGTAGAAAGCCCGACAGCCCGAAGCTTCGCGGTCTGCCCGGGTGCAAGACGCAGAAGGCTCGACTCGGCAACGTCGGCGCGCAGTTCAAGCTCTCCGTCGCGGATCATCACGAACATCGGCTGCCCGGCGGCGGTGGCGATTGCGCCCAGCTTGGCATTGCGCGCAATGATCCGGCCAGCCACCGGGGCCTTCACTTCCGTTCGCGACAGCTGCAGGTCAAGGTTGTCCAGGCGCGCTTCGGCAAGGGCAAGCTGCGCCCGCGCCGATTCCAGCCCTTCCCGCGCGACGGACACCCGAGCTGCGGCGGTGGCGGCATTGGTGTTCGCGGTGTCGGCCTGCGCTTGCGGGGCAGTGCCCTGCTGGCGAAGCTTTGCCGTGCGGTCGGCCACGCGCTGCGCTTCGGCCTCCATGGCTTCCGCCTCGACCATCTGCGCCTCGCCCTGGGCGATCCCGGCCCGCGCGGCCGCAAGCGAGGCCACGCCCTCGGCCCGCTGCAAGTCAAGCGTCGTCTTCGACAGGATCGCGAGGACCTGGCCTTCGGTCACCAGATCGCCGACATCGGCAAGCAGGGCCTGAAGCGGCTGGCCTTCGATCAGCGGTGCCACATCGACTTCTTCGACGGCCATGACCAGCCCGGAGGCGATGATCCTGTCGGACATCTGCATGGTCTCCACCATGGAAACGGTGATGGCGGGCAGGGTCTGGACAACCGGGGCAGGGGCGGCAGCCTCTTCGGCACGAAGACCGGCGGCCGGAACACCGAAGCCAAGGGCTGCGGCAAGGGTCAGGATCTGGATCGGGCGCATCGTGCGGTCAGCCTCTTGCAATGTCGTTTGAGATTTCCGCAAAGACGCGGTCGATGATCGGGATCACCTGCTCGGTCAATTCCGGGTTGGGTGTGCCGGTCTTGCCGGTTTCCATGGCCATGGCCTTCACCAGCATCACCAGAAGTCGGCACTGCCCCGCGTAGCGCCGGATCGCATCGGCGTGATTGCGGCCAGTCACCCGGGCAAAGATCGCCGACAGATGCGCGACAACAGTCGACTCCATTTGCTGCGAAACGGCCAGAACTTCAGGTTTTCGCATCGAAACGGCGGTGATTTCGGCCCAAAGCCGGCTGTCTCCGCCACAATCTTCGGTCATCCGCTGGATGATCTTCGCCCGCAGCCCCGCCATGGGGTCGGCAGAACTCTGGATCTCGCCAAAGTCGCGCTCGATTTCGGTCAGGTCATAGCCGACCATCGCCTCGACAATGGCACCCTTGGACGGAAAATAGCGGTAGAAGTTCCCCACACTCATCCCCGCTGCGCGGGCAAGGTCCTGCATCGAGGCGCCGTCGAAACCCTTGTCGGCAAAAGCCTTGCGAATCGAGAACAGGATCTCGAGGCTGCGCTCTTCGTTTCCTGGGTGGATTGCAGGCTGGGCCATCAGGTCGGTCTTTTCGGGAATGAACGTTCATTCACTCAGATAGCGGCGCCATCGAAAAGGTCAATAGAAAAACCGGACGACGTGCATCGCAGGGGGTGCGGGCTTGGCTTTTGGCGCGATTTAGCTCAAACGGGCGGCAGACAAGGGACGGATCACGCATGGCGACCGGCTTTACCTTCACGATTGCAGCAACCGACGGGACAGCCCGCACCGGGGCGATCAAGACCCCGAGGGGAGAGATTCGCACCCCCGCTTTCATGCCCGTCGGTACAGCGGCCACGGTCAAGGCGATGCTGCCCGAAAGCGTGCGCGCCACCGGGGCCGACATCCTTCTGGGCAATACCTATCACCTTATGCTGCGCCCCACGGCCGAACGCATTGCGACCCTTGGCGGCCTGCACCGCTTCATGAACTGGGACGGCCCGATCCTGACCGACAGCGGCGGCTTTCAGGTCATGTCGCTTGGCGCCCTGCGCAAGCTGACGGAAGAGGGGGTCCGCTTTTCGTCCCACCTTGACGGATCAAAGCACATGCTGACCCCCGAACGCAGCATGGAGATTCAGCGGCTTCTGGGGTCTGACATCGTGATGTGCTTTGACGAATGCCCCGCACTTCCTGCCACGGATGTCGAGGTGGCCAAATCCATGCGCCTGTCGATGCGCTGGGCACAGCGGTCGCGTGATGCCTTTGGCGACCGGCCAGGCCATGCGCTGTTTGGCATCATGCAGGGCGGTGTGACCCGCGAACTCCGCGAGGAATCTGCCGAGGCGCTGAAATCCATCGGCTTTGACGGTTATGCCGTTGGCGGCCTTGCCGTGGGCGAGGGGCAGGAGGCGATGTTCTCGGTCCTCGATTACGCGCCCGGGTTCCTGCCGGAAGACAAGCCGCGCTACCTGATGGGGGTGGGCAAGCCTGACGACATCGTCGGCGCCGTGGAACGCGGCATCGACATGATGGACTGCGTCCTCCCCTCCCGCTCTGGTCGCACCGGGCAGGCCTGGACCGCGCGGGGCCAGGTGAACCTGCGCAACGCCCGCCACAAGGACGATCCCCGCCCGCTGGAAGACGGGTGCGCCTGCCCCGCCTGCCAGGGCTATGGCCGCGCCTATCTGCACCATGTCGTGAAGTCCGACGAAATCATCGGCAGCATGCTTCTGACCTGGCACAACCTGCATTATTACCAGACGCTGATGCAGGGGCTGCGCGAGGCGATTGCCGCCGGATCGCTGGCCGGATTTGTGGCGGAATTTCATGCCAAGCGGGCCATTGGCGACATTGCCCTGCCGTGATCAACCACCCCGGAACGGTGCATTTTTCCACTCTTGCAGCCGTCCGAACAGCGGTTCATGCTTCGTGTCCACGCCTGGACTTGAAACACCCACCTGGCAAGCACAGGTTA
>JAPLPF010000206.1:9084-10230 GCA_026400325.1 Rhodobacterales bacterium
GTCGGACGCGAAAAGTCGGTCCGCGCACTGGAAGAAGTGATGCAGGACGACAAGCAGATTCTTCTGTCGTCGCAGAAGGACCCGACAGCCGATGACCCGGCCGCCGACGATATCTTTCGCGTAGGTGTTCTGGCCAATGTGCTGCAACTTCTGAAGCTTCCCGATGGCACCGTGAAGGTGCTGGTCGAAGGCAAGGCCCGGGTGCAGATCACCGGGTTTGTCGAGAACCCGGCGTTCTTCGAGGCGACCGTCGTGCCCCTTGACGAGGTTGCAGGCGACAGCACCTCGGTCGAGGCGCTGGTGCGCGCCGTCGGCGAAGAGTTCGAGCGGTATTCCAAGGTCAAGAAGAACATTCCCGAAGAGGCGCTGGCCGCCGTGTCCGACACCCGCGAACCCGCGCGGCTGGCCGATCTTGTGGCCGGACACCTTGGCATCGACGTCGGTCAGAAGCAGATGATCCTGGAAACGCTGGACGTCGCCGAACGGCTGGAAAAGGTCTACGGTCACATGCAGGGCGAGCTTTCGGTCCTGCAGGTCGAAAAGAAGATCAAGACCCGCGTCAAGACCCAGATGGAAAAGACGCAGCGCGAATATTACCTCAACGAACAGATGAAGGCGATCCAGAAGGAACTTGGCGACGGCGAGGAAGGCCAGAACGAGGTGGCCGAGCTTGAGGCCCGGATTGCCCGCACGAAGCTTTCGAAAGAGGCCCGCGAAAAGGCGGATGCCGAGCTGAAGAAGCTGAAGTCGATGTCACCGATGTCTGCCGAGGCGACGGTCGTACGCAACTACCTTGACTGGCTTCTGGGCGTGCCGTGGGGTGTCAAATCCCGCGTCAAGAAGGATCTGCCGGCCGCACAGAAGGTGCTGGACGCCGATCACTTCGGTCTGGAAAAGGTCAAGGAACGCATTGTCGAATACCTGGCAGTGCAGGCCCGGTCGACCAAGCTGAAAGGTCCGATCCTGTGCCTTGTCGGCCCCCCCGGCGTGGGCAAGACGTCACTTGGCAGGTCGGTCGCAAAGGCCACGGGGCGCGAATTCATCCGCATCAGCCTTGGCGGCGTGCGGGATGAAAGCGAAATTCGCGGTCATCGGCGGACCTATATCGGGTCGATGCCCGGCAAGATCATCCAGAACCTGAAGAAG
>JAPLPF010000164.1 GCA_026400325.1 Rhodobacterales bacterium
TCCCGTCTTCCGAGCATTTGCGAAAGGAGCGCGAATCCTGGTATGGCTACCCTACAGCTCTGAAAGCAATCCAAGGTCTGGAAGCCGAACACTCCAAACTCCTCGTTGATCTTCATCAGGTAGACCAGTCTCGGGTCGGTTCACTTCGAGTGTTTCGTACTGAAAGGCTCGCACATCGATTTTTCTCAAGTACCGACCGCAAAAGAATTGAGGAGAGAGGCCAAGTCATTGAAACCACAGTCCAGGAGTTGGTCGATTTTGCCGAACTTACAGTTCATCTGGTAGGCCGTTTCGGCCTCGTAATAGAAGGACACGAGTCGCCTTTCCCTGAGTTGATTGAGCGATCACATCGATACTGCCACGAATTCTGGCGCCTTTTGCCGAAACTAAGCGAAGTGGAAAGCCTAGACGTTCTCTGAATGTTCTTTGAAAGCAATATCTTGAGCTAAATAACGTTCTGGAACCGCAATAATTCAAAGCCAGAGATTAGTTCAGTCGCCCGGCCCGATTGCCTGGAGGCGCAAGCCGGAGGGCAAGGGGTATCAGCTTTCCCAAACGGTTGGAAAATCGGGGCGCGCCTGGCTGGGCTGGCGCGGTATCGCGCCTGCCAGGGGCAGGCAGGCGCGGCCGTCGAGGCGGTGCCTCGACTTGTCGACGGACAAATCGGGCAAGAGACCGATAAGTCAGCCTTTGGAGAGGTCTTCGAACAACCGTGCCACCCCTTCGGCCCCCGGATCGTTATGCCCCTTGAGTTTGTCGGCGGCGAGGTAGGTGGCGCGGCCTGCCTTGGCCCTCGTCATTTGGGCCGTCGCATTCGCGCCGTCGCGGGCGGCTGTTGCCGCCGCCTGGACGCCCTTGGGCAAGGCGGCGAGGGCGGGGGCGAGGGCGTCGATCATGGTGCGGTGGCCGGGGGCGGCTCCGCCGACCTGGCAAACGCGGTCGAGGCCTGCGGTGAGGGCTCCGATCCAGGTTTTGCCGGAGGCGCTCGCGTCACCTGCGGCGGCGAAGAAGATGGCGAGGAGGACGCCGGAGGAGCCGCCCATGGTCTGCGACAGCTCCATCCCGATGGCGCGGTAAAGCTGGGTGGGGTCGGCGAGGGGGAGACGGTCCAGCGCGCTTTGCAGGGCGCGGGCGGCCCCGGCCAGGGTGCTGCCGGTGTCGCCGTCGCCGGACTTGGCGTCGAGGAGGTTGAGGTCAGCCTCCGCCGCGATCAGGGCCTTGCAGCACCGGTCAAGAAGGGCGCGGCGGGCGGGGTGGGCGCTGGGCACGGGCTGGATGGGCGCAAGCCCGTCAGGCAGCGGTTTGACCGCGACTGCCCCCAACGGCACAAGGCCGGGCCAGGCGTGGGGCGCGACCGGCGCTGCAAGAGAGGTCACCTGCGCATGATCGACGGGCAAAAGCGAGACGGAAAAGCCGTGCATGTCGAGCGAGGTCATCATCGCGGCCGGGCCGATGATCCATTTGGTGTGCGCGCCAAGGGAGGAGCGGGCCAGTTCCTCGGTCAGGATTGACATCTCCAGCGGCGTGGTGCCGCCAAGGTTGTTGAGAAGCGCAACGTGATCGCCCGCGCCCATATGCGGCAGGAGTTTGTCGGCGACCATCTGCATGGCCGAACGCGCGCCGGTGACATCGACCTGCTCGATCCCGGCCTCGCCATGGATGCCAAGGCCAAGCTCGGCCATGCCGGTGGCAATCCGGTCCTCTTTCGGCGAGCCGGGTACCGTGCAGGTGTCAAGCGACATGCCGATGGAGACGGCACCCCGGATGACCAAGTTCGCGGCGGCGGTGATGGTGTCGAGGTCGGCGCCGGATTCGGCCATCGCCCCGGCGATCTTGTGGACGAAAAGGGTTCCGGCGACGCCACGCGCCTGCGGCAGGTCGGGCAGCGCGATGTCATCATCGACGATGACCATGGACACCTTGACGCCAAAGGCGCGGGCGCGTTCGGCGGCAAGGCCGAAGTTCAGCCGGTCGCCGGTATAGTTCTTGACGATCAGAAGACAGCCCGCCTTGCCGGTGACGGCAAGGATGCCCGCAAGGACGGCATCGACGGAAGGCGAGGCGAAGACGTCGCCGCAGACGGCAGCGGTCAGCATGCCCTGGCCGACGAAACCGGCATGCGACGGTTCATGGCCCGACCCTCCGCCAGAGACGAGGGCAACCTTCGAGCGGTCCCAGTCGGCGCGGATCACGACCTTGATATGGGGATAGCCGTCAAGCCGGGCGAGTTTGCCCGCACTGGTTCTCAGAAGGCCGTCGATGGCTTCGGTGACCAGACTGTCACGGGCATTCATGAACTGTTTCATGGGACTGGCCTTTCAGATGCGGTTGCCATCGGCGTCAAACCAGAGCGGATTTTCAGGACGGATCTTCAGGGTCTGCCCCGCGGTCAGGGGCGTATGCGGCTCGGTCAGGGTGATGAGGTCATGCGGACCAAGCGCCAGGTGCAGGCGGGTCTGGTCGCCCAGATGTTCCACCCGGCGAATGGTGGCTTCGGCCCCATCACCGGTGCGGATGTGTTCGGGCCGCAGGCCGATCCGGGCCGCCCCTGCAGGGGCGTTTCCGAAGGCATCGGCCGGAAGAAGGTTTATGTGCGGCTGGCCAAGGCGGGAGGCGACGTAGACTGACACGGGTGCCTCATAGATCTCGCGCGGGGTGCCGAACTGGACAAGGCGCCCCTGGTCAAGCACGCCGACATGGCTTGCCATGGTCATCGCCTCGATCTGGTCATGCGTGACGTAAAGGAAGGTTGCGCCAAGGTCCTGGTGGATGCGCTTCAGCTCGATCCTGAGGTCGGCGCGAAGCTTTGCGTCCAGCGACGACAGCGGTTCGTCCATGAGGTAGATGCGCGGCTGTCGCACCAGCGCGCGGCCGATCGAGACGCGCTGCATCTCGCCGCCAGAGAGGGCCGTGGCCTTGTTGTCCAGCTTGTGGGGGATGCGCAGAACCTCGGCCACTTCTTGCACCCGGCGGGCGATCTCGGGCTCTGGCATGGCGATCATCGGCGAGCGAAGCGGAAAGGCAAGGTTTTCGCGCACGGTCAGATGCGGGTAAAGCGAGTACTGCTGGAACACCATCGCCACGTCCCGCTGCGACGGGGTATCGTGCAGGACCGAAGCGCCCCCGATGCGGATGTCACCCCGATCCGGTTTGTCGAGACCGGCGATCAACCGAAGCGTGGTGGTCTTGCCGGCACCGGTGGGGCCAAGCAGGACGACGAAGGCGCCGTCCGGGATCGTCATGGTAACATCCGCAAGCGCCTGGGTCTTGCCGTAGGACTTTGCCAGTCCCGAAAGGATCACTTCAGCCATGGTCAACTCCGGCGTTGGCGGCGGTCCGGACGGCGCGGCCGGTGGTGGCATCGAAAAGCGACAGGCGGGGCGCGGCGAAGGCAAGGCCGGTAAGGTCCCCGGGAGTGGCCGACAAGGCCGAAGACGTGCGGGCTTTCACCATGCCGAAGGGCGTGGAAAGCGTGACGATCTGGGTCGTGCCAAGATATTCGGCGGCTTCGATCCTGGCGCGCAGGGGGGCAGCGTCGGAAAGGGTGACATGCTCGGGGCGGACACCCAGGACCAGTGCGCCCTGGGCAGGTTCCTGAAGCCGGGGAATAGCCATCGGCAAGTCGCCAAGCATCAGGGTTTCGGCCCCGGCCTGCGCCCCCCCTTCGAACCGCAGGAAATTCATCGACGGGCTGCCGATGAAATCGGCGACGAAAAGGGTTGCGGGATGGTCATAGATGTCCTGCGGGGTACCGAACTGTTCGACAACGCCGTGGTTCATCACGACGATCTTGTCACCCATCTGCATCGCCTCAAGCTGGTCATGGGTGACGTAGACGGTGGTCGCGTGCATCCGGTCGTGAAGGGCGCGCAGCTCTTCGGCCATGATCTCGCGGAACTCGGCGTCGAGTGCACCAAGGGGTTCGTCCATCATGAAGGCCTTGGGGTTGCGCACGATGGCGCGGCCAAGTGCGACCCGCTGGCGGTCGCCGCCGGAAAGGCCGCCGACGGGTTTGTCGAGCATGTGGTCGATGCGCAGGATCTTCGCGACCTCGGCCACCTTCTGCGCTACCTGCGCCTTCGGCACACCCTGGCTGACAAGCGGATAGGCGATGTTCTTGCGCACGTTGAGGTGCGGGTAAAGCGCGAACATCTGGAAGACCATGGCAATGTCGCGCTGACTGGCCGGGCGCATCGAGACATCTTCACCGTCGATCAGGATCTCGCCGGAAGTGGGAAGTTCCAGTCCCGCAATCATCCGCAAGGTGGTGGTCTTGCCACAACCGGAAGGGCCGAGAAGCATGAAGAATTCGCCGTCCTTGATGGTGAAGGACGACCCCTTCACCGCCGTGAACGCGCCGAATTCCTTGCGCAGGTTGCGGATGACGATTTCAGCCAAGGGGGATCTCCTGCCCGGCGCGGATAAGGTTGCCGTTGAGGTCGAGAAGCGCCAGTTCACGCATGCCCCAGGGTTTGTCGGCGGCCCGTTCCAGCCGCGGGATGCCGGTGGCGGGCATGCCAAGGGCGCCCCATTCGGCATCCAGTTCATTGATCCGGGCAGGACGAAGATACGCGCCGTGATTGCAGGTTGCGGGGTCAAGCGTCGGATGCAGGAAGAAATGGACCTCGGCCCCATCCCGCTTCATCATGAGGTATTCCGCATCGAGGTAGACCGTCACGAAGCCAAGCCGCTGCCAGAAGCTTTCTGTCGCGGCCATGTCGCGGGCGGGCAGGATGGGCGAAAGTTTCTCCAGCATGGCCTACTCCGGGAAATGGCTGGTGATGATGAACATCACCGTGCCCACCAGCGTGACGAAGAAGCTGTAGGTGAAGGCCCAAAGGAAAAAGGGCTGCATCAGCATGACGACGCCCAGCGCGATCAGCACGGTGGCAAGGTTTTCCCAGGGGCCGCGGCGAAAACGGAACAGGCCAGACAGAAACGCGGTCATGCCGTCACCCTTTCCTGCCGGGTCTGGCGAAGGGCCAGTTGAACTTCGGCCCCCCACCGGGTGACAAGATCACCCGCGCCCTCGATCCGGTCGATGTCGCCGACGCCGGTTCCGGCGTAGAGGCAGGCGCCAAGCAGGTCGCCTTTGGCGTCCGGGCCGGGCTCCATGATGCTGTAGCGGACGTGATCGACCCCATTCTGGCGGAAGACGATGTCGCCCTCGCCCGGGCGATGCGGCGGTTGCGGGGAACCGGCGGCCTCCCAGGCGGAGAAGGTGGAATTGCGCAGGACGCGGTGCATGGCGAAGGGCCAGTCGATGTCGAAGCAGTTGGTGAAGGCGGTGTCTTCGGGCCTGGCAGAGACAAGGGCTGCCTTGTAGTCGGGATGTGCACCAGCCTCGCGGGTGGCAAGAAACCGGGTGCCGAGCATGACCCCGGCGGCGCCGGCAGCAATGACCCGAAGGATGGCATCGGCGCTGGCAATGCCGCCTGTGGCAACGACCGGTCGGTCGCCTGCCACGGCCACGACCTGCGGCAGAAGGGTCGCCAGTGGTGTCGTCGACTGGACATGACCCCCGGCCTCGACCCCCTGGGCGATCACGAAATCAGCCCCCGCCGCAAGGGCCTGCCGCGCGCCTTCGGTCGAGCCTACCTGCACGCCGACCTTCGTCCCGACGCGGTGGGCCCGGGCGATGCGGGCGGCGTCGATGCCCCAGGACAAGGTGACGACGGGCACCCCGGCCTCCAGCGCGGCGTCAAATCCATCACAGGGGAAATGCAGGACGAAATTGGCAAAGAAGGCCAACCCCGGCAGGGCCTGACGCAGGCGGGCAACTGTGGCGGCAACCGCGTCTGGGCTGTCCCAGGTCAGGCCGAGCCCGCCAAGGCCCCCTGCCTTGCTGACTGCGATGACAAGGTCAGGTGTCGCCCCCGACCCGATCGGAGCCTGAATGAAGGGCAGCCGTTGACCAGTGATGGCAAGAAAGGCAGCGACGTGTTTTGGGTAAGTCATTTGCGCACCGCCCCGAAGGTGATCCCGCGCAGGAGGTGTTTGCGCAGAAGGATGGTGAAGATCATCACGGGCAGCAGGAAGAGCGTCGCGCCTGCAGCCACGGCAGGCCAATCCTGGCCGCCGACCCCGATGATGGTAGGGATGAAGGGGGGGGCGGTCTGGGCATTGCCGGAGGTGAGAAGCACGGCGAAGGCGTATTCGTTCCAGGCAAAGATCAGGCAGAAGATCGCGGTCGAGGCGATACCCGTGGCAGCCTGGGGCAGCACGACCTTGCGGAAGGCCTGAAAGCGGGTGTAGCCGTCGATCAGTGCTGCATCTTCGTATTCGCGCGGAATCTCGTCCATGAAGCCTTTCAGCAGCCAGACGGCAAGGCTGATGTTCACCCCGGTGTAAAGCAGGATCATGCCAAGGTGCGTGTCTGACAGGCCAAGCTCGCGGTACATCAGGTAGATCGGGATCGCGACCGCAATGGGCGGCATCATCCTTGTGGAAAGGATGAAGAACATCAGGTCATCCTTCAGCGGCACCTTGAAACGGCTGAAAGCATAGGCGGCCATCGTGCCGAGAAGGATACTGAGAAAGGTCGAGCCGAAGCCAATGATCACCGAGTTCAGGAAGCGTTCGCCAAAGCGGCTGGGGCCGACGATGATGGTGCCCTGACGGCGCGCGATCTCGTCATACCAGGTGTCCGGTGGCGGCAGGCTTTCAAGTTCGGACACGGCGGGGCGGGTGCGGGTGGAGAAGAGGTTGACGTAGCCTTCCAGCGTGGGCTCGAAAAAGACTTTCGGCGGGTAGGAGATGCTGTCCGGCCCGGTCTTGAAGCTGGTCGAGATGATCCAGACGAGGGGCAGAAGGGTGATGATCGTGTAAAGGACGACCAGCCCGGCGGCGAGCCATTTCGAGAGCGGCGAGGGTTCGGTGACGGAATAGGCGCTCATCTTTCCTTGACCTTGTTCAGGGCCTTCACGTAGATCGAGGCGAGGCCGAAGATCGTGACGAAAAGGATGATCGCATAGGCACTGGAATAGCCGGTGCGCCACTTCTCGAAGGCCTCGCGCTTGAGGTCGATCGAGGTGAGCAGCGTCTCGCTGCCCGGTCCGCCGCCGGTAAGAAGGTTCACCATGTCGAACATCTTGAAGTTCTCGATCCCGCGGAAGAGGACCGCGAGCATGAGGAAGGGCAGCACCATGGGAATGGTAATCGTCCAGAACTGCCGCCATTTCGAGGCGCGGTCAACCTCGGCCGCCTCATAGATGTAGTCGGGAATGCTGCGCAAACCGGCAAGGCAGATCAGCATGACGAAGGGCGTCCACATCCAGGTATCGACGATGATGATCGACCAGGGCGCAAGGCCGCCGGGTCCGAGCATTGAAAAGCTCGAGGCGGGGATGCCGGTGAAGAATTCGACGATGTAGTTCACCATGCCGATCTGCGGCTGGTAGAGAAAGGTCCAGAAGTTGCCGACCACGGCGGGCGACAGCATCATCGGGATCACGATGAGGGTGGTCAGAAGGTCGTTGCCCTTGAATTTCCGGTTGATCAGCCATGCGAGGGTAAAACCGATGATGACCTGCAACAGGATGGTCCAGATCAGGAAATGCGCGGTGGTGGTCATGTGGGACCAGATATCCTCATCCGTCAGGATGCGCGTGTAGTTGCGGATGCCGACCCATTTCACCTCGGCATTCGGCTTGTTGGCGGCGTAGTTGGTGAAGGACAGGCGAATGGTCCAGATCAACGGAAAAATGTTGATCGCCAGAAGAAGAAAGATCGTGGGCGACACGAAGATCCAGGCGATGGCGCGGTCGGACAAGCCCCGGACCCGGTTCGCAAGGTGGGGCGGCGTGGCTTTGGCAGCGATGTCGATGGGGTTGGGCATGATCTCATTCCATGGGAGGCCAAGGGCGGCGATGCCCCCCGGCCCTGCCCCCTCCCCCATGGGGGAGAGGAAAGCGTTGCGATGCTTGAAGGGTCGCTCCCCCTCTCCCACCCGGAGAGAGGGGTTGCGCGTAAGGCCGTCAGAGCTTGCCTTCGTCCTGGAAGACTTCGGTCCAGTCGGCGATCAGGCCATCCAGTGCTTCTTTTGCGGTGCCGTTGCCGGCAACGACATAGTCGTGGAAGCGGGCCTGTGACGCCTGGAGGAGCGAGGCATAGCTCGGCTCGGCCCAGAAGTCCTTCACGATGGCCATGCTGTCGAGGTAGGTCTGGGCATAGGGCTGGCTTGCCGCAAAGCCCGGATCCTCGACCACCGCGCGCAGGGCCGAGAAGCCGCCAAGCGACCACCACTTGTCCTGCACATCCTTCTGCGAGAACCACTTGATGTAGGCAAGCGCACCGTCGATGTTGTCCGAGTTCGCGACGACCGAGATGCCCTGCCCGCCCAACTGGGCGAAGTGGTCGCCGGTCGGGCCGGCCGGATTCACCAGGTAACCGGTCTTGCCGCCGCCGACGTTGGGGTCGACCTCGAAGCCGGGCCAGGTGAAGGCAAAGTTCATCTGCAGCGCGACCTGGCCGGATTTGTAGGCGTCGATGCCTTCGCCCATGTAGGTGTTCGAGGTGCCGGGGGCGACGCAGCAGTCATAGAGCGACTTGTAGAACTCCAGCCCCTCGACCGCGCCGGGCGAGTTGACGAAGCCTTCCATGTCATAGGGCTTGTCGGGGTTGTCGTACTTGAAGCCAAAGCTGTAAAGCACGTCCATCACGCCCATGGTGATGCCTTCCGACCCACGTTCGGTGTAGATCGAGGCGCCGTAGACCGTCTTGCCGTCGATCTCGCGGCCCTGGAAGAACTCGGCAACCTCTTTCAACTCGGCAAAGGTCGCGGGGGGCGTCAGGTCACGGCCGTACTTCTCCTTGAAGGCGGCCTGGATTTCCGGACGTTCGAACCAGTCCTTGCGGTAGGTCCAGCCGACCACGTCGCCGAAGGCGGGCAGCGACCAGTAGTTCGGCGTGTTCTTCGGCCATTCGGAATAGCCGGTCACGGTCGCCGGAACGAAGGCGTCCATCGAGATGCCGTTGGCATCGAAGAAGTCGTTCATCTTGAGGTACCAGCCGTTCTCGGCGGCGCCGCCGATCCACTGGCTGTCACCGATCATGAGATCGCAAAGCTGGCCGCCCGAGTTCAGCTCGTTCAGCATGCGGTCGGCGAAGTTCGGCCACGGCACGAATTCGAAGTTCATCTTGGTGCCGGACTGCGCCTCGAAGTCCTTCGACAGTTCGACAAGCGCGTTCGCCGGGTCCCATGCCGCCCAGCACAGCGTCAGTTCGTTCGCCTGCGCATTGGCCTGAACACCCCAGACCAAAGCAAGTGCCGCAGATGCGGCCAGAGTTTTCCGTGACATGCATTCCTCCCGAAGTGGTTATGTTGGACCCGTACGTTTCGCCGGGCCTTCTTGGACTTGCCCGACGATAGGCGCAGCGGATTTGCCTGTAAAGTGTTTTTGAGGTACGTTCCTCATTTTGCACTCGAGGTCAGGCTCAAAGCGATTTGAGGCCGGTTTCAGGCGGCGGCAACCGCCGAGACCTGGCCCGAATCAGACAGCAGCGGAAGGTTTTCGCGCAGCACGATTTCAATCCGGATCTGCTCTTGCCCCTCATCAAGGGGAAGGTGGTCCGCCTTGGCGCGCAGGACGCGCAGGGTCGATCGCGCAAGATGACCCAGGTTCTGGGTGATGACGGCAGTGATCTCGCCCCTCTCAAGCGCTTGTCGCGCATGGGGGGTAAGTTCGTGGCAGATCACGGTCAACCGACCGGAAAGTCCCAGTTCACCAAGGACTTGCGTCAAGGCGCGATTGCCGTCGCCCATGGCATAGATGCCCCGGACGCCTGGCGCGTTCGCAAGACGTTCGGTGACCACCTGACGCAAAAGCGCGCCCGAGCCATGCGTTTCAAGCGACGGCAACGTATCAAGACCGGGGAAGTCGCGCAGGATGACCTCATCAAAGCCGCGACGGCGTTCGACCATGTCGCGCGCAAGCAAGGACGAGCCAAGAACCAGCACCTGGCCCGGACCACCCCCAAGAAAGCGGCCCATAAGCACCCCGGCCGTGCGCCCCGCCGCACGGTTGTCCACCCCGATGAAATGGTCGCGCCCCGCATTCGGCAGGTCCGACACAAGCGCCACCACAGGCAGACCCTTTGCGCGCAGGCCGCGCACGGCGTCGCGCAGAACCGGCGTTTCGGGCGCCATCAGGGCAACGCCGGAATAGCCTCGCCCCGGCAGGGCCGCCAGAAGCGTGGCAAGGGCATGGGGGTCTTCGGCGGGAAAGCGCAGCAGATCCAATTCGACCCGGCTGGTCGCAGCCATCGACCCTGCATCCGCCAGTGCCAGGGCAAGTGATTGAACAAACTGGCTTTCCGTGTCGGGCAAGACCGCTGCCATCCGATAGCTTCGGCTGCGCGCCAGATTGGCGGCGGCAAGATCGCGGACATAGCCCAACTTGGCAATCGCCTCGTTCACGGCCATGACCGTCTTGGCGCGCACACCCGGCCGGGCGTTCAGCACACGGTCCACCGTGGCCAGACTGACCCCCGCTTCGCGTGCGATGTCGTTGACCGTTGGTCGCAACGGACTGCCTCCACGTCCCATCGGCGGACTATCGGTCGCTGTATGAGGTACGTCAATCAGGTTTTCCCGCGGACATCTGCCGGGATGGCGAAACCGGCTTCATTTTCCTGCGTGATCCGGTGCATCCTGCCGGGAAACCTGATGGGGGGGGCGATGCGTACCTTGATGCTTTTCGGCGACAGCAATACCCACGGCACCATGCCGGTCACGGCCCTGGGCCAATCGGACCGCTTTGACCGAGGCAGCCGCTGGTCGGACCGGCTGTCCAGACTTCTGCCCGACTGGGAGGTGATCGCCGAGGGGCACCCGGGGCGGACAACCGTGCATGACGACCCGATCGAGGGCGCGCACAGGAACGGCTTGACCGTTCTGCCAGCCTTGCTGGAAAGCCACCGGCCCATTGATGTGGTGCTTGTGATGCTTGGAACGAACGACCTCAAGGAGCGGTTTTCGGTCAACGCGGGCGACATCGCGCTGTCGCTGGAGCGGCTGGTGCGGGTGATCCAGGGGTCGGGCACCGGGCCCGGGGGCACAGCGCCTGGGGTGTTGCTGGTCGCACCGCCACCGATTGTCGAGACCGGGTGTCTGGCGGGCATGTTCGCGGGCGGGGCGGCAAAGTCACAGGCGCTGGCCGATCAGGTGAAGGCGGCAGCCGGGCGCGCTGGTGTGGCGTTCCTGGATGCCGGAAAAGTGGTCGAAGTGTCGCCCATCGACGGCATCCACTATGACGCATCCGCGAACCCGGCACTGGCCGAGGCCTTTGCGGCAGCGATCCGGCGGCACTTCCCCTGATCCGGGCCCTGATCCAGGGTGATTTCCGTCTTGCCAACGGCAGACGCTGGCGCAGAATGGACCAACAGCCGGAGGTGCAGATGACCCGTCACGATCCCGCCCTGACAGCCCCTGCGCTTTCGGCATTGGCCGAGTTGCGCGCCAATGTGGCGCAGCCCTTCACCCGGGCACGGGCGATGCCGAAATCGGTCTACACCTCTCCCGACTTTGCGGCGGCAGAGGAGCGGCACATCTTCGCGAAGGACTGGCTTTGCGCCGGGCGGGCCGAGGCGCTGCCGAACCCCGGCGACTATCTGACGATGGAAATCGCGGGCGAGCCGATCATCATCCTGCGGGACCGTGATGGGGCCCTGCGCGGCATGTCGAACGTCTGCCGCCACCGTATGAGCACGCTTCTGGAAGGCCGGGGGAATGTGCGGTCGATCGTCTGCCCCTATCACGCCTGGACCTACAGTCTGGACGGCACACTGCGCGGTGCCCCGGCGATGGCGGCGAACGAGGCGTTCTGCAAGGAGGACGTAAAGCTCCCGGCGGTCCGGGTGGAAAACTGGCTGGGCTGGATACTGGTCACGCTGAACCCCGACGCCCCCCCACCGAAAGAGGCGCTGGCCGAGGTCGAGGCGCTGGTCGGCTACCTGGACATGGGGTCTTACGTCGAGGCGTTTCGCGAGGAATTCACCTGGGACACCAACTGGAAGGTGCTGGCCGAAAACTTCATGGAAAGCTACCACCTGCCGGTCTGCCATCAGGGCACCATCGGCGGATCGGTGGATCTGATGCAGATGACCTGCCCCGAGGGGTTGGAGGCGTTCAACTATCACTGGATCATGAAGAACGACACGATTCCGCTGTCCCTCGCGCATCCGTCGAACACGCGGCTGGTGGGGGATCAGCGGCGGATCACCTGGCTGTTGTCGATCTACCCCTCGCTGCTGATCACGCTGACGCCGGGGTATTTCTGGTACCTCAGCCTGACGCCGAACGGGCCGGGGCAGGTGCAGGTGCTGTTCGGCGGCGGGATGGCGGCGGACTGGGCCAAGGACCCGGAGGCGGACCGGCATTTCGGCGCGCTGAAGGCGCTGCTGGACGACGTGAACGTCGAGGACAAGGGCTGCGTCGAGCGGGTCTATCAGGGGCTTTGCGCGGGGCTGTCCTCACCCGGGCCGCTGAGCCATCTGGAGCGGCCGAACTATGACTTTGCGCGCTATATCGCGGGGCGGATGCCCTGACGCTGGGGGTTGACCCTGCGGCCTGCCGCCTCACCTTAGCGCGATGACGCGACATGCCCTGATCGTGGCCCATGGCCAGCCGTCCGACCCCCGCCCGGCTGGTGCCGCGCTGGAGTTGCTTGCCGCCAAGGTGCAGGCGCTTGTGCCCGGATGGGAGGTCACGGCTGCCACGCTGGCCGAGCCGGGGGCTATTGCCCGTGGGGTCGGGGGGCGCGCGGCGGGCGTGGTCTATCCGATGTTCATGACCGGGGGCTGGTTCACACGGGTGCAGATCCCGGCGAAACTTGCCGAGGCTGGGGCGGTTGGCTGGACCGTGCTGGAGCCCTTCGGCTGCGATCCCTTTGTGCATGATCTGTGCGTGGACCTTGTCCGCGAGGCGGGTGGGGCCGCGGTGATCCTGGCGGCGCATGGGTCGTTCAAGTCGTCGGTGCCGTCCGATATCGCCAAGCATGTGGCGCAGCGGATCGCTGCTGAGGCAGGGGTGACTTGTGCTGCGGGGTTCATCGACCAGGAACCGCAGCTGGCGTCCTTGACCGGGCGGACGGGTGTTTGCTTGCCGTTTTTCGCAGCGGAGGGCGGGCATGTGACCGACGATATCCCTGCTGCGCTTGCCGAAGCGAGCTTTCAGGGGCGCATCCTGCCGCCGGTGGGGCTGGACGCGCGGGTGCCTGGGATCATTGCCGCCGCGATTATGCGGGGCGAGCCGGTGTGTTCCGGGGCCTGCCGGTGGGCGCGGTAGCCAAAATCCTTGAGCAAGGATTTTGATCGGGGGCGTCACACCGTGTGCAGGTAAAGGTCGAAGTCCACTTCGCTGACGGTCCGCATTACCCGGCCATACTCCGCTGCCTTGATCGCGGTGAAGGTGCGGTGCATGTCCTCACCAAGCGCGTCCTTCAGAAAGGCCGAGCGCTTTGCCGCCTCGATCGCGGATTTCCAGTCGGTCGGGATTTCGGAACCGTTTTCATCTTCATAGCCGTTGCCGGTCGTTTCCGGGCCCGGGTCGATCTTGTGCTTCATGCCGTGACGGATGCCCGCCAGAACGGTTGCCGCCACCAGATAGGGGTTCGCATCCACCCCTGCCGGGCGGTGTTCGATCCGGCGGGCCTTGATGTCACCCGCCGGGATCCGCAGCGCGACCGAGCGGTTGTTGACGCCCCAGGTCGGGCTGACCGGAGCGTAGGATTGGCTGGCAAAGCGGCGCCAGCTGTTTGCGTGGGGGGCAAAGACCAGCATCGATTCGGCCATCGTGGTCTTGAGCCCACCCAAGGCGTGCAGGATCAGCGGGTTCCATTTGCCTTCGTCCTTCTCGACGAAGACGTTCTTGCCGACGCCGTCCAGCATCGAGACGTGGAAGTGCATGCCGGAGCCGGCATAGTTCTCGTTTGGCTTGGCCATGAAGCAGGCAACCACGCCATGCGCCCGCGCCTGCGCCCGGACGATCCGCTTCAGGCGCATCAGGTCATCTGCCGCCTGCATCACGTCGGTGCGGTAATGGAGCGTCAGTTCGTATTGACCGGGGGCATATTCGCTGATCAGCGTTTCGGCCTTGATTCCGGCCTTTTCCGCCCCGGCATAGATGTCACTGAAAAGGGGCAGCATCCCGTGCAGGTGGTCGACGGAATAGACTTCGGTCTTGGCAGACTTGCGCCCGTCCAGCACGTCGCGGGCAGGCTGCATCTTGCCGTAGGCGTCCCGTTCGGGGTCGAGAAGGAAGAACTCCAGCTCGAAAGCACCGGCGGGATGCAGACCTTCGGCGGCCAGCGCGTCAACCTGACGCTTCAGGGCATGACGGGGATCGCTTGTCATTTCGGCCCCGTCCAGCGTGTACATCGACATGAACACCTCGCCGCGCGGCGGCTGGGTGTTGTGCAGGGGTTTCAGCGTGCCGGGGATTGGCCAGGCGCGCAGATCGCCGTCGCCCTGGTCCCAGATGAGGCCGGTCTCATGCACATCCTCGCCACAGATGTCGAGACCGAGGATCGAGATCGGAAGATGGCGGCCATTGTTGTAAAATGACAAAAGCTCATGCCTGCGGATGATCTTTCCCCGCCCGATTCCGTTGGCGTCGTGCAGGATAATGTCAAATGCCTCGATCTCCGGATGGGTCAGGAGAAAGGCCTCGGCCTCGGCGGGTGTCGAGCCGGAAGGGCTGGCTTGGGTCATGGTCAGGCGGCTTTCAGAAGGTCGGTCAGGACGGTGTTGAAGTTCGCGACCAGGCGGTCGACCTGGGCTTTCCGGGTGGCCGGGCTGATCAGCATCATGTTGTGGAACGGCGCGATAAGCGACCCCCGGTTGAGAAGGCCGGTGTGGATCGCGGCTTCGACCAGGGGCTGGTGGGCGAAGGCCGCTTCGGACCCGTTCTTGAGGGGCCCGGGTGCGCAGATGAATTCAACCCGCGCGCCGACCCGGACGACGTGCCAGGGCAGGCGGTGGTGAACAATCGCCTTGCGCAGCCCGCGGCTCAACCGTTCGGCAAGGGTGTCCATATGGGCATAGTTGTCGGGCGTCATCACCTCGGACAGGGTCGCGACGAGGCAGGCAAACTGCAGCGGGTTGGCCGACAAGGTTGTCCCCATGCCGGACCTGCCGCTGTCGCGGCGCGCATCGGCCTCGTGATACCGTTCGGCAGTGGCAGGGGTCAGGCCCCAGACGGCGGTGGGCAGGCCACCTGCCACGCATTTGCCCACGACAAAAATGTCCGGGCGCAGCGAATGCACGCGGGTATAGCCGCCAAGACCCGAGGAGATGGTGTGCGTCTCGTCCATGATCAAGAGCGTGCCATGGCGAAGCGAAAGCTGGCGGAGGCCGTCATGGAACCCGGCCTCGGGCAGGACCATGCAGGAATTGGTCATCACCGGTTCGGTCAGGATCGCGGCGACATCGCCCTTGGCCAGCGCCGCCTCGACCCCGGCCAGATCGTTGAACTCGCAGGCGACGGCGGTGGCGGACAGATCGTTCACCTGACCCAGAAGGCCGGGGCTGTTCACCGTCGCCCCGTTTTCGAGCGAAACAAAGGTGTCGTCCACCGTGCCGTGATAGCAGCCATTGAAAACCAGAACCTTTGGCCGCCCGGTGATTGCGCGGGCGACCCGCAGGGCGAAACGGTTGGCATCGGTGGCGGTGGTGGCGATCTGCCACTGAAACGGGCCGAACCGGTCGGTCAGCAGGCGCCCGGCCTGAAGGGCTGCCTCGGTTGGCAGCATGTAGGTCAGACCACGTCGCGCCTGCTTGCGGATCGCGCGCGCGACGGGTGGTGGGGAATGTCCGAACATGCTGCCGGTGTCACCAAGGCAGAAGTCATCCAGCGTGTGACTGTCGATGTCCTCGATCCGTGCGCCCTGGGCCCGGACGACCAGCGGCAGGTGCGGCATCGGCCAGTCGGCCATCCAGTGCATCGGCACGCCGCCAAGAAACACCCCTGCCCCATCGGCCAGTGCGCGGGCAGCCTTCGGGCGGGACTTGGCATAGGCCGCAGCCTCGCGGGTGGCGAAGGCGGCCAGGCGGTCAGTGCGGATACCAGCGATCAGGGTTTCGGACATGGCAGGCCTCGGACAGTTGGCAGGTGTATTGGCCGGAATTTGATCAAATGGCAAGTGGCCGGACGAGACGCTACTCTGACAAGGTGCTGAGCCCGCCAAAAAGCATGACTCCAGCCCAGAGTGCGGGGTCATCCGGGTCGTGGTCGCGGCCGGCCAGCATGGCCGCGCGCAGCGCCTCGGCAGGGCGCATGGCGGTCAGGTTGCCGGCAAAGTCGCCCATAAGCCGTTCCGTGGCGGCATCATTGACGTTCCACAGCGTGCTGACCACGGCCGAGGCCCCGGCCAGCACAAAGGCGCGTGCGAGGCCGATCGTCCCCCCGGCGTGGCTTTGGCCAAGTCCGGTCTGGCAGGCAGAAAGGACAACCAGCGGGCGGTTGGGCAGGCGCAGCCCCTGCACTTCGCCCGCAGTCAGTCGACCGCCGGTCAGGGCGATAAAGCTTAGCGTCAGGGGGAAGTCGTCGGAACTGACGCCGTGGGCGGCGAAATACACCAGGTCCGCAGGCTGGCTTAGTGCGGCAAGAATGGCATCGGGGGTGGCTTTCGCACCGAGCACGGGGTCAGTGCCAAAGCGGGCGGCAATGGCCTGGGCCTCGGCCCTTGCGCCTGGAAGGGGGGGAAAGCTCCAGTCAGGGTCATCGGTCGCCTCTGGGTCACCCACGACCAGCGCGCCAGACCAGACCGGCGTAAAGGCGATCGGTCCCGTGGTCAGTTGCCCGGCAAGGGCCGGCGACAGCTCATCGGGCTGGCGGACCAGGGCAGCGGCAGAAGGGGCGATGGTCACCGGCGCCAGGTCGATCACCATGCCGTGGCCCAGCGGCAGAAAGGCAAAGGGCACGGTGCCGATGTCATTTGCGGGCAGGATCAGGATTTCGTCCGCCCCGCCCAAGCCAGGCGCAAGGTCTGGCAGCATCAGAAGGCCGGCAAGCCGGGCGGCGGCAGCGGTCGGGTCTTCAGAGGGCGCTTCGGCGGGGTCATCGGCGCCCTCCAGCGCTGCCGCGCTGCGCAAGTGACCCGCGCGCTGCACCTGGCGGGCATCAACGTGCAAGGCGGCGGACAGGGCAAGGCGGGCTGCGGTCAGGTCGCCTGCGCCTTGACCGGGGCGGCTGGCCGTTGAAGTGACAGTGCTGCCGTCAAAGACCAGGGCGCAAAGGCCGCTGTCGGTCTGGGTGTAGACCAGAAGGACTTCGCGCTGCGGTGTCAGCTTGAAAGCATCGGCCAGAAGGGCAGCGATCTGATCGGGCGGCGCCTCGATCGCGGGGGCGTCAATGCCGCGCTGCCTTAGAAGGGCGGCGTCATTGGCAAGATTCTGAGACAGGGCGAAATGGAGGGCAGGATCGCCCGTCGGGCAAATTTCGACGCCAGCCAGGGTGGTTTGAGCCGAAAGCAGTGTCAGAGCGGCGGCAAGCGCCAGGGCCGGGGCCATGGCGCCGCGCGGGATCATGCCCAGCGGCCCTCGAAATCTTCGGGGACAAGCAGGTTGTGGCGGCCCATGTCGCGCACGTTCTTTTCGCCACAAAGCGCCATGGTGATGTCCATCTCTTTCTGGATCACCTCCAGCGCCTTGGTTACCCCGGCCTCGCCCATGGCACCCAGGCCGTGAATGTAGGCGCGGCCGATCATCGTGCCCTTCGCGCCAAGGGCAAGCGCCTTGAGCACGTCCTGCCCCGACCGGATGCCGCCGTCCAGCCAGACCTCGGTCCGGTCACCAATGGCGCTGACGATGGAGGGCAAAGTGCGAATCGTGGACAGCGCCCCATCCAGTTGCCGCCCGCCGTGGTTCGACACGATCACCGCATCCGCACCGGCGTCGGCGGCCATCCGGGCGTCATCGGCATCCAGCACCCCTTTCAGGATGAACTTGCCCTTCCATTGGTCGCGGATACGGGCGACCTTGCCCCAGTCCAGCATCGGGTCGAACTGTTCGTTGGCCCAGGCGGTCAGGTCCGACAGTTTCTGCACACCTTTCACGTGGCCCACGATGTTGCGGAACTGGCGGCGCGGGGTGCGCAACATGTTCAGCGCCCAACGGGGTTTGGTGGCGATGTTGATCAGGTTCGGGATCGTGGGCTTCGGGGGCGAGGTCAGGCCGTTCTTCAGGTCCTTGTGCCGTTGGCCCAGGATTTGCAGGTCAAGCGTCAGCACCAGCGCCGAACATTTCGCCGCGCGGGCACGTTCGATGATGGCATCGACGAAATCCTCGTCCTTCATCACGTAAAGCTGGAACCAGAACGGTGTTGGGCTGGCGGCGGCGACATCTTCGATCGAACAGATCGACATGGTGGACATGGTGAAGGGCACACCGAACCTGGCTGCGGCGCGGGCGGCGTGAATCTCGCCGTCGGGGTGCTGCATGCCGGTAGAGCCTACCGGGGCAAGGGCCACCGGCATCGTCACCGACTGGCCCGCCATGGTGCCCGCAAGGCTGCGCCCGGTCAGGTCCCGGGCCACGCGTTGGCGAAAGCGCAGCTTGGCAAAATCCGACGAGTTTTCACGAAAGGTCTGTTCGGTATAGCTGCCGCTTTCGCAGTAGTCCCAGAACATCCTTGGCGTGCGTTTCTGGTGCAGGCGCTTCAAGTCTTCGATGCAGGTGATGACGGGCATGAGCAGCCTCCGGATTGGTCATCTTTGATTACCAATCGGCGGGTCGGGGTGCAATGGGGAACGGGGCTTGCGTATGGTTCGATATAGCACTATATAGTACTATATCGCATCAAATGGAGTTCACCATGTCCCTGTCGCGCCGCAAGACGCTTGCCCTGATCGGTGGTGGAGTGATCCTGGCCGCAACCGCCTCGCTTGGGGCCTTTGCCACCCGCCGCCCCCGCACGGCTGCCCTGCCATGGCAGCTGGCAGGCACCGAGACCGAGCCGCACCGCAAGGCCCTGTCCTTTGCGCTTCTGGCACCGAATCCGCATAACCGGCAGCCCTGGCTGGTGGACCTGCGCGAGGCCGGGGTCGTGACCGTCCATGTCGACACGCAAAAGCTCTTGCCCAGGACCGACCCCTTCAACCGGCAGATCACCATAGGCCTGGGCTGTTTTCTGGAGTTGATGCGGATGGCGGCAAGCCATGACGGCCAGCGCGTGGCGATCACGCCTTTCCCCGAAGGATACGACGACCGGGCGCTGGACGCCCGTCCCGTGGCGCGGGCGGTGTTCACGCCGGACGCATCGGTCACGCCGGACCCGCTGTTCGCCCATGCACTGGACCGCCGGTCGAACAAGGAGCCCTATGACCTGACCCGCCCGCTACCTGCCGACACGCTGGCCCGGCTTGCCGTGGCGACGACGGGCCAGTTCGGTGGCACCATCGACGCGGGAGAGGTGGCCGCCTGGCGCGCCTTCACGCACGGGGCGCTACGGATCGAGATTGAAACCCCGCATACTTACCGGGAATCTGTCGATCTTTTCCGCATCGGCCGGGCCGAGGTGGACGCAAACCCGGACGGAATCGACTTTACCGGTCCCCTGTTCGAGGTGCTGGGCACCACTGGGCTGATGACGCGGGAGACCGTGCTCGACACCTCCTCGCAGGCCTACAGGGCCGGATTGGAGGCGGTCTTTGCCAACACCGACACGGCGATGGGGCATGTCTGGCTGGTGACGGCCGGAAACTCCCGCCTTGACCAGATCGCCACCGGGGCGGACTGGCTGCGGGTGAACCTTGCGGCGACGGGGGCGGGGCTGGCGTTCCAGCCACTGAGCCAGGCCTTGCAGGAGTATCCCGAGATGGCGGACCTGTACCGCGACCTGCACGCAAGGCTTGCACCCTTCGGCGGGACGGTTCAGATGTTGGCCCGTATCGGTTATGGCCCTGCCGTGGACCCAAGCCCGCGCTGGCCGCTTGACGCGAAGGTGCTGGATGCCTGAGACCCCCGAAGACACGTTCAACGCCTTCTTTCTGGAGGTGGGCATCCTGGCCCAACTCAGCCGCGCACTTTTCGAGGCGCGGCTGCAGCCCGGCTTCACCCTGTCGCAGTTCACAGTCCTCAACCATCTGGTCAGGGTAAGGGACGGTCGCACACCTCTGGAACTGGCACGGGCATTTCAGGTGCCCAAAACCTCGATGACCCACAGCCTTGCTGTGCTGGAACAACACGGGTTGGTCGAGACGCGCCCGAACGCCCGGGACGGGCGGTCGAAGTGCGTCTTCATCACCGAAGCGGGCCGCGCTTTTCGTCTGACAGCCCTTCAGGCCGTCGCTCCGGAGTCCGAAGCTCTTGCCGGTCGCTTTCCAGCCGCGCGGCTGGCCGCGATCCTGCCCGACCTCGCCGAACTTCGGCAGATCATGGATGCAATGCGCGACCCCGACCCGCGTGAGCCCTGGCCCTCCTGAAGAGGCGCCTGCACAAGCCGACGCCGCCCGCTCTCCGGGTCAGGCCGGACGGGCGAACCGGCGGTCCGGCACGACCCAGATCACTGCCACCGTCAGGACCAGCGCCAGAGATACCCAAACATTCACATAGGCCAGCGGGACAGCCGCCGCATAGGCGGCCAGCGAGGCCTTGCCCTTTGCGTCGGACCCCAAGGCACGCGCGAAGTCCGAGTCCCTGCCGTGCTCGGCAATCAGCGCAAAGGTCAAAAGCGTATAGCTGATCGCGCACATCAAAAGCACAAAGGCGTAAAGGGCCACGGGCATCGACAGAAACCCGCTTTCCTCCATGAAGCCAGTGGCAAAGGGCATCAGCGAAAGCCAGAACAACAGGTGCAGGTTGGCCCAGAGAACCCAGCCCCCGACATGCTTGACCGAATGAAACATGTGGTGATGGTTGTTCCAGTAAATGCCGACGTTGAGGAACGACAGAACATAGGCCAGGAACACCGGCAAGAGATGCTGCAGTGCCGCCAGATCTGCCTCATGCGGGACTTTCAGTTCCAGCACCATGATCGTGATGATGATCGCGATCACCCCGTCCGAAAACGCTTCGATCCGTCCCTTCGTCATGGCTTGCCCCCTTGTTTCGCTGGCTGTGAAGCCAGGTTCAAGCACAAGCGCCAGGCGCGGTGCAAGGGCCTCAGGCCGAATGCGCGCCGTCGGCCAACGCCTTTACCCTGGCCAGAACTTCGGCAACCGGAACGCCCGCGCCAATGTCCTTGACGATGGCCGACCCCACCACGCAGCCATCCGCCACGGCGGCAATGGCCTTTGCCGCCTCGGGCGTGTTGATGCCAAAGCCCACGATCACCGGAAGGTCGGTCGACCGCTTGATCCGCGCCACCTCGGGTGCGACGTCGGTCGAAACCGCCGCGGCCGCCCCGGTGATTCCGGTAACCGACACATAATAGACAAAGCCGCTGGTGTTCTGCAGCACCTTCGGCAAGCGCTTGGCATCGGTCGTGGGGGTCGCAAGCCGGATGAAGTTGAGGCCAGCGGCCTGCGCGGGGATGCACAGCTCGTCATCTTCTTCGGGCGGCAGGTCGACGACGATCAGCCCGTCGATCCCGGCGGCGGTTGCCTCGGTCAAGAACCGATCGACGCCGCGGGAATAGATAGGGTTGTAGTAGCCCATCAGGACGATGGGCGTGGTCTGGTCAGCAGCGCGGAAGGTGCGGACCATGGTCAGGACCTTGTCCATCGTCATGCCCCCTTCCAGCGCGCGTTGTCCGGCGGCCTGGATCGTCGGGCCGTCGGCCATCGGATCGGTGAAGGGCATCCCAAGCTCGATGATGTCCACCCCTGCGGCGGGCAGCCCCTGCATCACGGCCAGCGACGCCGCCTCATCCGGGTCACCGCCCATGATGTAGGCAACGAAGGCTTTCTTCCGGTCGGCCCGCAACCGGGCAAAGGTGTCGTCGATCCTGGTCATGGTAGTCCCTCGCAAGCTTGGGGCCCATCTGCCATGCTGTGCCGGTAGAAATCAATGGGGCCGCTCATCCGCCCCGGGGCCGGGCGCTTTCGCCGACACGATGCGCAGCGATGAACGCCGAATGGCTTTTCGGGCAGGCCCTCGCGGATGCTTGATCCTGCCGGACAGCCCACGTAGAAGCGCCTCGTCGTCAACGGAGGGTAGCATGGGTTTCAAGATGGGCATCGTCGGGCTGCCGAACGTCGGCAAGTCCACCCTCTTCAACGCGCTGACCCGCACTGCCGCGGCGCAGGCGGCGAACTTTCCGTTCTGCACCATCGAGCCGAATGTGGGCGAAGTGGCTGTCCCCGATGCCCGGCTGGACAAGCTTGCTGCCATAGCCGGGTCAAAGCAGATCATCCCGACGCGGATGACATTCGTCGATATCGCGGGCCTGGTGCGCGGGGCTTCCAAAGGCGAAGGCCTTGGCAACCAGTTCCTGGCCAACATCCGGGAATGTGACGCCATCGCCCACGTCCTGCGCTGCTTTGAAGATGACGACATCACCCATGTCGAAGGTCGGATCGACCCGGTGGCCGATGCCGAGACCATCGAGACAGAGCTGATGCTGGCTGACCTGGAATCAGTCGAGCGGCGGTTGACCGCGCTGGCCAAGAAGCTGCGCGGCGGCGATCAGGACACGCTGGATCAGGACCGCCTGCTGCGCGCGGCGCTGGCCGCATTGAGCGAGGGCAAGCCCGCGCGGACCCTGAAGATCGCCGAAGATGATCGCAAGCAATGGCGGATGCTGCAGCTTCTGACGGCAAAGCCGGTGCTTTACGTCTGCAATGTCGAGGAGGCCAGTGCCGCCAGCGGCAACGGCCAGTCGGCCCGGGTGGCCGAGATGGCGGCCGCGCAGGGCGCGGCCTCGGTGGTGATTTCCGCGCGGATCGAGGAGGAGATCAGCCAGCTTTCCGAAGAGGAAGCAACGATGTTCCTTGAAGAAATGGGACTGCACGAAGCGGGCCTCGACCGGCTTATCAAGGCGGGCTACGCCCTTCTTGGCTTGCAGACCTATTTCACCGTCGGCCCCAAAGAGGCCCGCGCCTGGACGATATCGGCGGGAACGCTTGCGCCGCAGGCTGCGGGTGTCATCCATGGCGACTTCGAAAAAGGCTTCATCCGGGCGGAAACAGTGGCCTACGACGACTACATCGCCGGCAAGGGTGAGACGGGCGCGAAGGAAGCGGGCAAGTTCCGGGTGGAAGGCAAGACTTATGAAGTCAAGGACGGCGACGTCCTGCATTTCCTTTTCTCCGGTTAGATGAGCGGCTCAGGAAGCGCGCACCAGGTGTCCGACCCCTCTTTGCCGCCGCATATTGGGCCCGGAATTGCAGGAACCCGCCGGGCCGCTGCCGTGCTTGCGGAAGACATCTGCCACGGCAGACCGGCTTTCCTGCCGGTTGTTCCTGCCAATGATCCGGGTCTAGTTGAAACTGCCCGTTTGCGGTCGTCATCTGCTTCGGCGACAAGCGCACCCTACGTCAGAACGAGGGGACCTCTCCCTGGCGGATCACCATCTGTCCGCATCCGCGGCGGCAGGTGATCCACATAGCGCGCAGCCAGATCGCCCTCGATCCCCCCGCGACGGGCAAGTTCGTCCAGACAGGCCAGCACCAGCGTGTGGCTGAAGAAAACGCCCGAGCCAAGGATGGCAAGGTGGCGCAGGTCGTCGTCGCCCAGCTTTTCCATCGCCGTCAGGCCGCGCACATAGACGGCGTCACCGTCTACCAGTTGATCGCGCGTGAACTCTGGCAGCAAGCGGTCCCTCTGACTGTTCCTGATGGGAAGCGATGTGTTGTGGAGAAACCTGTGAAGCTCGAACCCGTGCTTGCGCAGCTCGGTGTCAATGCCGGCCGCCATCGGCTCGCCCACATAAAGTTGCAGGTGGCGCAGCTCGACAATTACGACCAAGGCCTGCGCAAGCTTGCCCGCCGCGCCCCGGAAGGCGTCAACCTCACCACCCTGGATGTCGATCTTGAGAAGGTCAAAGCTGTCGATGTCCCCGACGCTGTCCAGCGCGACGGTCTGCATGGCGACCCGTTCAGCGACACGAAGCATGCGCCGTCGCCCCAGAAGGGCGCCCGCCGGAAGATAGGGCTCATGGACGGACGTCATGTCGCTGCGCTGAAAGATCTTAAGCTCCCTGGTTGACCCGTCACCGACAGCAAAGGGAAAATAGGTCTCACGGCCCGACCTTGCCTGCTGGAGTTTCTCGAACTCCGCCGCTTGCGGTTCAAAGCCGATGACGTCGCATCCCCCCATCTGCAAAAGCGCCTTGTAAGGTGGCGTGTTCACCGGGCTTGCCCCGACATCGACGACGCGTGTCGGACGCTGAAGCTTCAGCGTCCTGAGCAAGAACCAGGTGGCCCTGCCCGTATCAGGGACCATTGCTTCCTGGGGGGCGGTCGACCCGTCACCACCTGTGTTCGCGTTCACTTCCATCCACCCCTGGCCTTGCCTTTCCTGACCACCCAGGCGGGTCAGGTTCCTGCGTGCGAGTGGACCAGCGCCGCCACCCATGCCGCCAGGGGCGGTTGACGGACGAACGAGCCTTGCCTGCGGACGCGGGCAAAGGCTAATGCGGCCCGGAAGGCTTGCCAAGCTGTCTTCCAGCCGTTTCAGGTTTCACCGAAGTGGCAGGGGCGTTTCGTGCCTTCACCCCTTGACCGACTCGTCCGTCACCCGCACCATTTCCCCTGCCCTTCAGAACAAGGTCCGATCCCGATGTTCCTGCGTATCCTGGTTGCCGCCCTATTTCTGGCCATTCCTGCTGCGGCGGAAACCATTTGCGAGCCGCCGCGGGGCACGGCCCTGACCGTTGTCGGCGTAGCCTCGAACGACACGCTGAACATGCGCAGCGGGCCGGCTGCCTCCAACCCCATCGTTTCGGCCATCGGGCCGAACGAACGCGGGGTCACCGCGACGGGCCGCGTGTCCTGGGCACGGGGGCAGTGCACCACCACCTGTTCAGGCGCTGCGGGCGGGCTGAACGACACCGGACGCTCCATCGCCTTTGGCTGCAAGGCGCGGGGCGACATCTGGTACGAGGTGCGTCGGTCGAACGGTGCGGTCGGCTGGTCATCGGCCCGGTTTCTTGACCTGGCCAGCGGTGCCGCGACCACCCCGCCCGCCCCCTCGCGTCCGGTGATCGAGTCACGCTTCAGCTATACCTGCGGTGCAAGCGGGCGGATGACGGTCGAGGTGCACAAGGGTGGTGGACAGGCGGATGTGACGATCAGCGGCAAGACCTACCGGCTGCAGCAACGCGCCAACGCGGCCCTGCGCCTGTCTTTTCAGGCCAGCGACGGGGCGCGGCTGCGCGGCGGCCGGGATCTGGTCGAGTGGCGCTGGCCAAACGGCACCCGGATCAATTGCCTCAGGTAAGGCGCGCTGGCAGATCGGACGCAGGTGGCGGCGATCAGGCTGCTGATGTCACGCTGATGGCGCAGACTGTCCGGCGGGGCGGGGCCGGATCAGATGATTGCGCCTTCAACCACGGCCCGCCCTGCCGCAATCCGGCCAAAGTGAAAGGGGGTCAGGTCCAGCGTTTGATAGCCGCCGTGGATGATCCATTCTGCCGTTGCCCGCCCCATTGCCGGGGATTGCTGCAGGCCGTGGCCGGAAAAACCGTTGAGAAAAAGGAAATTCTCCACATGCGGATGCGGCCCTGTGACCGCGTTCTGGTCCAGCGTGTTGTAGTCGTAATGGCCGACCCATTCGCTTATCACCTTCACCGCCTCGAAGGCCGGAATGCGGGTGGCGATAGCGGGCCAGATCTTTTCGTCCCAAAGGCCGTAGTCCATTGCGAAATCATCGAAATCGACCGCAGGATCGTGGTCGGCATGGCCACCGATCATGTAGGTCCCGCCGCCGACTTCGCGCATGTGGACCCCAGAGGGGTCAATGGTCAGCGGCAAGGCGCGATCCAGGGGACGCTCGGCCTGGATCACCCAGGTAAAGCGTTTGCGCGGTTCGATGGGCAGGGCGATCCCGGTCATCGAGGCGGTCTGCGCGCCGCGTGGCCCGGAGGCGTTGACGACGGTGCCGCACGCGATGACACGGCCTGACCGCAGATTGACGGAATGAACGCGATCGCCTTTGGAGGAGAGGGTCATCGCGATCACCTCGTCCGCCACATACTCCACCCCGGCCTCGCGCGCCTTTCGGCGAAACCAGTCAAAGACGGTGGAGCCATCGAAATAGCCTTCGTCCCTGGTGTTGATCGATCCAAGGTCAAGATCGCCGACCTCATAGAAGGGAAACTCGGCCTTGATCTGCTCCGGGGTCAGAAGGCGCGTCTCGGCCCCGGCGGCACGCTGCACCTTCTGGTTTCTGCGCAAGATGTCCGAGAACGCCGGGCTGTCGGACAGATACAGATAGCCGAAGTTCTGGATCTTCAGGTCCGGCACCCGATCATCACCACCCATCTGGCTGCGCAGGGTCTGCACGAATTCGGCCCCGAACTGCGAGATGCGGATGTTGAGCTCGGTCGAGAACTGCTGGCGGATGCAGGAGTTGGTGTGCGTCGTGCCAGCCTGCGCATAGGAGGGGTCGCGCTCAAGCACCAGAACCCGACCGGTGAAGCCCAGGCGCCCCAGCCACCATGCGGTCGAGGACCCCATGATTGCACCGCCGATGATCACCACGTCGTAGTGATCGTGCGTCGGTCCTGCCTGAAAGCCTTGCATGAATGTCCCCGAGGCCGGCCCCATACCGGCGCGGGGACCGGTGTATCGCAGCGCGCAAGGGTCGGCAATCAGCCGATGCGCTGCCCTTCCACCCAGACCCCCCGCAAGGCGGCAGCCCGGCCGATCCGGGCGACGCGGATCACATCGGCGCGCAGGCCCGGTCGAAGAACCCCGCGATCGGCAAGACCCGTCGCTTCGGCAGGGGCTTTCGTGACGGTAGCCACCCCGCGCGCGACATCCCCCCAGAGATCGCCCAGAAACAGCGCCCCGGAAAGCAGCGACGAGGGCACATAATCCGACGACAGGATGTCCAGAAGCCCGGCCTCGGCCAGTTCCTTTGCGGCGACGTTGCCGGAATGGCTGCCCCCCCGAACCAGGTTGGGGCCGCCCATCATGACCTTGATGCCATGCTGATGGCAGGCGGCGGCGGCTTCTTCGGTCGTCGGAAACTCGGCGAAGTGGACACCGTGACCGGCACTGACGCGCACCTGTTCGCCCGTGGTATCGTCGTGGCTGGCAAGAACAGCGCCAAAGCGGCGGGCCGCCGTCACTACGGCGGCTTCGTGCGCGTCGCCAAGCCGGGCACGCAGGGCCAGTTGGGTCGTGACGTGGTCCGCCCAGTCGGCCTCGGACAGGCCGTACTTGCCGGTGTAATAGTCCTTGAGCTTGGAGATATCGCGGAACTGGCGCTGACCGGGGGTGTGGTCCATCAGGCTGACAATGCCGATCTGGTCCTCGGGGCCGAACTTGGCCAGCTCATCCACCAGCGTCTCGGAACAGACCTCGGCCCGCAAGTGCAGGAAATGGCTGATCTTCAGCGCCCCTTCGCGGCGCAGATCAAGGATTTCATCTGCCAGCGCCCGGGCATATTCGCCGTAGCTGGTCTTGCCAGCCGCCACCAGTGACCCCACCCGCAGCGCATCAAAGACCGTGGTGATCCCGGTCGAGGCAAGCTCGGCGTCATGGGCGACGATGGCGGACTGGTGCGGCCAGGCGACCTTGGGGCGCGGCTCGATGTGGCGTTCAAGGTTGTCGGTGTGAAGCTCTACCAGGCCGGGCATCACCAGGTCGCCACCGCAGTCCACCGCCCCCGGTGGAATGCCGCCGCCTTCGGTGATTTCGGCAATCCGCCCCTCGGCTAGACGCAGGCTGCCACGCAGCACCTCGGCTTCAAGCACCAGGGTCGCATTGGCAAGAATCGTTTCGGTCATCGTCCGTCATCCTGTCTTGGTATCGTGCCAAAGCAGGCGCTTCGTGCCATGAAGGTGTCACACCGTTGTGACACCCGGAAGCTACGCCCCGCGTCATGGACCAGTTGAAGCGCCTTGCCGTCTATTTTGCCCCACGCCCCGGGGCCTTTGCCGATCAGGCCGCGGCCTGGCTTGGCTGGGATGCCGTCCGTGGCACAACCCTGCCACAGCCGGACCTTCCGGGGATCGCCTTCCCCGCCGTGCTGACCGCCGAGGCCCGCCGTTACGGATTTCATGGCACCCTGCGCGCGCCCTTCCGACCGGCACCGGGCATCGGTGAAGCCGAGGCTGGCCAGCGGCTTGAAATGCTTGCCGCCCGTCTTGCACCGGTCACTTGCGAAGGCTTGTCGATCGAGAACCTTCAGGGTTTTCTCGCGCTGACCCCGCTGGGCTGCGAAGCTGCCCTGCTGGAGCTTGGTGCGGCCGTGGTCGAAGGCACGAACGACCTTCGCGCACCGCTGACCGAGGCCGAGGTTGCCCGTCGCCGCCCCGAGACGCTGAGCCCCCGCCAACGCGCCCTGCTTCAGGCCTGGGGCTATCCGCATGTGATGGAGGAGTTCCGCTTTCACCTGACGTTGACCGACCGGCTTCCCGAACCCGGCCCGGTGATGGACGCACTGGCCACGCATTTCGCGCCTGTGCTGCCCCGGCCCTTCCGGATCGAGGATCTGTGCCTGTTCGGCGAGGATGCGGCCGGCCGGTTCCATTTCCTGCACCGCTATCCACTGACCGGCTGAAGCGCCGCCAGAAGCCCGGCGATGCCAGCCTCGGGTGTGCTGTCGTTGACAACGATGCGGGCCGTGACACCGTCGGGCACCGTGAAGGCGGCGCGGGCAAGACGGGCGCGAATCTCTGCCCCGGTTTCACGGCCCCGTGCAGCAAGCCGCGCTGCAAGCACGTCATCGGGCGCCGTGACAAGAATGACCTGAAGATCGGGAAAGACCCTTGCGGCATCGGTCAGAACCGCCCGGCTGCCGTTGAAGATCACGTCGCCCGGCCGCTCGACCTCGGTCCTTGGCAGACCATAGCTCAACCCGTGCGCTTGCCAGGACAGCGCAAAATCGCCCAGTGCGACGCGGGCAAGGAAGTCGGCTTCGGTGATCGCCTCATGATCTTCCCCTCCGGCATCTGCGGGGCGGGTTATGGCCCGGCGCACAAGGTGCAGATCGGGCCGCGCGGCAAGCGCACCCCGGATCAGCAGGTCCTTTCCGGCCCCCGATGGCCCGACCACGGCGAAGATCAAGCTGCCAGCCCCGGTGTGAAGCGTGCCACATCGACCAGCCGGTCGCAGACGCGGGCGCGGGCGGCCTCGTCATGGAAGATGCCCAGGATCGCGGCCCCCCTTGCCTTGGCCTCTTCGATCAGTGTCAGCACGACCTCGCGGTTCGCGGCGTCCAGGCTGGCTGTCGGCTCGTCAAGCAGGAGGACCGGGTAGGCGTGGGCAAAGCCCCGGGCTATGTTGACCCGCTGCTGCTCGCCCCCCGAAAAGGTGGTCGGCGACAGGGACCACAGACCCTCGGGGATGTTAAGCCGCCGCAGAAGGTCTGCGGCCCGGCCGCGGGCCTCATCGACCGGGGTGCGAAGGGCAAGAAGCGGCTCGGCCACCACGTCCAGCGACGGCACGCGCGGCACGACGCGCAGGAACTGGCTGACATAGCCCAGCGTCTCGCGCCGAAGGGCGATGATCTGGCGCGGGGAGGCGGTGGCGACATCAAGCCCGCCCACGAAAAGACTGCCGCCAGCCGCAAGATAGTTGCCATATATCATGCGCATCAGGGTGGACTTGCCCGCACCCGAAGGCCCGGTCAGCCCGACACATTCGCCGGGGTGCACGGTCAGCGTGGCGCCAGCCATGACCGGAATGACCGCACCGCCCTGATTGTGCAGGACAAAAGCCTTGGAGAGGTTGTCGATCCGGATCATGGCATCAGACCTGCAGGACGGAAGAAACAAGAAGCTGTGAATAGGCATGCTGAGGATCGTCGAGCACCTGGTCGGTCAGGCCCTGTTCTACCACGCGACCGGATTTCATCACCATCAACCGGTGGGCCAGCAGACGCACGACTGCAAGATCATGCGTGACGATGATGACGGAAAGCCCCAGGTCGCGGACCAGGCCGCGCAGAAGGTCAAGGAGGCGCGCCTGCACGGAAACATCCAGGCCCCCGGTCGGTTCGTCCATGAACACAAGGCGCGGCGCGGTCACCAGGTTGCGCGCAATCTGCAGGCGCTGCTGCATCCCGCCCGAAAAGGCCGAAGGGCGGTCGTCGATCCGGTCGGCGGCGATCTCGACCCGGGCAAGCCAGTCCTGTGCCTTGTCCCGGATTTCGCCGTAGTGGCGCGCGCCAATGGCCATGAGCCTTTCGCCCACGTTGCCGCCCGCGCTGACGCCCATCCGCAGCCCGTCGCGCGGGTTCTGGTGGACATAGGCCCAGTCGGTACGCCCAAGGCGGCGGCGTTCGGTCTCGGACATCGCCAGCACGTCGCGTCCATCATAGGCCACCCGCCCCAGATCGGGCTGCAGATGCCCGGCAAGGCAGGAAAGCAGCGTCGACTTGCCAGACCCGCTTTCGCCGACAATCCCAAGCACCTCGCCGGGGTAAAGATCAAAGCTGACGTCAAGGCAGCCGATGCGGGGGCCGTAGCGTTTGGTCAACCCGTCAACGCGCAGAAGCGGCTGGTCGGTCATGGCAATCCGTTCCATCGCGGTCATGGCGCGCCCTCCGTCCCGGGCCAAATTCCTTGGAAGGAATTTGCAAAAGTCTTTGAAGACTTCTGGTCGCCGCCCAACCGACCGATCAGGCCCCGCGCCCGCCGCCCGGCGCAGAAATCGGTGTCCGAGCAGACGAACATCCGCCCGCCCGCGTCATCGGTGATCACTTCGTCAAGATAGCTGACCTTTGCCCCGCAAAGATCACAGTCATGCGCGGCCTTGGTTGCCTGAAAGGGGTGGTCCTCGAAGTCAAGGCTGACCACTTCGGCATAGGGCGGCAACGCGTAGATACGCTGTTCGCGCCCCGCGCCGAACAGCTGGATCGCGGGATTGGCGGTCAACTTAGGGTTGTCGAACTTCGGGATCGGTGAGGGGTCCATCACATAACGCCCCTCGACGCGGACCGGATAGGCATAGGCGGTGGCGATCTGGCCGTGCCGGGCAATGTCCTCGTAAAGCTTCACATGCATCAGGCCATATTCCTCAAGCTCATGCATCTTGCGCGTCTCGGTCTCACGCGGTTCCAGAAAGCGCAGGGGTTCGGGGATCGGAACCTGATAAACCAGGATCTGCCCTTCGGTCAGCGGGGTTTCCGGGATCCGGTGGCGGGTCTGGATGACCGTGGCATCCGCCGTGGCTTCGGTCACGGCGACTCCGGCCGTGCGCTGGAAGAAGCGCCGGATACTGACCGCGTTCGTCGTGTCGTCCGCGCCCTGGTCGATCACCTTCAGCCGGTCCTCGGGCACAAGGCAGGCCGCCGTCACCTGCACCCCGCCGGTGCCCCAGCCATAGGGCATCGGCATCTCGCGGCTGGCGAAAGGCACCTGGTAGCCGGGCACCGCGATGCCCTTCAGGATCGCCCGGCGGATCATCCGCTTGGTCTGTTCGTCCAGGTAGGCAAAGTTGTAGGCAATAGCTGGCGCGGTCATTCTGCAGCCTCCCGCAAGGCAGTTGCTTCCGCTCGCAATCGGCGGACCAATTCCAGCTCGGCCTGGAAATCGACGTAGTGCGGCAGCTTGATGTGCTCAAGGAACCCAGTCGCCTGGATGTTGTCGCAGTGCATGAGGACAAACTCCTCGTCCTGCGCCGGGGCGCCGATGTTGTCCTCGCCCAATTCCTTCCAGCGCAGGGCGCGGTCGACAAGGCTCATGGAAATCGCCTTGCGTTCGGACTGGCCAAGGACCAGCCCATAGCCGCGGGTGAACTGCGGCGGTTCGGTTTTCGAGCCCTTGAACTGGTTCACCGTTTCGCATTCGGTCACCTCGATCTCGCCGATCTCGACGGCAAAGCCAAGCTCGGGGATGTCGACCTCGACAGCCACGCGCCCGATCCGCAGTTCGCCCACGAAAGCGTGGGTGCGCCCATAGCCGCGCTGGGTGGAATAGGCCATCGACAGCACGAACCCTTCATCCCCCCGGGCGAGCGCCTGCAGCCGCAGCGCCCGGTCGGCGGGCAGCTCCATCGGCTCGCGCGTAAGATCGGGCGGGGTGGCATCGGAGGCGGCAAGCGCTTCGATCAGCCCGTCACGGTTCAGGATCTCGGTGACATGCGGGACAGGTTGCGGCACCCCCCCACCCCGGCCCTCTCCCGCAAGGGGGGAGGGAGGCGCCTCCTCTTGCCGTTGTGGAGAGGTGCGCGTCGCCCCGCCGGCCATCAGCGCAAAATCCAGCAGCCGGTGCGTATAGTCGAAGGTTGGCCCCAGCACCTGCCCGCCCGGCAAGTCCTTGAACGTCGCCGAGATGCGCCGGTCTGGCTGCATCGCCCCCGTGTCCACCGGGTTGGACGCCCCAAGACGGGGCAGCGTCGTGCGGTAGGCGCGGATGAGAAACACCGCCTCGATCAGGTCGCCGCGCGCCTGCTTGATGGCAAGTGCCGCAAGGTCGGGATCGAAAAGCGACCCCTCGGCCATCACCCGGTTGACGGCAAGGGCCATCTGCGACCGGATCTGGGCGACGGTCAGCTCGGGGATTGCCGTATCGCCACGGCGTTCCTCGGCCAGCCAGGCATGGGCGTTGTCGATGGCGCGTTCGCCACCCTTGACCGCAACATACATCTAGAGCTTCTCCACGCGGGTGGACCTGGGCAATCCGGCAAGCCGGTCACCCGAGGTCAGGATCGTGTCGAACCCGAGGGGATATAGCGCCCGGTTCGCCCGGAAGGCCGCCGTTTCCGGCAGGTTCAGCCAGGTGACCAGTTCGATCCCGGGACCGGCCAGTGCGGGGCCATGGTTGACCAGGCGGTCCACCTCGACAATCAGGGTTGCCGCGCGGTCGGGATAGTCGGGCTGGCCGATGCGGAACCGGGTGACGGGCTGCAGTGCCTCCCAGGTGCCAAGGGCAAAGTCGGCCTCTTCGGCCGGCGCAAGCGGCGCGCCAAGATGAAAGGCCACCCAGTCGCGGACCGGCGTGCAGTCGGCGGCCCCGGCCAGATGCAGCTTCGTCGTCGGATCGACCAGGGTCAGAAGGACAGCGCCCGCAGCGACCGACAGCGGCGCCGGCGGCGCCGCACCGGCAACCTGACGGATGGTGCCAGGGCGCGCCATCGCCTCAAGGATCTGGCGAAAGGCGCGGGCAGAGTCGATCGAAGGAGCGCCGAACCCGCCGGTCAAGGCATTTGCAGTCACAGGTCTTCCCCCCTGACCATGGTGAAGAACTCGACCTTCGTGGCGGCGGCCTTCTCGGCCCGGGCAGCCCGCGTGCGCAGCGCCTCTTCGGCCAGCGGGGCGATCACCCGCGCCTGGATGTCCTGCGCATCCCGGGTCTGCATCAGCGCATCGACGACTGCCGCCCGCAAGGCGTGGTCCTTGTCGCGTCCCTGGACCCAGGCGTGCCCCACTGTGCCGTCCACCAACCGGACCGAACAGCGCGTCACGCTCATCTCGCCAAGGTTGAAGGGGGCGCCCGTGCCACCAATCCGGCCGCGCACCATCACGGCCCCCACTTCGGCCGGTCGCAGCAGGTCATGCGCCGGAAGTGCCCCGATCAGGCCGGCAAGCCGGGCTGGCGCGGCCTTGGCGAGCGTGGATATCCAGTCCTTGCGGGCGTTCGGGTCTACGTCGACCATGGGTCCTCGACATCTTGCAAAGGTTGTCTAATGTACTATACAACTAGACAAATACTACGCCTCCCTGCAACCAAGGCCAAGGGGAAAGTTGTGAATTTTTGATGACGGGAGAAGCTCTTGACCCGAAGCTCGCTTTGGTCGGCGATTGCCGAGACCCTGACCGCGGAAGTCCGGGGCGGTCATTATCGTCCCGGGGACAAGCTGCCGACCGAGGCGGCGCTGGCCGCCCGGTTCGGCGTGAACCGGCACACGGTGCGGCATGCGCTGGCGGTGCTTGCGGACACGGGGCTTGTGCACGCACGTCGGGGGTCTGGGGTGTTCGTGACCGCCCGACCGACCGAATACCGGCTTGGGCAGCGCGTGCGCTTTCATGAAAACGTGCTGTCCGTCGGGCAAACGCCGTCGCGTCGGATCACCCGCGCCGAGACCCGCCCCGCCGATGCCGAAGAGGCCGTCGCCCTTGCTGTTGCCGAAGGTGCAATGGTGCATGTGGTCGAAGGACTCTCGCTGGCCGACGGCCACCCTCTGGCGGCGTTCCGGTCTGCGTTTCCGGCTGCACGATTTCCGGGCCTGCCGACGCTGGTGGCTGCCGAAGGCTCGGTCACGCGTGCGTTGGCGGCGCTGGGATTGGCCGACTATACGCGCAAGGAGACCCGGCTGACAGCCCAGCTTGCCGATCCGGTGCTGGCGCTTGCACTCCTTCTGCGTCCCGGGGCGGCGGTCCTGCGGTCGGTTGCCGTGAACGTGGATCACGCGGGGGTGCCCATCGAATACGGGATCACCTGGTTCGCGGGGGACCGGGTCACGCTGACCGTCGCTGCCCAGGCAGTCATGCCACTGTCACCTTGACCCCATATCCGGATGCCCTGATGCCGAGACTTGCCCCGACCCGCCTGGTGAATGCCCACGTCCTGCTGGATGGGGCCCTGCATGACCATCCCCTGACCATTTCCGACGGCCGGATCGGCCAAAGCCCGGCGCGCGAGGTGGACCTGTCGGGATACCTTCTGCTGCCGGGGATCATCGACCTGCATGGCGACGGGTTCGAGCGGCACCTGTCGCCCCGCCCGACCGCACCGTTCGACAAGGCGAAGGGCCTGGTCTCGGTTGCAGCCGAACTGGCGGCGAACGGGATCACGACCGCCTGGCTGGCGCAAAGCTGGAGTTGGGAAGGCGGCTTCCGGTCGGGCGATGCGGCCACAGCCCTTCTGGCCGCGCTGGACCGCGCAAGGCCCGACCTTCTGGCCGATGTCCGGGTGCAGCTTCGGCTGGAGACCCATGTGATCGACCAGTACGAAGCGGTGCTGGCAGCAGTTGCAACGCATGGTGTCGATTTCGTCGTCTTCAACAACCATCTGCCCGAGGCGGTGGAAATGGCCGAGACCCGGCCGCACCGCTTTGCCAGCTGGGCCGCGCAGACCAGCCGGACGGCCGAGGAAATGTTGGCCATCGTCCGCGCCGCCGAGGCACAGGAGCGGCAGGTTCCCGCAGCCCTGGCGGCAATCGCCGGTCGGCTGGCGGCACGCGGGGTCACCATGGGGTCGCATGACGATGCCAGCGCCGAAACCCGCACCTTCTATCGCGGGATCGGAGCCGCGATCTCGGAATTTCCGACCACCGTTGAAGCCGCCCTGGCAGCCCATTCGGCCGGTGAGCCGGTGCTGATGGGCGCGCCGAACGTGGTGCGGGGTGGCAGTCAGACCGGCAACATTTCCGCGGCGTGGCTGGTGGCTGATGGCCTCGTCGATGCTCTGATGTCGGATTACTACTATCCCGCCCTGCCCCAGGCGGCCTGGGCGCTGGTCGATGCGGGGCTTTGCGATCTGCCAAGGGCCTGGGGCATGATCTCCACGGCCCCGGCGCGGATCATGGGTCTCGGCGACCGTGGGCGGCTGGACGAAGGACTGCGCGCGGACATCGTGGCGTTGAACCCCGAAACGCGGCGGGTCGAGATGACCCTGTCCGACGGTCGGATCGCCCACCTGTCGGGTGAACTTGCGCGGCGGGTCGCGTCAAGCCGGTAAGGCCTGTCCGCCAAAAGTGGACTCCGGTTTTGTTGAAAGACAGGCGGCCAGCAAGGGGCTGAAGCCTGACTGCCGCCTCTATCTGCGTCAGACAGGCTTTAGGCGCCGTATCTTTCCAGAAACGCCTCGGCCTTCAGCGCCCGGAAATCCTGCAGGGCGGCGCGCAGCCGGGCGTGGTCCCAGGTCCACCAGGACAGGCCGAGCAGGCGGTCAATGATCTGGGGGTCAAACCGGGCCCGCAGCGGTTGTGCCGGGCAGCCCGCCACGATCATGAAGGGATCGACGTCGCGCGTCACCACCGCCCCTGCGGCGACAATGGCCCCGATCCCGACTGCCACTTCGGGCTTGATGATCGCGCCGTGGCCGATCCAGCAGTCGGCCCCAAGCGTCGTGCGGCGGGCGGCGCGGGCGGCAAAGAACGCGGGGTCATCCAATACGTCGTCCCAGTAATAACTGGACCGGTACAGAAAATGGTGCTGGGCCGCATGGGTGAAGGGGTGGTCGGTCGGGCCGATCCGGGTCATCGCGGCGATGTTGGAAAAGCGACCGACAGTGGTGTTCGCGATGTCGGCGAAGCGGTCGCAATAGGCATAGGCCTCGAAGGTGCAATTCACGATGCGGGCCCCTTCGCCCACTTCGGTCCAAGGCTCGAACGTCGAAGTCGTGACATGCGCGCCAGGATGGATCACGCCACCGTCGCAGGATAACCGGGCACCCGGCTTGGGCCCTGTTTCGGACATCGGGTCCAGATCCCGGTTCGGTTCAGCCGGGGGTGCTTGCAGGGTCATGCTCGCCAGGCCTTTGGCTATCGCCTCCGACAAGAAAGGTCCCGCTGGCCGCGCCGTCGCGTGCCAGCGACCGCCGCGCCCGGGCCCCCGTAGCCCGGACATCGGGGGGCGTTGGCCGGTTGCCGGGTCGATGCCTGGCCGAGGGGTAGAGAAAGAGGTCACGATACCAGGCCCTCAGGTCGCGGTCGTACATGGGTCATTCCCCCTTGATCAATTTGCGGCGCAGCCAGCCCGAAAGGCTGTCCATCATCATCACCATCAGGATGATGAGCACGATGTAATAGGCGACCTCTTCCCAGTCCTTCTGCGTCTGGATCGCCTGGGTCAGCAAAAGCCCGATACCGCCGCCGACGATGGCCCCGATCACGGTGGCGCTGCGGGTGTTCGACTCGAGGTAGTACAGCACCTGCGCCAGCAGGACCGGCATCAGCTGCGGGATCACCCCGAACCGGGCGCGCAACGTGGCGTTCGCGCCGGTGGAGCGGATGCCCTCGACCTGCTTTTCATCAATGTTTTCCAGCGCCTCCGAGAAGGTCTTTCCGAAGCTGCCGACGTCGGTGATGGCGATCGCGATGGCCCCGGTCATCGGCCCAGGTCCAAAGGCGCGCGACAGGATGATGGTCCAGATCAGCCCATCCACTCCGCGCACGAAGTCGAAGATCCGTCGGGCGGCAAAGCGGAAGGCCCCCAGTGGCATGAAGTTCCGCGCGGCAAGAAAGGACAGCGGCAGCGCGACCAGCGCCGCCGTCATGGTGCCGAGGAAGGCCATCAGGATCGTCTCGAAGATCGCCCAGGCGACATCGCCATGACGCCACATCTTGTTGGTCCAGAATTCCGACAGCATGTAACCGGAGTTCGACCGGTCAGGGTCGATCCGGTCCCCCACCACCGCAAGCGAAACCAGTTCGCCAAGGCCCTTGCCGTAAAACGAGCTGTCGAGGGTGAAGAACCAAAGTTCCCACCCCGCCTGATAGCGGAACGTCTCGACCTTCGAGCGGGAATAGCTGAAGCGCCCCGCGTCAGTGGTGACGCTGACCTTGTTTTCAGCGACTGAAATCCAGTCGGGGATCGGCTGGGGCGCGGTGAGGACGGGTTTGCCGTTGACCGGCCGGATGTCGATGGTGCCGTAGCCAGGCACAACAAAACGGGCCCCGGCATCATCGTAGGTGACGACGTGACCTGTCCCAAGGTCGACGGTGGTGACATCCCCGACGATTGTCACCCAATCAGGCAGCATGCCTTCGGGATAGGTGCCCTTGTTCTCGCCCTCGATCGCGACGACGACCGTGCCGGTCCGGTTGTCGCGGGTGACATGGGTCTTGTGCGACCAGAAGTCGGACAGAAGCACGGCCGCGTTGTCGAAGCGGGCGCGCTGCGCGAGGCCGGCAATGTCAAAGCTGATCGCGGCATAGATCAGGTAAGCGATGATGATGGCAGGGATCGCAAAGGCGATGCGGCGCTTGGCGTCAAAGCTGCGGGCGACCGAGTCTGCCAGCGAAGGGGACGTGGCAATCATCGTCATGCCTGCGAGCCCTTCACCAGTTTGTGGCGGTAGTGGTCCGAGACCTGGTCGATCACGACGATGGTCAGGAACAGAAGCAGGAAGATCGCCACCACCTCGTCATAGCGGCCTTGACCCCATTGCATGGCAATCTTCAGGTCGTGCCCGATGCCCCCTTCGCCGACGAAGCCAAGGATGGCCGAGGCGCGCACGTTGATCTCGAAGCGCAGAAGCGCGTAGGACAGCCAGTTCGGTGCCACCTGCGGGATCACGCCCAGCCACATGCGCTGCGACCAGTTGGCCCCGACCGAAGCAAGGCCTTCGACCGGTTTCAGATCGGCATTTTCGGCCACTTCCGAGAACAGCTTGCCAAGGGCACCGCCAGTGTGCAGCGCGATGGCGATGACCGCAGGGACCGGACCACCGCCAAGGATGTAGATCAGGACCAGTGCGATCACGATTTCCGGCACCGCACGCAGGGCGTCCATCGTGCGGCGAAAGACCGGGATCAGCCGGGGCCAGCGGGCAAGTCCGCGGGTTGCAAGCAGCGAAAGCGATACTGCGGCAATCGCCCCCAGAAGCGTGGCGACAGCGGCGATGTTCAGGGTTTCGATCAACGCCGGGATATGGGCGATGAATATCCCCGGCAGAAGGTCAAGTTTTTGCCAGGCTTCCGCAAAGACTTCGGCCGGAAAGTCGAAGATCTGATGCAGGCCTTCCAGAAAACCGCCGGCGTTGCGGTCCTCGGCCAGCGACCAGCCAGAGGCCATCAGGGCGATGAAGATGACCAGAAGGATGCCGCCATACATCCGCTTGCGGCGGACGAGATCGAGATAGGCCTCGCGGTTGTTGGACAGATCGGGGCGTTGGCCCTGTTCCGGACCGAAGGCAACATCAACCATGGGATCTTCCGGAAAGAGGGACGCCGGACCCCGGGGAGCGCGGGGTCCGGCGGATCAGAAGGGCTTACATGCCTTCCTGAAGCTTGCGGGCGGCAAGGATGCCATCGTAGGCAGAAGGCTCGACCGGGATGAAGTCCTTCGCATCACCAGCGGCGACGGCGTAGGCGCAGTCCTTGTCGGTTTCCCACAGGTCGGCGGTCAGCGACGTAACCTTGTCCTTGACGTCCTGCGGCAGGGCCTTGCGGACGACCATCGGGCCTTCGGGGATCATGGCCGAGCGCCAGATCTCGACAAGGTTCGACATGTCGACAAGGCCTGCGTCTGCCGCCTTGCGGAAGGCGCCCGAGTTGTAGCCGTCTTCCCAGTTGCCAAGCCCGTCAGCCCAGGACACGCCCGCATCGAAATCGCCATTGGCGACGCCGACAATGGTCTGTTCATGGCCGCCGGACATCTTCACTTCCGAGAAGAACTGGTCAAGCGGACCGAACTTTGCCGTCAGCTCGGCACCGGGGACGAGGTAGCCCGAAGTGGAGTTCGGGTCGGCAAAGGCAAAGATCTTGCCCTTGGCCTGATCGATGGAGGTGATGCCGGTGTCCTTGCGGGTGAAGCCGATCGAATAGTATCCGGTCGAGCCGTCGACGTTCTGCTTGGTCAGCTTGACTTCAACGGCTTCAGGATCGGTCAGCTGGATCTTGGCATAGGCCGAGGCACCAAGCCAGGCATAGTCCAATGATCCGCCAAGAAGGCCCTGGATCACGCCGTCATAGTCGGCCGGGGTAAACAACTTGACCGGAACGCCAAGGGCGGCTTCCATCTTGGCACGGAAGCATTCGTTCGAGGTCAGACGATCCTGAGCGTTTTCGCCGCCAAGGATGCCGATGTTGAATTCGGTGATGGCTTCCTGGGCGAAGGCCGAAGTGGCAAGGACGGCAGTCATGGCCGTGGCAGTCAGCAGCTTTTGCATGGTCGCTCCGTGGTTTGGCGGGTGGGTTGTGGGGTGGTTCAAGGTCACGACAGCATGACGTCGGCAAAAGACCGGTCCGCCCTGGTGTCGGTTGGGATCGAGGTCGACGTGGCGTCCTCGTTGAAGCTGTCGTCGGCGCGGTAGATTTCACGCGCAACGCCGGTGGACAGCTGGTCGGGCGTGCCGTCAAAGACGATGCGGCCGTCGCGCATGCCGATTACCCGGTCGCAGTAGCGCCGCGCGGTGTCCAGCGTGTGGAGGTTGGCGATCACCATGCGGCCATCCTCGACGTTGATCTTCTTCAGCGCGTCCATGACGATCTGGGCATTCATCGGGTCAAGGCTGGCGATGGGTTCGTCCGCCAGGATGATCCTGGGGTCCTGCATCAGCGCCCGGGCAATTGCGACGCGCTGCTGCTGGCCGCCCGACAACGCCTCGGCCCGTTTCGGGGCCTGTTCTGCGATGCCAAGGCGATCAAGGATGTCGAGCGCCTTGAGGATATCTGCGCGGGACCAGAGGCTGAACATCGCCTGCATCGTAGAGCGGCGGTTCAGGATGCCATGCAGGACGTTCGAGGCGACATCCATCCTTGGCACAAGGTTGAACTGCTGGAAAACCATTGCGCATTGGGCCTGCCAGGCACGGGCCTCGCCGCCCTTCAGTGCCAGGACATTGCGACCATCGACCAAGATTTCGCCGGCCGATGCGTCGATCAGCCGGTTCATCAGGCGCAGGAAAGTGGATTTGCCGGCACCGGACCGACCGATGATCCCGACAAAGGCGGGGCTGTCCACGGAGAAGCTGACGTTGTCAACTGCAGCCTTCTGGCCGAACATCCGTGTCACCGACCGCACTTCCAGCATCGACAGCCCCCGATTGTCTCGGGCTGTCCTAGAGCGGGAGTGTGACAGTTGCTTCGCGCAAAGATGAAACTTGCATGACGCGGTCAGCGGTCAGCGGGGGGCACGTCGACACCGGGAAGCCAGGGTTTGATATCCACAAGCGCGGTGCCGTCAAAGGCATCAATCGCGTCAAGGCGCAGAAGGCCCGCGTCGGCGTCGATCTCAAGGAGGCGCACCACCGCCACTGCAACGGGATTGGGTCGCGCAGGGGATCGAAGAGAGAACACCCCGGCGGGGCCATCGCGGTGGGCGGGGCTTTGCATGATCAGGTCGCGTCTGGCTGCCCCGGTCCAGTAAAGCAGGATGACCACCTGCCCCGCTTCAAGGCCCTGAAGGCCGGGACGGAACGGCGGGTCGATCAGGGCCGAAAACGCCCCACCCCGCGCGCGCGCCTGCATCAGGTTCTTCGGGCAGTTTCCCCGCGACCATGGCGTGGCAAGCCGCCCGATGAAGCAAAGCCGCGCGTCATCAGAGCGGGCGGGGTCGGCGTCCAGCACGACCTCGCCCGGTCTTGGGTCTTCAGTTGGTCGCGGCCCCATGTTCATGCCCCTGCCCGTCACGTCCGATGAACAACTCTCCATCGAAACTGTCAAACAGCGCAATGGCATCGGGCCCAAGAGCGGCCTCGGCGGTCGTTACACCGGCCAGCAGGCTGGCAGCGTCCGCATCGGCCAGACCGAGGCCGGTCAGCATTTCCGGCATGAGGAGGCCCTTTCCCGCGCAAAGCTCGACGAACCAGCCTTTGTCGTCCTGGCGCAGGAAGGCGCGCCCGCCCATGCCGTTCTGCGACCAGCCGGCGATGGCAACGTCGCCCTGCACGGTGATCGGGGCCACGGTCAGCGGGTTTTCCGGCGTGTCGAACTGAGCCTTGAGCAACGCCTCGATATCGACCAGCGGATCGCCGGTCATCGCCGGGGCCGCAGCGGCATGGTCCCCATGGGCGGCATCACCATCGGCGCTGTGGTCCATCTTGGAATGATCCATCTTGGAATGATCCATTTCACCCTCGCCTGTCGGCGGGTCGATCATGAACTCGATCTCTACCCTGCCGGTGCGTTCGAAGATCAGCGTGGCCTTGTACATCTCGCCTTCGGTCAACGTGCCCGTCAGGCCCATGAACATGATGTGGTAACCGCCATGCTCCAGACTGACGGTCTGACCGGCAGGGATCTCGAGAGCGTCGACATGCGTCATCGTGCCGATGCCAGCCGCGTCAACCTTGCTTTCATGCACCTCGGACTTGGCCGCGATGTCGCTTTCGATCCCGATCAGGCGATCGGGTTCCGTGCCGTTGTTGACGATGGCCATGAAGCCCCCGGCAGCCTTGGCGCTGGCGGCGGGTTGCGGGATGTGAGGGTGGATGATCTGCAGATCACCGACCGTTATCTCATGGGCAACGGCGGGGACTGCCAGGAAGGCGGGGACTGTCAGGAAAATGGCAGCGACAAGGGTAAGAAGTCGGTTCATCGGGAATGCTCCGTTTCGGGGGATTGGAAATGCGGGGACCATTGACGGCAAAAGACGTGATCAACGTCCGATTGCCTTGGACCATACGCAGGATCGTGCAAAGCCGCCCGGGCTTTGCTGGTGAAGACGGGGAAACGCGGCACTGGGCTTCGCCGCCGGTCAGGCGACGGGGGGGCCTTGCGGGCTGTTTGCAAGGTCAAGGACCCTTGGCAGCGCCATGGCATGACGCGGAGCGATGACCTTGGCCACAAAGGCAAGCTCAACGTCCACAAGCGCGCCTTGTACTGGCGGCAGGTCGGCCGTTCCGGCAATCTGGCAGGCCAGGCAAAGGGCACCGCCGTCCGACCGTCCGCCCGGCTGATCACCGCAGATGTCTGCAAGGCTGCCACCGTTTGCCAGCGCGAAGGCCAGGGCCTCGTCCTGCGGTGCGGCAACGCGGTGCGCAAAGCCGGTCGCGATCAGGGCGACAGCTATGACGGCAAGCAGCACCATACGGTGCAGGCTGATGAGGGCGTGTCCCAGCATGATGAACGCATGATCCATCTTGCCGGTCCAGTCAACAGGACTTGCCACGGTCCCCCCTCGGCAGAGCGGCCCGCCTTGCGTGTCGATTGCAAAGGCGTTTGACTGCGACGGCAGTCTTCCTTTTCCATTGGCCCGGACCCCAGCATGACCGCCCCCGTTCCCGTCTTCGACGGCCACAATGACATCGTCCTGAAGATTTCCGGCGCAGGGTCCCTGCGCGAGGATCTTTGGCTTCGGGGCGAGGGTGCCGGGCATCTGGACCTGCCGCGGATGCGGGCGAGCGGTTTTGCAGGCGGGCTTTTTGCGGTCTGGGTTCCGTCACCCGAAACCGGCGATCTGGCGGCGCTGGAGCGGCTGATGGAAAGCCCGCCCTATGACCTCGCCCTGCCAGAGCTGATCGACCATCGCAGCGCGCAGCCGGTTGCAATCGAAATGCTGGGCAACCTCTTGTGGATGGAGCGGGCGTCGCAGGGTCACTTCCGCTGGTGCCGGAACGTGGCCGAAATCGGTACCGCGATGGCGGAAGGGGTCATCGCAGGGGTCCTGCACTTCGAGGGCGCCGAAGCCATCGGCCCCGACCTGGACGCGCTGCACGTCTTTCACGCCATGGGTCTGCGGTCGCTGGGTCCGGTCTGGAGCCGCCCGACGATCTTTGGCCATGGCGTGCCGTTCCGCTTTCCCTCGACCGGGGATACCGGGCCGGGGCTGACCGACACGGGCAAGGCGCTTGTGCGGGAATGCAACGCGCTGAAGATCATGCTGGACCTCAGCCACCTGAACGAAGCCGGGTTCTGGGAGGTGGCACGGCTGTCGGATGCGCCGCTGGTTGCCAGCCATTCCAATGCCCAGGCTGTTTGCGCCTCAAGCCGGAACCTGACCGACCGGCAGCTTGCCGCGATCGGCGAAAGCGGCGGAATTGCGGGCCTCAACCTCGCCACCTGCTTTCTGAGACCGGACGGACGGGAAAGCCCGGACATGACGCTGGACCCGGTCAAGCGGCATATCGAGCACATGCTTGAACTGGCAGGCGAGGATCACGTCGGCATCGGGTCGGACTTCGACGGCGCGACGGTGCCAAAAGGGATTGGCGGGGTGGAGGGTCTGCCGCTTCTTGTGCACACGATGCGCGACATGGACCTCGGAGACGCCTTGATCCGCAAGATTGCCCACGGCAACTGGCTGCGCGTATTGGAGAGGACCTGGGCGGCCTGAAGCGGGGGGTTGGCCCAATTTCCAAAGCCTTGGTCGCCGCCCTGGTCGCAGCGTTTCCAATCCTTGGCCTGCCGTGCTAGCCCTTTGGCAACATCCGGGGATTCGGGCACTTCCTTTGCTGAAGAAACCACCTATGTTCCCCGGCAAACCTGGCAAAAGCTGACGAGGAGAGCAAGATGGACGGCAACGATTCTGGACGGTCGGGCAAATGCCCGGTGATGCACGGTGCCATCACCACGACCGAGGCGTCGGTCACGGACTGGTGGCCGAAGACGCTGAACCTTGACATCCTGCACCAGCACGACACCAAGGTTAACCCGTTGACCGGGTTCAACTATCAGGAAGAGGTCAAGAAGCTGGACTTTGCGGCACTGAAGCGGGACATGACCCTGCTGATGACCGACAGCCAGGACTGGTGGCCCGCCGACTGGGGCCACTATGGCGGCCTTTTCATCCGGATGACCTGGCACGCGGCCGGGACCTACCGGATGGCCGATGGCCGGGGCGGGGCCGGGACCGGCAACCACCGTTTTGCGCCGCTGAACAGCTGGCCGGACAATGCCAACCTCGACAAGGCGCGGCGGCTGCTGTGGCCGATCAAGAAGAAATACGGCAACCGGCTGTCCTGGGCCGACCTGATGGCGCTGGCGGGGACGATTGCCTACGACTCGATGGGCCTGAAGACCTTTGGCTTCGGCTTTGGCCGCGAGGATATCTGGGCCCCTGAAAAGGACATCTGGTGGGGGTCGGAAAAGGAATGGCTGACCGACGAGCGCTATCCGACCAAGGAAGACCGCACCAGCCTGGAA